>CAXUEB010000190.1:0-10641 GCA_964249775.1 uncultured Spirosoma sp.
TTTAAGACGCCTTCGGGCGTAATGTACGAATTGACCCGGAAGCCCGACTGCGTGGCCATTTCATAGGCCGTCAGCACGGTTTGCGCCGACTCGGTGGCCGGGGGCAGTTCGCCTGAACCGATTACCGTCGCGGCCGACGCCAGCAACCGGTTGTCCGTCAGGCGCTTCGTCAATTGATCCAGTACCTGACGATTTTGCGGGATGAGCACACCGGACCGCTTTGGAATAGCTTCCTGGTAGACTAACGCGTGGTCGCGACCTTGGGTAACGACCTGGGCAATGGCGGCCGTTTTAGCGAAAGTTGGCGCGCTAACGGCCACCACCAGGGCGGCCAGTAAGAGCAACCGGCCGGTGCGAATTAATGAATTAGTTTTCATCTAAAAAAAAAAAGGAAGGTGTAGATAAAAGCGACTGCATACTTACGTCCAACCGGGTATAAATAGGCGTTCAGGGGATAAGTCGAATCGCATGGCCGGCGAGGAAACAAGCACGTCATTAGTCTGTCCGGTAGGGAATAAGTTGGAAGATCGAAAAACATTGTTTACGCTGCTACAAGGCCCATTTAACCGTTCGCTCAAAGGAATTTGACGCGAAAAAGCCGGAGCATACAGCCCCGGCTTTAGTTTAATGTTGCGGTTGATGCTGAAAGCGGCCCCACCGAATGGCCCTCCAAGCGCGTGCCGGCAGTGCCGGGTTGCGTTGCTACAGATTCCGTTGCTTGACTTGGTCGATGAGGTAGTCCGACGTGCGCATAGAAGCGGCCAGGATGGTCCAGGTAACGTTTTTGTCGCCCTGCGAGACAAACGGCCCGGCATCGACCACGAACAGG
Source organism: uncultured Spirosoma sp. (assembly GCA_964249775.1). Classification (GTDB taxonomy): domain Bacteria; phylum Bacteroidota; class Bacteroidia; order Cytophagales; family Spirosomataceae; genus Spirosoma. The sequence continues at coordinate 830 of CAXUEB010000190.1, forward strand.
TTTTTAACGTCGTGGGCCTGCTGGTACTTGTTCAGGACGGATTTCTGCGGGTCGTTGCCCATGCGGACGGTGCCAACTTCGTGGATGATGCGGCCGGGAGCCGCCAAGCCATAACCGTGGGCGGTGTTCGGACCGGGTTTCGGACCGAGTGCGATGCCGCCCATCGCGTGAATAATCTCCTCGAACGTATCCTGCATGTGCTTGGCCTGCTTCACCTCGTGGTCCGACCACTTGTAGTGGAAGCGCAGCGTCGGAATGCCGTATTTATCAACCGCGTCCGGGTCAATTTCGCAGTAGTTGCTTGCCAGCGGCACCGGCTCGCCCCGGCCCGACATGCTGATGTACGCGCCGTAGAAGCGCCGGTAGTCGTCTTTCAGGCCCGCGCCGTAGCCCCCGCCCGGCTTCATCTGACCGTCGCGACCGGGCACCACACCGTGCATGGCCTCGATGTTGCTGCCGAAGCCGTAGCCGGGCATCCCCATGCCGCCCCCGTACTCAATGTGGTAGCCCCGCGGGAAGTCGAGTTTACGGTTGTCTAACCACCAGGGCGTAAAAACGTGCATCCCGCCGACGCCGTCTTCGTTGTAGCGTTTGCGGTCCATCAGGGCCGGTACAAACCCGGAGCGGCTGGCCCCGGTGGAATCGTTCAGGTACTTGCCGACTACGCCACTGGAGTTGGCCAGTCCGTTGGGGAAGCGGGCCGACTTCGAGTTGAGCAGAATCCGGGCCGATTCGCAGGCACTCGCGCCGAGCATCACGGCCTTGGCGCGGACGGTAACTTCCTGCAAGGTGCGGGTGTCGACGTAACTCACGCCCGTGGCCAAGCCGGTTTGCGGATCGGTCAGGACTTCGCGGGCCATCGCGCCGTTGATGAGCGTGACGTTGCCAGTTTTGACGGCCGGAATGCACAGCACCGACGAGGCCGAAAAATCGGCGTAGGCCTGGCAGCCGCGGTTGCACTGATGGCAGTAGAAGCAAACTCCGCGCTCGTTGTTGATGGGCTTGGTCAAGATGCTCAGCCGTGAAGGAACCACCGGCACGCCAATGCTTTTACCGGCTTTCCGGAGCATCAGTTCATGCAGCCGCGGCTTGGGCGGGGGCAGAAAATACCCGTCCGGCTCGTTGGGAAATTCGGGTAGATTCGTGCCAAAAACACCGATGAGTTTATCGGTTTTGTCATAATAAGGCTTCATGTCCTCGTAGCCAATGGGCCAATCGTCGCCGACGCCCGTCAGCGACCCGCGCCGGAAATCGTCGGGACCGAAGCGGAGCGAGATGCGTCCCCAGTGGTTGCTGCGCCCGCCGAGCATCCTGGACCGAAACCAATGGAACTCACCACCGGGTTTGGAGGAATACGGTTCGCCGTCGATGGCCCAGCCGCCCCAGGCCGCGTCGAAATCGCCACCGGAGCGGGCGGCCGTGCTGGCTCCGCGCCGGGGCGACTCCCACGGCCATTTAAGTTGGGTAATGTACTTAGGGTCGGCGGGGTCGTAGTAACCGCCCGCTTCGAGCAAAACGACTTTCGCGCCGGCTTTGGCTAACTGGTAGGCGGCCATGCCGCCCCCCGCACCGGAGCCAACGATGGCAACATCGTACACGAGCGGGGCTTTCTTGAGTTGGGGAGTATCCATCCGGCTAAGTGGGTAAACGCTGGTTTACTGAATAAGCCGGATGGCGCTTTGATTTACTGATGGGAATGAATTCGTGAAGGCAAGTAGAAGCTGTAGGGCAACGAATTGGGCTTAATGAATCATTTCAGGTTTCTGGAAAACCAACCGTTTGAAAAGTTTGTCTTGAATTGTTTTGACCGACAAGATTGTCTACTTTACTTTGCATCACAAAGTTCTTTTTGCAATTAGCTATTAACTACTAAACGGCCACAATCATGGTTACGCACAACAAACGACTCATCGGTATTTTGCTCACGGTAGCACTTCTGTTGCTCATTCCCTTCGTGGCGATGCAGTTTACGAATGAAGTGAACTGGACACTGTCTGATTTCGTGGCCGCGGGTGTCTTGCTGCTCGGCACGGGCCTCCTGAGTGAGCTTGTGTTGAGAAACGTAACAAAAATCGAATACCGAATCGCCCTTTGCGTAGCGCTGCTGGCAGGTCTGTTCCTGATTTGGTTAGAATTGGCCGTCGGCATCTTCGGGACACCGTTCGCCGGGCAGTAGCCGTGCTACGTTAAGGCGAGGATTATTTATCCGGCTAAGTCAGTAAACGTCGGTTTACATAATAAGCCGGAAGACGGCTTGGTTGATTAATTGTTATGAGTTTAAAGTGATCGTATCGCATGTACAAGATTTGCCGAATGGGATGCTGATGCTTCAAAGAACATTATCTGTCTCACTCGATAGCCTTTTCGATTACAGCCTCATACTCATTTTTTCGTTCCTTACTATAACCAGCGTATCGCGCTATCTCTTTGCCGGTTTTATCCGTAAAGACGACAAGAGGTATAGCATTGAAATTAAATTGCTGTCTGACCATTTCGATCTTATCGTTATCAACAATACATTGCATCCAAGGCATTGTTTCCTGCTTCAATGCTTTCCGCCAATCACTTACATTATCATCGATTGAGATGCTAACTAAGTTTAGTTCTTTGCTTTGATATTTGTTTTGTATTTCTTTTAACAGAGGAATCTCCATTCGGCATGGACCACACCAACTTGACCAGAAAACAAGCATGTTTATTTTGGCATTTGGGTCGATAATTTTACGTCTTTGACTGGTCGAGTTTAACAGAAGTAGATCTGGATAAGGTTGATTGGCGTCTACCCTGTTAGCAAGGTAAACTCTGAATTGGCCACCAAGTTTAGACTTTTGCACATCGGTATTAAATAACGATAGAAGCTCACTTAATTCAGCTTCTGAGTAATCTTCTTTTACGGAGTAAATGCTTTGTAGTATGAAATAAGAAAATGGATGTTGTTCAATTTTGCTTTTAAGGTAAGAAATTCTATGTGAGCGCTTTGAGTAATTGGCGACACCAGGTGAACAAAGGCCTATACGTTCATACTCATACATCAGATCAGTTTCTTTTCCGGCAAATACCCTTAAGTAGGGCGTCTTCTGATTATTGCCTTCTATTTTGGTACGCCCTTTCTCCAGATAAAACGTCTGCCCAATATATTTTGCGCTGTCTGCTCCAAGCATATGATTGCGGAACCAAAGACTGCCGTTTTTAGTAGATTTCGAGCTATCAACGAACCGAATAGCTGCCTTATACGGTACAAACGAAGAATCTGTTTTTATCTTAAACGTGAAATAGCCATTAGCCACTTCAGTTGAATCAAGATGAACTTGCCAATAACGAGCTTCGGTCAAGTATACTTTACCGTCAGGAACGCCTTTAACGTGTCCCTCAATAATAATTTCATTAGAAGCTAACTGCTTCTTACAAGAAGTTAGAAGAAATAGGGTTGCTAATAGTAAACCTACTGTTTTCATACGTTTACTGGAGAGACTACTATTAGTTTAAGCAAAATAAGACGACTCACCGCATCGCCTGCACGGCTTCCGTTACCTTGTCGGTGTTGATGACGTCGACGCCTAAGCGTTTTAGCTGCTTCCAGGCGGTGGGGGTGTCGGGGATGGCCCAGAAGCGGATGGGTTTGCCGTCGCTATGGGCGCGCTTGATGACGCGCTTGAGTTTTTCGCGGTCGAGGTCAGGCAGATCGCCCGTGCCATCCCAGCGGGAGTAGGAACGGAAACTGTCGCTGATGAGGGCCACGCGGCCGAGCGTTTCCTGGTCGTATACCTCGTTGGGCCGGCCGTCGAACTGAATTAGTTGGTAATCGAGGTATTGGTCAATTTTCGGCCGGTTTCCGCTGACAATGACCTGCACCGCTCGGGGGTTGGCCGACCGGTTGAAACAAACCAGATTTTGTTGCAACATCGCCAGCAGTTTGGGCAAGACCTCGGCTTGATTGTCTTTTACGTCAACTACCAACCCGAACGTATAATCCCGATCCCGGCTGACCCGGTCGGTGTGTTGTTTGAACAAGGCCACAATCGGCTGGAGGTACAGCGAATCGAGCGTGGGCGCACCGGCTTGGGGCTTGTCGTGCGAAACCACCAACTTACCGTCTTGGAGCCAAATGTCGGCTTCGATGAAGTCGGCGCGCTGCTCGTAGGCGTTCGCGAACGGCCGGGGCTGGGCGTAGTCGTTGTGGGCGTGAATCTTCTGGGCGAACGCGGTCGGCGTGGATACGGTCGAAACAAACCACCAACCAATCAGCAATACTGTATAGCGAAGCATAATGAATAAGCCAGTGAACGGATTGGTGGGAAAGTTAAGCAACTCCGCCCGATTGACCTACACTCGACGGACGACCAGTTAACAAATTTTAAAGTCAGTAGCCACGGGTATACCTTGACAAAATCGGTTACCTTACTGCCATCAACGTAACCTCTAAATTCGATGAAGAAACAACTCCTGGCAATGGCCGGCGTTTTGCTTGCTTGGAACGCCGGCGCGCAGACGCAGACCGGCAACGGCCTCCTGAGCGGCTCCGTTGCCGTTAATTACTACCAAAGCGAAGCGCCCCAGTCGACTTACTCGCAGTCCAATTGGCTGCCCAATTTGAACCTGACGGCGGGGCGGTTCGTGGCCAACAACTGGCTGCTTGGTTTAACCGTATCGGGTCGGTCGAGTTTCGGCGAATCAACCGTGCCGGTGTTGGGCGGTTTGCGCAACGTCACGCTACGGCCGACGAACCGGCAAATTTCCGTCACGACGACGCCGTTCGTGCGTCGTTATTGGCGGTTTGACCCGGTCCTGGTGTTTGCCGGGGCGGGCGTTTTGGTGGACGTTGGTGGCTCCGAACAGGTCAGCCAGACGTATAATTACCAAACGTCGCGCGTCACGACGGCCAGCCAGCGTACCCAAAATCTTTCCGTAAATCCGTATCTGGAAGCCGGTGCCAATTACTTTCTGACCAAGCGGCTGGCGCTTCAACTGACGGCCAGCGCCGGTTCGCTGCCGTTTACCGTGGGTGGCTTCAGCACGGGCTTAGTGTACTGGACTGGACCCGAGCGCCCCGGCGATCCGCAACCCGAGCGCGACAATCCGCAAACGAACCGGGGGAACTGGCTGGTCGAAGGCGGCTTTTCGGTCAGCAGCACCACGAACCGCCAGGTAAACGGCTCAACGAACCAATCTGCCTTGCATACGTACACCGTTTCGCCAGCGGTCGGTTATTTCATCGGCAAGAATAATCTGATTGGCATCCGCATTCCGTTAGCGTTCGGCCGTAACGAAAACACGGCGTCTCCTCAGACCACGAATCGTACGGACATACGGTCCATCGGCATTGCGCCGTATTACCAGCATTATTTCTCGCAAACCCGGCTGACGCCTTTCTTCGCCCTGAGCGCGACGTATGGGGTATTGACTCAAACCGTCGATGAGGTGACCCTGCGGAGTGTACAGGGTAGCGCCGGTATTGGACTGGCCTACATGGCCGGGCAGCGGTTCATCGTCGAAACGTCGCTGGTTAATGCCCAGTTTTCGTCCCTGCGACCCGACGAGTCTTCCTCGGCCAACCGAACCTGGAGCGCCGGTTTGTCGGCCGGGCTGAGCGGTTCGTTTGCCGTCCGTTACGTCCTGACGCGGGCGAAATAGCGTTGCCGTTTACCGCCAAACCGCTATTTTTGGCCTTTCTTGGTTATGGGTATTTACGTGTTTTGCTGTTTACCTGCGTGGTGGTCCGGCGTTACGCTTAGTTTTCATCAAACACGAACTCGGAAACACTAAACACCTAAACACTCGATTCACAACTACCCAATGGCATTACTGAACGGAAAAGTAGCGTTAATTACCGGTGCGTCGCGCGGTATCGGCCGGGCGATGGCCCACAAGTTTGCCCAGGAAGGCGCGGCCGTGGCCTTTACGTATTTGTCGAGCGTTGAGAAAGGGCAGGCGCTGGAAGACGAACTGCGGGCGTTTGGCGGACAGGTGAAAGGCTACCGCTCCGACGCATCGAATCACCAGGCCGCCGAAGACCTCATCACGCAGGTCGTGGCCGATTTTGGCAAGCTCGACGTGCTCATCAATAACGCAGGCATTACCAAAGATGGTCTGCTGATGCGCATGTCGGAAGAACAATGGGACAGCGTTATCAACGTTAACTTAAAGTCGGTCTTCAACCTAACCAAAGCGGCCATCAAACCGATGATGCGGGCCAAAGTCGGCTCGATCATTAACCTGACGTCGGTGGTGGGCATCCGGGGCAACGCGGGGCAGGCCAACTACGCGGCCTCGAAGGCGGGTATTATCGGCTTTACCAAGTCGGTGGCGCTCGAACTGGGGTCGCGAAATATTCGCTCCAACGCCATTGCGCCGGGGTTCATTGAAACCGAAATGACCGGCGAAATCGCCGAAAAAGCCCTCGACGAGTGGAAGGCACAGATTCCGATGAAGCGCGGTGGGCAACCCGACGAGGTGGCCGACTGCGCCGTGTTTCTGGCATCCGATTTGTCCCGCTACATCACCGGGCAGGTGCTGCAAGTAGACGGGGGAATGTTAACTTAGTCAGTAGGAGCGAAGAGTGAGCATGCTCCGCCTGTTTACCACTGCGCGGAACATGCTCACTTCTCGCTCCTAACTTCTCAAAAGAATGAATTTCGTTTTTCAATCCTCACTCTGGTGGATTCTGGTGTGCCTGCTCGTAGGGGCGGTGTACGCGTTTGCGATGTATCAGCCGTTACCGCGGCTGGTCCGGTCTGGAATGGCGGGTAGTGGCGCGACCGTCGGCGGTTTCGACAAGCGGACGACCTACGGGCTGGCGGCTCTGCGGTTCGGGGTGGTCAGCCTATTGTGCTTTCTGCTGCTCAACCCCTTGATTCGCAGCTTGCGAACGCTGACTGAAAAGCCGAAGGTCGTGCTGGCCATCGACAACTCGGAGTCGGTGGCGGCTGCGGGACGGACCGCGTTGAATCAGTCGCTGGAGCGGTTGCAGCAACTCCGCGAACTTTTGACCGAAAAGGGTCTGGACGTAGCGGTGCGAACGCTGGGCGATACAGTCACCACCACTGACCTGACGCAGGTTCCGTTTACCCGGCGCTCGACCGACTTATCGGGTATGTTGTCGGCTATCCGGCAGGATTACGAAGGCCGCAACCTCACCGATGTTGTGCTGGTGTCGGACGGTATTTTCAACCAGGGTTTGTCGCCGACGTTCGGGCAGTACCCGTTTGCGGTGCACACCGTCGGGTTGGGCGACACAATTCCCAAGCGGGACGTGCAACTGCGGGGTATCGTCGCTAACCGAATCGCGTATCTGGGCAATCAGTTTCCGGTGCGGGCCGAAATTGTCAGTAACGGGTTTCAGGGCCGGAACGCGACGGTGGTGCTGCGACAGAATGGCCGGGAATTAGGTCGGCAGTCGGTAAACCTGGGCCGTAATGAAACGTACAATCAGGTCACGTTTCAGGCGACGGCGACGCAGAAAGGCGTGCAGCATTACGTCGTCGAGGTGTTGCCGCAGCCGGGCGAGTTCAGCACCCGCAACAACCGGCAGGACGTGTACTTAGACGTAATCGACGGTAAAGAGAAAGTTCTCTTGCTGGCCCTGGCTCCTCACCCGGACATCCGGGCGTTGCGCAGCATTCTGGAGCGCAATCAGAACTACGAACTCGACATCCGCGTCCTGACGGGAACGCCCGCCGAAGCCGCGCCCCCCGCTGATAAAGCCTACGACCTGATTATTCTGCACCAGATTCCCGACAATGGGAGCGTGGGCAATCCACTTGTTCAGAAGTATTTAGTTAAAAATACGCCCGTGTTGTTTATCCTGGGCAATCAGTCGGCGCTGGGACCGTTCAACACCTCCAACCCGGTGGTGCAGGTAGCGGCCCAGGCCAATCAGAGCGACAAGGTTACCGGCTTTTTCAACCCCGACTTTAAGCAACTGAACCTCGACCCGGCGCGGCTCGAACTCTTGGCTAAACTGCCGCCGATGTCGGTGCCCTACGGCGAGTTTCGACTGCAAGCCGGTAGCGAAGTGGTACTGTGGCAGCAGGTCGGCAACGTCCGCACGACCAAGCCCTTGCTGGCGCTGAACCTGACCGGTTCCCGCAAAACGGCCGTGCTGGCGGGCGAGGGGCTGTGGTTGTGGCGCTTGGAAGAGTTTGCCCTGACCGACAAGCAGGAAGTTGTGGACGAGTTGATGCAGAAGGTGATTCAACTCATCTCGGTAAAGGAAGACCGGCGTAAACTGCGCGTATACCCAATTCGGAACGAGTTTGTGGCGGGCGAGAAGGTGATCTTCGAGACGGAGTTATATAACGACATCTACGAGCGGGTGTACGACCGGCCCGTGCGGCTCGAGATCGGCGACGAGAAGGGTCTGACCCGTTCGTACAACTACACGCCCACGGCCGCCAACAGCCGCTTTGAAATCAGCCGCCTGCCCGAAGGCGCGTACCGCTACCGGGCTACGGTGAGCCTGAACAACCGGGCTGAGCAGTCGGCCGGGCAGTTCGTGGTGCGCGACCTTCAACTCGAAGCCCTCAACACCACCGCCGACCACGGGATGCTGCGGCAGTTAGCGACCCAAACCGGCGGGCAATTCTACGGTCCCAACCGCGTCGACGACCTGGTCCGCACCCTGACCGGCCGCCCGCGCCCCGCCCGCCTGACGAGCACCGAAGAGATGAACGAACTCATCAACTGGCGGTGGCTGTTCTTCGTTGTTCTCGCGCGGGCCGGGGTTGAGTGGGGGTTACGTAAATTTTACGGGGGGTACTAACCGACGCGTAAAAAGCAGTTGGTGGTCGGCACTAAACGAATATTACGTTAACTGCTGTTGTCAAGGTGACGAGTTAATGAAACGCATACATCTGTCCCAAAATCACACAGATCCTGGAAACGGCAACTAAACCGCTGACGCCCTACGAGAAGATTCAGCGGCTTCTGGAAACAAAAAGACAAGCCGAACGGGATGCGCGCTACCAGAATGACCCGGTCGTCAGGGCAATTGTTGAGGAACAAAAGCAAACAAATGCAGAACGATTTGGCAACCGATAGTTACCGGTTCAACTTCGTAGGTGGTGAGTTCAACTCGTTCTTTTTTACGACTAAGAACAACGTAGTCTACGAGGTGCGTTTCGTCCCGTCGGCATATCTGTTTGAAGAATAAACCGAAGAGTATGTCGACGCGTGTGAAATGATCATCGCGGTGGCCGACACTCGGTGGCCGACAACCCAACGGGTGGCCGTCTGCCGGCTGACCCGTTGATTGCACCGACGATTCGGGCTATTTTCTGCGACTTCTTCCGCTCCAACGAGCAGGTTATTGTGTTTATCGGCGACAGTTCAGACGGTCGTCAATTAGCCCGGATGCGGAAGTTTACGGATTGGTTTTACGGCAAGGACCACGTGCGGATCGCTCTCTTCAAATTTGACGTTAAGATTTCCGATCCCAAAGCGCAAGGCATCATCTACGTGTCGGCGATTCTTAGCTCAGCCCATCCGCGCATGAGTCAATTCGTTGAAGTGTTCCAGAACGTTGGGCAGATTGCCAAGTAGCCGCTCATCCCGCCAGCGCTTCGACCCGCTCCAAACGCTGGCTCTCCGTTCGATAAAGCATCCATCCTGACCGTTAAACGGTTTGATAAACCGCCCATTCGTCTGTCTACGGCTTCGGGGCCGACGACGCGCTGGGCTTGGTGGTAAACTTCGTCCCGAAAAAGTCGCCGGGATTCCAGACCGGGCGCTCGTCAGCCTGGGCGGTCAGGTAGCCGATCAGAAACTGCAACTGCGCGTGTTTGGCGGCTGCGTTGAAGTCGAACGGCTGGTTCATG
>CAXUEB010000191.1:0-6621 GCA_964249775.1 uncultured Spirosoma sp.
AGGTACAGCGTCCGAAATGGAAAAAGGTAGAACGTCTGAACCGACGCACTACCTTTCTTGAATAACTCCCCTAAGATTTTCTTGCTGCAAAGCCGCTCCGATTTGGTGAAGGTTTGCCGCATAAGTGTCAGTAGTCTTTAAGGAACAGTCATCAGTAAGTCTGGTGGCTGTTCCTTAAAGATTATACTTTAAACCGTTCGCCTTTCTTCTCGTCGGAGACGGTCAGTTTCCAGCGGCCTTTTGCCCGGCGACGGGCCAAGACCTGACGGCCATTGGCGGAGGCCATCCGCTCGCGGAAGCCGTGCTGATTTTTCCGCTTCCGGTTCGATGTTTGGTATGTACGTTTCATGGTATATCTGTGCTAACGTGCTTGTTTCCAAAAGAGTCCGCAAAGATAGGCGAATCCCGGTAGTTTACCAAGCCTGATCTTAGAAAAACGATTTCGCTTACCGGGCGTTACCATAAGAAGCCAACCGCTGATTTTGTTTATGCAGTATCGCCTGTCCGCTGAGCAAAACCCCGAAACCGCACCGGCGGACCGGCTCACTCCTCAGCACTACATTGCCGTCGAAGCCCGGCTGACTGATATCACCACGCCGGCGGTTGAGCTGCAACTGCCCGCCTGGCGGCCGGGACGGTACGAGTTGCAGCAATTTGCCAAAAACATTCAGCGGTTTACGATCGTGGACGGTAACGGGCAGCCGCTGCCGTTTCGTAAGCTTACCAAAGACCGCTGGCGAGTCGAGACGGCCGGGGTAACGGAATTGACGGTTCATTACAATTACTACGCTCTGCTGCCCACGCCGAATCAACTCAACGCGGGTAGCAGCTTCATCAGCGATACGTTGCTGTACGTTAATCCCGTAAACCTGTGCCTGTACGCCGAAGGCCGCATCGATGAGCCGTGTACACTGGCATTAGATATTCCCCCTAATTGGATGGTCGCCTGTGGTCTGGCGCGAGCGGAACCAACCGACGCGCGAACGCTCCGGGCGGCTGACTTTTACGAACTGGTCGACTGCCCACTGATGGCCGCGCCGGTCATGCAGCATGTGCAATACGAGGTGCGGGGCGTCCCGTTTCACGTCTGGATACAAGGCGGCCGTCGAACCGACGGCGATCCGGTGTTCGATGCAGACCGGCTCGTGCGGGATTTCAGCCGGTTTTCGGAAAAACAGATCGACCTATACGGCGAGTTTCCCGAATCGGAGTACCATTTTCTGACGCTGGTGCTGCCGGTGGCGCATTACCACGGCGTTGAGCACCGCAACTCAACGGTGCTGGTGCTGGGGCCAAACGACGAAGGCGAAGGCTTGTACAACGATCTGCTGGGTGTGGCTTCGCACGAACTCTTTCATGCCTGGAACATCATCCGCATTCGGCCCACTGAACTGCTGCCCTACGATTTTATGCGGGAAAATTATTTTCAAACCTGCTTTGTCGCGGAAGGCGTAACGACGTATTACGGCGATTTGCTGCTGCGACAATCCGGCGTGTTCGGCGACGAAGCGTATCTGAAAGAGTTACAGGTGCTGTTTAAGCGCCACTTTGAGCAGAACGGCCGGGCGTTTCAGTCGTTGGCCGAGTCGTCGTGGGATTTGTGGCTCGACGGCTACGAAAAAGGCGTCCCGGACCGCAAAGTGTCAGTTTACCATAAAGGAGCCGTTGTTGCTTTGATTCTGGACCTGCACATGCGCCGGTCGAGCAGCCACGCCCGTTCGCTGGACGACGTCATGCGGACGATGTGGGAGCGGTTCGGGCAACCGTTTGTGGGTTACACACTTGACGACTACCGAGCCGTCACCGAAGCCGTCGCGGGCGAACCACTGAATTGGTACTATGATCTGTGTATTTTTGGCAATCAGCCGCTCGAAACCAAGCTGAACGAGTATCTGGCGTGGGTTGGATTGCAAATCGTCTACGAAGAACCCGCAGCCGACCAACCCGGCGGCATTCGACTGCTGGAGTTAGATGATTCGGGCGGGCGTCAACAACGAGCGCGTTGGTTCAATGGGACATTAACGGAGCAGCCGCACGAAGGTTGGTGCCGGAACAGAAGTTAGGCAAGAACGTCGTAGCCAAATGAACGCAGTTGAGTTTGATCTGAACGCGCTGACGGCCGAATTTAAGCAGGCCATGCAGGACCTGTACGGCGACCGGCTGGCCAAGGTTATCTTGTACGGCTCGTATGCACGGGGCGATTTTCACACCGAATCGGACGTAGATTTTATGGTGGTGCTGAAAGGGAATGAGCCAAATCGTGTCGCAGAAGTAGAACGATTTAGTCCGGTTGCTATGGAATTAGAATTTAAGTATAATACACTTGTATCAACAATTGTGGTGTCGGAAAGCCGCTATCAGCAGTCAGATTATCTATTTTTCTGCAATGTTCGGCGGGAGGGAAACGTGTTATGAGTCGCGACGAGATTAATCGGCTCATGGCCCGTGCTGAAGACAACGTAAGGGACGCCCAGTATTTATTCGATGCCGAACGCTACAACGGTGTACCCAACCGGAGCTACTACGCCATCTTCGATGCCCTTAATGCGTTGCTGCGCCTGCATGAGCAGTACGTAAAAACGCACAAGGGTGCGAAGACAAAGTTTAACTTAACGAATTGTTCGTGAAAACGAACCAGCTACCCGAAGAAGCGAACGGTTGGTTGGAAGAATGCGCTAAACTTCGGCAGACGGCCGATTACGATTTTAGCTACGAAACCACGCGGGAAGACGCACAAAAAAGCATTGAATACGCCAAAGAGTTCTTACTCTATACCGAAGCTTACCTTCGCGAACAAAACTTGATTGACTAAAAATCCGAATGAAAAAGTTGCACGCTGCCCGCTCGTCATTCCTGCTTTTCCTGTTAACGCCAATTTGGCTACTGGCCCAGCCGACGCCCCAGAAGCCGTGGATGCTTGGACCGTTTGTGAAGCAGAACGCCATTAACCCAATCCTAAGTGCCAACCCGAAAACAACCTTCTTTTGCCCTATTCGGCAAAAGACGATGCGCTGGGAGGAGAAAGACGTCTACAATCCGACGGCGGTCGTGCGCAACGGTAAGGTATACATGCTTTACCGAGCCGAAGATACCGTCCGGCGCGTGGGCGGCACGTCGCGGCTGGGGCTGGCCGTCAGTACGGACGGGCTGCGGTTCAAGCGAATGCCCAAGCCCGTCTTTTACCCCGACAACGACGCCATGAAGACCTACGAGTGGGAAGGCGGCTGCGAGGACCCGCGCGTGGTGGAAAGTCCCAACGGCGTTTACGTGATGACGTATACGGCCTACGACGGCGACAAAGCCCGGCTGTGCGTCGCTACGTCGAAAGACCTGATACGCTGGCAGAAACACGGGCTGGCGTTCGATCAGTTCGACAACGGCAAGTACCGCAACCAGTGGTCGAAGTCGGGCGCGGTTGTTTGCCGGCGGGTTGGCAACCGACTGGTGGCGCAACGCATCAACGGTACTTACTGGATGTACTGGGGCGACCAACCCGACCTGCGCATCGCCGTTTCGCCGGACCTGTTGCACTGGACGCCTTTGGAGCGCGACAACGGCAAAGTCATTCCCGTGGCCGAATCGCGCCGGGGTAAGCACGATGTTCGGCTGATCGAACCGGGGCCGTACGCCCTGCTGACACCTGCCGGTATCCTGTTGATTTACAACGGTATGAACATCGCCCAGACCGGCGACCCGAACTTGCCCGAAGGCGCGTATTCGGGTGGTCAACTGCTATTCGACGCTAAGGACCCAGCCAAACTTCTCGACCGCTCGGACACGTACTTCATCCGGCCCGACCAGCCCTACGAGATTCAGGGGCAGGTAAATCAGGTCGTTTTTCTGGAAGGTATGGTACCGTTTCGGGGCAAGTGGTTTCTTTATTACGGCACCGCTGATTCTAAGATTGGCGTGGCTACCGCGCAGCAGTGAGGGGTCTCACGCCACCGGTCGGCGGTGGTGAAATAACCGCTGCTTGACCCAAAACACCAGTCCGCAGGTAATCCAGATCAGGACAATATCGACGCCAAAGCGTTGCAAGCCCTGCGCGGCCAGGTCGTAGCGTCCGCTGGCTAAGCCGATGCCGATCATGGCGGCTGCGTTGATGATAACCAAGGCAATCAGCGCCCCGGCAATCACGCTCTTGCGAAACGACGACATAATGAGCGCCCCGGCCAGTGTGCCGCAGACCGACAGAATAGTGTCGCCGGCGGTGGGGTGCGTTAGGTGGTGCACTTCTTCGCTGCCCGCAAACTTAGTAACATCCGCTTCGCCGACGTACTGTAAGAACCAGTACGTCAGGGCCGCGGCTGCGACCAGCGTACCATACCCCACAAACGAAGATTTGACAGCCCGGCCCAGTACCTGCCACCGACCCAGCACCGTCGACAAAGCGATACCGGCCAACGGCTCAAATCCGGGCGCGATGACGGCAGCCGCTACAAACGGCAGCGCCTGGCGCGTCGGCTCCGATACAATCCCGACCGTAGCCATAATGCCGCCGAGTGCCATTAGCAGGACAAAGTTGGGCGAAATACGGCCCTGGTGCCGCATGTTGGTTTCAATCTCTTCCCAGATGGCTTCGTCGGCGTCGTTTTCTAATTTTTCGGCCTGGTTCGGCTCGATAATGCTTTCGGTCAGCGACGTGCTGACTAAGTAAGGCGCATCGCCACAGCGGTCGGCCACCGTGCGGAGCACTTTATCGGCACCTTTGTTGAGTAACTGAACGGATAGAACGTCGCCGGTGGGTTTACGCGAGTTGTTGGGATAAAGCGCCACGCCGACGACTTCGTCGAGCTTGAGCAAGTCGGCCGTCACACTGGGCGTTTTGTCGGGGGATAACTGAATCTGGAAGGTACGATGCATAGTCAGGTTGTATAAGGGTTTAACCAATAGTCTTTGCAACGTGTTGATAGTAGCACCGTTATTTTAACTAAGCGGTCCATTCAGACCGGCCGGTTTATCGTTAGCTTTGACGAATTCCTCACTATTTAGATGCAAACCGCCAAGCCCCAAACGCTGCCCTTTGCCGAGTACGTCAAATACGACGCAACGGCCTTGGCCGAACTTGTTCGTACCGGTCAGGTTTCGTCCGGTGAACTGCTCGAAACGGCCATCGCCCGCGCCGAAGCCGTTAATCCACAACTCAACGCCATCGTAACGCCCCTTTACGAGCAGGGACGGGCAATGGCCGCGAATCTGCCGGAGTCGGGAGCGTTTCGTGGGGTGCCGTTTTTGCTCAAAGATTTAGAGTTTGAATGGGCCGGAACGCCGATGAAGCTTGGCAGCCGGGGGTACCAACACTACGTTTCGACCACCGACAGTGAAGTCGTTAAACGCCTGAAACGAGCCGGGCTGGTATTTCTCGGCAAAACCAACACGCCCGAATTTGGCCTGACGCCTTACACAGAATCTAAGCTACACGGCCCGGCCCGCAATCCGTGGAAGCCGACGCACTCGCCGGGCGGGTCGAGTGGCGGCTCGGCGGTGGCGGTGGCCGCGGGTATTGTGCCGGCGGCAACGGCTTCGGACGGGGGCGGTTCCATCCGCATTCCGGCGTCGTGCTGCGGATTGTTTGGGCTGAAGCCGTCGCGGGGGCGCGTAACGCTCGGCCCGAACTTCGGCGAATTGTGGAACGGAGCCACCATTGGGCACGCCCTGACGCGCAGTGTCCGCGACAGCGCCGGCTTACTCGACATCACGAACGGCCCGCTGGCGGGCGACCCGTACTTAATTGCGCCACCCGAACGCCCGTTCGTGGAGGAAGTCGGTCGGGAGCCGGGCACGCTGCGCATTGCCTTCTCGACCGGGGCACTGATAAACTCGCAATCCACCGATCCTGAATGCGTCCGGGCCGTTCAGGAAACGGTGCAGTTACTCGAACGCTTAGGTCATACGGTCGAAGAGGTGCCCTTGCCTTACGAGAAGACACTGGTAACGGAAGCCTTTTTCGTGACGGTGCTGAGCGAAACGGCCGCGGCCTTGCGCGAGCTGGGGCATTACTTGGGCCGATCCGTCCGGCCGGGCGACGTTGAGTTAAACACCTGGGCGCAGGCGCGACTGGCCGAAGGTTTCTCGGCGGCCGACGTCGCCTACCAAAAACGGCGCTGGAACACGCTGAACCGCGCAATGGGCCAACTACACGAAACCTACGATTTATTTCTGACGCCCACGTTGCCACGCCCGCCCATTCCCATCGGGACATTCCAGAATAAGGCGTCGGAAGAACGCTTGCTGAAATTGGTCGATGCCCTTGGCGGTCTGAAGTACCTGAACGGCAGCAAAACCGTAGCTGACTTAGCCGAACGGTCGCTGGGCTACATTTCGTTTACGGTGATCACCAACATGACCGGTCAGCCGTCGATGTCAGTGCCCCTGCACTGGTCAGCGGAGGGATTACCCATCGGCGTGATGTTCGCAGCTAAACTCGGCGACGAAGCGACGCTATTCCGCTTAGCGGGTCAGTTGGAGCAGGAGCGGCCGTGGTTTGACAAACGGCCGGCGTTGTGAGAGAATTCTATTTCTTGGATAAGTTCACTTCTATTAGTCAAGCCCCTTTACCAACTTCGTTTTGAACGTTCCGTTGGTAAAGCGAACGACCTCTCCTTGTTTGCTCTTTAGAGT
>CAXUEB010000191.1:6631-10620 GCA_964249775.1 uncultured Spirosoma sp.
TAAGTAGTCACTTCAACCCAGCCCTCTTGACCATAAAAATCAACTACGCTCACGTCTCCTCCGTCCAATAGAATATAGCCAGCCGGAAAAGAAGCTCCGTAGCATCGTTGCAATTTCGACAAGTTGTACTTACCCACTTTTAATGGAATGCCGGCAATATGGAGTATTTGGGTTGGTAAACAGCGATTCATACAACCCGTTATGGGGGCTGCACGGTCGTAGTATCCTCTTGAGTGAGGAATATCCGTTACGATACCTATGCTAAAGTGTTTATCAGTACAGGGTCTGTCGTATTTAAATGTAAGATTATGAGTCTGAGCTTTGCCAAACCAAGTCGAATCATTCAATAAAGCCGTAGCATTCGGCAAGTCATTAACAGGACCAACGGCTACAAGCAGGTTAAACAGAATTAAACTACCACTAAGTGCGTAAACAAGCCGGAGCAGCATCGTTGTTTGATTGTTTTTTGCTAAAACGCAGATTCTGACTATCTAATGCGCGGTAATCTGCGCTTAACGTAGCACAGGTTATCCCACCGGGGTAATTCATCTAACTAAACCTATCTTTTTCGTATGCTCTTCAGAAAAAGGTATAATCGCACTTCTTCAGCGTGAGTTCTTTGAATGTACTTCCAAGCGTGGTAGTACTGACCACTAAAACGAACCTTTAGCCCTTTCTTCTTATATTCGTCGGGCATGTTGCAAACAAAGCCATTGTAAACTGTGTCAGTCCCTGCACCAGGTGGAAGAGGCTTAACATAACTAATAAACCATAGTCCAACGCTTGCCCGATAGTCAATGTAGCCTTCCGCGTCTTGTAATCGCATAACAACAGGTCCTTCGATGTGGCATTGAGGATTGGAAGTTTCAGGCATCGAATCAATGGGTGCTTCGAGTAAATCCATGTCAAGCGGAAAAACAGAAACTGTTGGCGAAGCCCGTTTTGTACAGCCAAACATTCCTATAATCATAATCAGCAGAATAGTAAAAACAGCATACTTCATAAAATCATATACGGGGAAAGAAGGCAGCTAATGTAAAAGCTGTGCGATAGTAATCAATCATTAAGAGTCAACACTTCAACCATTTACACAATGATGATCGAAATCGCCAGATTTCATTAACTGACTAATCTAATAGTATATGATGTGTAACGTAAACTGCTTTGCAAAACCTACTCACTGTAATCCAACTCCTTTCCACACGTTTCCTCCAGCCGCGCCAGCGACCAGGCGGCTACGCCGAAGCATACCAACGCGACAACGGCTCCCGCGTTCAGCACGCCGATGGGTCAGCGCAGTAGCGTCGCACGGACATTTTTGGCGACGAAGCGACCTTGTTCCGCTTAGCGGGTCAGTTGGAGCAGGAACGGCCGTGGTTTGACAAACGGCCGGCGTTGTGAGAGAAACAGATGCGTATTTTTCTAACCTATAAAAAGTACAAGGTTAGAGCAGCGTCTAACGTGGCATTTCTTATGAGGGCAGTTCAACAACGAGTGTTATGTTATGTGAAATAAGTTAGAAACAAAAAGCTTTGAGCGTATTGCTTCAAACGTAGAAGCGTACAGTGTACGTCCGACTAAGCGGTTACAGACCGTGGTGTTTTCTGGGGTACATTAAGTAGGTAACGATAGGGTGTAAATAGCACGAACAAAACCACCTCTACGGCAAAGAAACTGCTTAGGTAGATAGCAGCCACGTTGCCGCTTAGCGCAGCCGGTATACCAAAACCAATTAACCAGATTGATTTGTAGAGGGCTTGTACGAGGAAGATGGCCGAAAAGGCCAGTGGGTTGCGTAAGCCCAGGATAGAGAACAGACTGACCGATACCCAAAAGCACCCCAGGATACTCATCACAATCGGGTCTTGCTTGTGCATAAACAGATAAGTTTGAGCAAGGCTGGGCGTAAACACGGTCATAGCACCGGGTATGCCAGCGCCAATAATGTTAACCACATAGAGCAGCCGGAGGAATCGGTTGGTTGTGAAGGACGTTTCCATATTCGTGTCTTTAATTGATGAGACGAAGTTATGGTTACGTTTTGTGAAGACAACCAGTGAGGAATGAACTGTAGATTTTGAGGGTTAGACTGTAGATTTTTAGAATATTTGAAATTGTATAAGTGTGCTTATGTTAAGGCGAACTAAAAAACAGGTGGCCGAACCAATTTCCTACGGATTGAGCAGGCCGAACAGGGCTTCTCGCTGCTGACGTAGGTACTCGGCTGAGCCGATGCCTGCTTCGTAGGTGTCCTTTTGCAGGGCGTCGATTACCGCGTCGATGAAATCGTCCATCGGCATCAGCTCGTCGTTGCTGCGGTCGTAGTTGTCCTGATGACCCAGATTAGTGCTCACTGCCGGGGGAATTATTTCGAACACCCGGACGGATGTGTCCCGTAGCTGGTGACGCTGCGAAACACTAAACGAATGCATAGCGGCTTTGGTGGCGCAGTAAACGGGTACGGTTGCCAGGGGCGTAAAGGCCAACCCGGAGGTCACGTTGACCAGTGCGGCTACCGGCTGGCGTTGCAAGTGCTCAACGAACAGGCTGCCCAAGTGAATCGGTGCCAGCAGGTTGGTTGTCAGTTCAGTCATCACCTTCGCCGGATCGACCGGCTGGGTGAGGTCAATTAGCTGCATAATACCCGCGTTATTAATCACTACGTTCAGCGCCGGGTAGTGGGCCGTTGCCCAGTCAGCCAGTTCACGGCGTTGCTGCTCGTCGGTAATGTCGCATTGGTGGGTAACCATCCCGACGTGCTCAGTAGCTACGTTGTCGAGTTGCTGCTGATTGCGGCCGCAGGCAATAACCTGGTTACCGAGTTGGTGGAGCCTGCTCGCTAAGTGCAGGCCAATGCCGGAGGTAGCCCCCGTAACGAGAATGGTTTGCTGACTAAGATTCATTGGTTTGCTCGGTCTATCTTATAAGCCAGTAGGCCTATGTACAGGGGCTGTCGGGTGAAGAGTGTTGGTTTATTCATTACCTAATCAGCAATCGGTAAAGTAATACATTCTGTAAGACAGAACCTACTCACTGTAATCTAACTCCTTGCCATACGTCTCGCCCAGTCGCGCCAGCGACCACGCGGCCAAGCCGAAAGAGATCAGCGCGACGACAGCTCCCGCGTTCAGCACGCCGATGTGGGGTTTCATGGCCTGAAACGCGGGCAGGGTCAAGAGCGTCGTGGCCCGGACGTTATTAGCGACGGAAGTCGTAGCCGTGGCGCGGAGGTTGGTGCCGAAACTCTCGGCCGTAACGGTCAGGAACAGGGCGATGTAGCCGATGCCGAAACCCATGCCGACGCAAACGGCGTAAAACGCCCCAACCGACGTTATACCGCCGTACAGGTAAATTATGACGAATACCAACGTCAGGCCCATCATTAACGCGATGGCCCGCCGGCGCGACCGCAGGAGTTGGCTGAACGGTCCGCTGAGCAGATCGCCGACGACGATACCGATGTACGTAAACATGACGCACCGCCCCGGCTGAATGGCTTCGGCCAGGCCCAGCGCCCGGCCGAATTCGTTGCCGAATGTAGTCAGCAGACCGATAACCAAGTACGTCGGCAGGGCCAGACCCATGCAGCGGACGTACCGCAAAAGCCGCTCGCGGCTACTGAACAGCGCCCAGAAGTTACCCCGGCTGACGGCCGTCTGCTCTACCCGCTTGAACATACTCGACTCTAAGATGCTGACCCGCAAGATCAGCAGCGCCAGGCCCAGCCCACCGCCGATGAAGTACGTCGTCCGCCAGGAATCGAACCACGTAACGGTAAAGTACGCCACGATTGCGCCCATTAGTCCCACGCCCGCCACGAGCGACGTGCCGTAGCCGCGCAGTTCCTTAGGCAAAATTTCGCTGACGAGCGTGATGCCCGCGCCCAACTCGCCCGCCAACCCCAACCCGGCCACGAACCGCAGAACGGCGTAGGTCGTCGGGTCGCGCACGAAGCCGCAGGCAAGGTTGGCGAGGGAATAGGTCAGGAT
>CAXUEB010000192.1:0-5095 GCA_964249775.1 uncultured Spirosoma sp.
ATTCAATCCATGCCAATCTCTAAATTGGTGCAGCGACTGGCCGTAAACGGCGGACAAGCCAACAAAGAAAGCGGCTCCGTACTGGGTCAGTTGGGTGGCTTGCTGGATTAAGCCCTTGCGGGAATCCGTTTCGCATACAAACTGTTATTTTTGTGTCAATCAGTCACCCGACACGAAAACGTTATGGAAGTTATTTGCACTAACGACACGTTTGCCCCGCCCGTCTTGGCTTTTTACGCTGAGTTCGGTGTACAAACGCCCAAACGCGACCAACTATACACCGTTCGACAGGTGAAGCGCCACACCACCGGCGAAACGGGCCTGTTGCTAAATGAGATTCAGAACCCGGAGGTGCCCGTGCGGCACCCGGTCATGGGCGAGGTTTGGTTTGAACCAACGTTTAACATTAACCGGTTCGCCACGCTGCTCGGGCAGCCCGTGCGGCAGGAGGAGTTGGAAGACGTGAACGTGGGCTGACAGGAGCCACCGCAGGCTTGTTTCCGTGGCTCCTGTTTTCAATGCAACGGCAGGCTCTTGACCTTGCCACCCGATACGTCGTTAATACCGTATTGAATGGTAAAGGCGTCGGCGTCAATCTCGTTAATAATCGTTTTCAGCCGCCCAATCTCCAGTCGAGTAATAACGGTGTAAAGCACATCGTGCGCTTCGTCGCGCGTGCCCTGCTTGCCGTGCCCGTGCTGACCCGCCAGCACCGTGACGCCCCAACCCATGTCGATTAACCGCGCCTGAATGGCGTCGTGGCGGGGCGATACAATCAGCACCGCCGTGTACTCTTCCAGCCCGTGCACCAAAAAGTCGATCATTTTGGAGGCTGCGAAGTAGGTAATAATGGAATACAGGGCCGATTCGATGGTTAGAAAGAACGCAGCCGCGCCGAAGATTACGACGTTTAGCAGAAGAATAACATCGCTGACTTTTAGTAAATGACTGCCTCGACTAATCAGCAGGGCGGCAATTTCCGTACCGTCCAGGACGGCCCCTCCGCGCATGGCCAATCCGATTCCGAGACCAATGAAAAAACCGCCGAAAACGGCCGTCAGCAGCAGATCGGGGGTAACGTCGGGGTACGGCACGACAGCAATGCACAGGGATAGCCCAGCGATGGCAACGGCGCTTTTAAGGGCGAACTGACCGCCAATCTGCCGGTAGCCCAAAGCGATAAACGGCAGATTGATGACGGGAATCAGCAGAGCGAGCGGCCAGCCGGCGACTTCGGCCAGTAGCATCGAAACACCCGTAACGCCCCCGTCGATGAAGCGGCTGGAAAGCAGAAAGCCTTTTAGGCCCATCCCGGCGCTCAGAATGCCGGCGATAATCAATACGGTGTTTTTGATGGGCGTCAGCCAGGGCGGTCGTTGCGTCATGGGGCAGCGTTTGAGGGCTAAAATAAGCAATAAACCCGAATCGTTTGTTTGTTACGGAACAGGTAGCGAACCCAACCCCGATCCTGAACGGTTACTTATGAGTATGAACTGGATAATACGGACCCTGTTTCGGGGCCGCGCTTTTGTAGCTTGCGTGTTTACAGCCTGCGTTCTGATGCTGGCGGCTTGTGGCAACGGCGCATCGGATAACTATACGCCAAAACCTAAGGGATTCCCCCGGCTGGATTTACCCACACCCCGTTATTCGGCCCTGCCCCCAACGTATCCATACCAATTCGAGTACAACCGCGTGGCGAAAATTCTGCCCGATACGTTTGCCCGCTCCGAGCCAAACTGGATTTTTATCCACTACCCAGCGTTCAAAGCCAGCGTTCAACTGACTTACAAACCCGTTCGTAACAGCCAAGACCGGCTGCGGGCAATGCTGGAAGATGCGTATAAATTAGCCGCCCGGCACAACATTAAAGCGTATTCAATTGAGCAGCGGAAGCTACGACTAAAGTCGGGATTGGAAGCCAGTCTAATTGACCTCGCCGGCGAGGTGCCGAGTCAGGTGCAGTTCGTCACGACCGATTCCACGACGCATTTCCTGCGGGGGGCGCTGTACTTTAACACGGCCACCGAAAACGATTCGCTGCAACCCGCTATCCAGTACATTCGCAAGGATATTGTTCATCTGTTGAATACGCTAACCTGGCGTAAACCAAACTGACTAACGATGCACAAGCTACGAATCAGTGTTTTTCTTGCCTTGTTTGGCCTGTTGGTGGCGACCGCCGTTGCCCAAACGCTAAAGCCGGCCGCCAAGCCCGCACCGGCCGTAACAAAAGCGCCCGGTCAGGCCATTTACGAACAGTACTGCCTGACGTGTCACCAGGCCAACGGCTCGGGCGTACCAAACTTGAACCCGCCCCTGCGCCAGACCGACTGGGTACTGGGCGACAAAACGCGGCTCATCAACGTCTTGCTGAATGGCTTGCAGGGCCAGGAAATCGAAGGGGAAGTATACGACAACGCCATGCCCGCCCACGCGTTCCTGAACGACCAACAAATCGCCGACGTACTGACCTATATCCGTAGCAACTTTGGCAATAAAGCCAGCGCGGTAACGGCCGATGAGGTAAAGACCGTGCGGGTAGCTAAATGATTCTTTACGTTGATTACAACGCTTTGCTCTTGGGATGAGTCCGTACACCCAAAAACCTACGACCATGCGTAAACTGGCAGTGTTGCTTCTCTATTTAAGCGTTGGAATCAGTTGCGAAAAGCAGGTTGAGCCCGATTGTGTCGAGAAGCCGTATGGTAACTTGGGATGCAATCGAATGTATGCTCCCGTATGCGGTTGTAACGGAAGAACATACGGAAATGCCTGTCTGGCCGAGGGGTACGGCATCAACCGGTACACACAGGGTGAATGCAAACAATAATCACTACGTCTGAATCACGCCCACCGAAAACGGCTTAGTAATCGGCGCGTGGTTGGCGGCTGCGATGCCTTCGGAGAGGACTTGCCGGGTGTCGAGCGGGTCAATAACGGCGTCGATCCAGAGCCGGGCGGCTGCGTAGTAGGGAGATAGCTGGGCGTTGTATTGGTCTGTGATTTTCTGCAACTGCGCTTGTTCATCTTCGGGTGTCATGGGCTGACCCTTTGTTTTCTGGGACGCCACCTGAATTTGAAGCAGCGTTTTGGCGGCCGAAGCCCCGCTCATCACGGCCATCTGCGCCGTCGGCCAGGCTACCATCAGGCGTGGGTCGTAGGCCCGGCCGCACATGGCGTAGTTGCCCGCGCCGTAGCTGTTGCCAACGACCACCGTAAACTTCGGCACCACCGAGTTAGCCATCGCACTAACCATCTTGGCTCCGTCTTTGATGATGCCCCCTTGCTCAGCTCGGCTGCCGACCATGAAGCCCGATACGTCCTGCAAAAACACCAACGGCACGCGCTTCTGGTTGCAGGCCATGATGAACCGGGCGGCTTTGTCGGCCGCGTCGCCGTAGATAACGCCCCCCATCTGCATCTCGACGGCCGGCGCTCCGGACGGCTGATTCGTTCGGCCTTTGGCTTTAACCACTTTACGTTGATTGGCCACAATGCCCACCGCCCAGCCGTCGATGCGAGCGTAGCCGCACAGCAGTGATTGGCCGTACGTGGGCTTGTACTCGTCAAACTCAGACTTATCCACCAGCCTTTCCACAATTGCCCGCATATCGTAGGGTTTCACGCGGTCAGTGGGTAAAATTTGGTAGATGTCCTGAGGGTTTTTAACGGGCGGGGCCGGTTCAGCCCGGTCAAAGCCGGCGGTGTCGCGGTGACCCGTTTTGTCTAAGATGCGCTTGATGGCGTCTAAGCAACTTTGGTCGTCGGGGTAGCGGTTGTCGACTACGCCCGAAATGTCGGTATGGGTTACGGCTCCGCCAAGCGTTTCGGCGTCAACGTCTTCGCCAATGGACGCTTTCACCAAATAGGGACCGGCCAGAAAAATGGACCCGGTTCCTTCGACGATCAGCGTTTCATCAGACATGGCGGGCAAGTACGCGCCCCCCGCTACGCAACTACCCATGATGGCCGCGACCTGCAACACGCCCATCGCCGACAGGTGCGCGTTGTTACGGAACATCCGCCCGAAGTGTTCTTTGTCGGCAAACACTTCGTTCTGCAACGGTAAGTACACGCCCGCGCTATCGACTAAATAGATAATGGGTAGGCGGTTCTCCATCGCGATTTCCTGCGCCCGGAGGTTTTTCTTGGCCGTAATGGGAAACCAAGCCCCGGCTTTTACGGTCGCGTCGTTGGCCACGATCACGCACTGCCGACCCGATACGTAACCGATCCCCACCACTACGCCCCCCGACGGACAACCGCCGTGTTCGGCGTAAAGCCACTCGCCCGCAAACAAACCGATTTCAACGAATGGCTTATCCTTGTCCGCGAGGTACGCGATGCGTTCCCGGGCCGTTAGTTTGCCTTTTTTGTGTTGATCGTCAATGCGTTTTTGACCACCGCCGAGTTGGGTCTGCGTGGTGCGTTGTGTTAATTCGTCGAGGAAGGGTTGGAGGGCGTTCATGCTGAATCAGTGGGAACGTAGCGATTGTAGCGCTGCCAATCCTGGCGGAACAGCCGTCAGGCTAACGCGGTAGTTCAAGCTAAGTAACTACAATTTAACCCGGAGCGTGGAGCCTGACGGCTGCTCCGTCAGGATTGGCAGCGCTACGTTATTGCACCCGCGCCGAATCGACCTTCGTCGTCGTCACCGTGGTCGTGGTGACCGTCGCGCTGCCGGGTTTGCTCGCTGAAGCCGGGGCGGTTTTGTCTTTTTGCCGAAGAGCGAGAAGTGCACGTAACGCTTGGGATTCTCGCGCAGGTCGGTCAGGAGCCGTTCGAGGCTGGCGGTGGTCGCGTTGACGTTGCGGTAGAGCGAATCATTCGTCGTCAGTTTACCCAACGATCCTTGCCCCCGATTGACGGCCGCCAAAATGCCTTGTAAGTTAGCCACTGTGCGGTTAACGCTACCGAGCGTTTGCTTAAGTTGGAGGCCCTGGAGTGAATCGGCAAAGGTGTCGGCTTTCGCCAAAATGGGCTTTAATTGGCGTTCGGTTTCAATCAGCGACGCCGACAGCCGGTTCACATTACCAAGCGTGGTTCGCAAGGCAACGCGGTTTTCGGCAACGGTCAAGTCGAGGGTTCGGAC
>CAXUEB010000192.1:5105-7249 GCA_964249775.1 uncultured Spirosoma sp.
GGTTAAGCTGGTACGTCAGCGAATCGACGTTATTGAGGACAGGCAGCGTTTTCTCGCGAATCAGCGCCGTCAAACCCGACTCTTTAGCCGCGACTAAGCGGCCTCCGCTTTCGAGCACCACGCCCCGCGGGTTAATGCCCAGCCGAATTAGTTTACCCCCCAGCAGCCCGTCGTCGGCCAGGACTGCCCGCGACCCCTGCGTAACGCGAATGTCCTGCCGGATGTCCAGCGTGACCAGCAGTTTGTTACCCTGATCCTGTAAGATGTCGATTCGTTCGACGCGACCCACCGCTAAACCATTGATGCTAACCGTATTTGAGGTGGTCAACCCATCAATATTATCGTAGATAACCTGGTATTTGCGCGATGACGAAAAGAAGTCGGAGCCTTTGAGGAAGTTAAAGCCAAAGTAAAGCATCAGTAAGGTTACGACCGCCAGTAAACCAACTTTTACTTCCTGAGAAATTTTCATGCGTGTGCGAAGGTGAACGGTCCCGTGGACCACGCCAGCCAATCTGACTGACGCTATAACTAACTTCGGGCGTTATTTGTCCCGTAAACGTGGGGAAAGGGTGTTAATTTACCGTTTCGATTTCTTCCTTATACTGCACTAACGCCTTGTAAATGGCGTCCGTAATCTCGTCCTGTCCCTTGGTGGACATCAGGTAAAGTTCTTCGTCAGGGTTGGTCAGGTAGCCCGTTTCAATCAGAACGCTGGGCATTGTGGTCCGCCAAAGAACCAGAAAACCCGCCTGCTTAACGCCGTTGCTTTTGCGGTCGGCCGCGCGCCGGAAACTCCGTTCCACTTTTTCGGCGAAGTTAATGCTGCTACCCATGAACGCGTGCTGATAATTGGCGAGCATAATGTGCGCCAGGGGTGAATCGGGGTTAAACCCTTTATACGTTTGCTGGTAATTAGCTTCCTTTCGAATAACGGCGTTTTCGCGCTTAGCTACGTCGAGGTTACCGTTGGTTTTGTGCAGCCCCATCGTGTAGGTTTCTGTACCGTACACCCGGCTCGACGACGGACTGGCGTTGCAGTGCAGCGAAATAAACAGGTCGGCGCGGTTGCGGTTGGCAATCGCCGACCGCTCGGCCAACTCCACAAAGTGATCCGTCGAACGGGTATAAATTACCCGCATGTCGGGCATGTCCTGCTTAATCTTACGCCCCAACTGAAGCGCGAGTTTCAGGACCACCCGCGATTCGCGCGTTCGGCGACCGAGGCAGCCGGGGTCTTTGCCACCGTGACCCGCGTCGAGTACGACCGTGCGAACGCGGTTTGGCGATTCCGAAATAGCCTCCGCCGGGCGCGCCGGAACGGTGTCTTGCGGGGGCAAGGCAAGCCGGTTGGGCAGCACCGTCAGGGCCAGCAAGGGCAAAGCCAACAGCACGATGGTTGTCATTTTTCCGGGAGACGACACCGCAGCTTGAACACCCATTGATTTAATAATTTTTAACGACCGAAAACGTTTCAAAGCGACAGCGGGATAGTGAATGATAGATACCTTTGTAAGCCATTGGTTTAACCAACTTTTGGCAAATGTAATTTTTTTGATAAAACTGAAAAACAGGCACTTTATTTTGCGGCCCTTCCTAACCTATCCAATGGGCTTACGAATCGTCCTCTTCCTGCTTGGGTTGTTCGCAACGCTTAGCGTACAAGGACAAAGTGATTCGACCCGGAAGCAGCCACCCAAGGGCGGTCTACCGCCGGCTACCGTGCCGGCGCAACGGGTGCCTAACGCGCCTTCCGGTACACCGTCGGGCAATACGCCAGCCTCGCGCACATCAACAAACAACCCAGCCGCCGGTACGTCTCCGTCGAGCGAGTTGGAGCAAGAGTTAAATCAGCGGTCAAACCGGCCAAACCGCCTTGGTCCCGAACGGTCGACGCGCACCAACCGGTCAACGGGCTTCGATTCGACCCAAATCAGGGCCGCTCAAACCAACGCGCAATCCACAACGGCCACGTCGGCGACCGCTGCTCAGTCCGCAACGGCCACAGCCGCACCAACCGCAACGATACCCCGGTCCGCAACAGCCGCAGCGCCACCAGCGGTAACGACAACCCGTTCGGCGACGACAACCGCACCGACGGCAACGGTTCCTAAGTCGGCGACAACCGCGACGGCGGCTCAATC
>CAXUEB010000192.1:7259-8184 GCA_964249775.1 uncultured Spirosoma sp.
CGACCACATCGGTGCCTAAAGCAGCAACCGCCACAGCGGTCCGCTCGGCAACGGCAACCGCAGTCCCAACCGTAACCACAACCCGCTCGGCGACAACCGCGACGGGACTATCAGCCACCGCAACGGCTGCCCAATCGGCAACGGCGACGGCCGGGCGCTCGGCCCCTCAGCCGGGCGAATCCACGCGGGGCGCATCCACGCCGGGCACATCCACGCCGGGCTTGGTTACGCCCAACGTCGTTCGGCCGGAGTCCCGGACGGCGGTGGTTCAAACTGGAACCCGCGCGGATTCCGTTCGCGTAGCCGCTCGTGACTCGGCGGGCGCGGCTCCGGCCGAAGACGACGCCTTTAAGACGACGGTCAAATATCAGGCCAGGGACTCAACCATCTACGCGGCTGACGGTCAGTCGGTCGAGTTGTTTGGCGAGGCCAGCGTGATCTACGGCGACATCGCCCTAAAGGCCGAATACATCCGGTTGAACTACCTGACCAACGAGGTGTATGCCAAAGGGCGCTACGACTCAACCGCCCAAAAACTGATTGGTCGACCTATTTTTCAGGACGGCGAAGGCAAGTACGACACCAAAGAGATTCGCTATAATTTCAAGACCAAGAAAGGCAAGATTCAGGGCGTGGTAACGCAGCAGGGCGAAGGCAACATCCGGGGCGTGACGGTGAAAAAAGACGCCGAGGACAACCTGTACATTGGCAAGGCCATTTACACAACCTGCAACCTGGCAACTCCGCACTTTCACATCAACGCCAGCAAGCTAAAAGTTATCCACAACAAACAGGTGGTGGCGGGACCGTTTAACTTGGTCATCAACCAGATTCCCTTGCCCATCGGGTTGCCGTTCGGCTTTTTCCCGTTCCCCAAACGCAAGGAAATCGGCGTGTCGGGTATTTTGGTGCCGCAGTACGGTGA
>CAXUEB010000192.1:8194-10538 GCA_964249775.1 uncultured Spirosoma sp.
CGTTTCGTCGGCGTACAACAAACGCTATACCTACAGCGGGGGCGTCGATCTGCGCTTTAACCGCAACCGCTCCGGCGACCCCGTTGACAAAAGTTTATCGCCCCGTAACGACTTTGCCTTTACGTGGTCGCACTCGCCGGTGCCGCGCGGCCGGGGCAGCTTCTCGGCCAACGTCAACGTCAGCAGCAACAGCTACAACCAGTTCAACTCGTACACCGGCACGAACGCGTACATCTCGAACGTGGCCGGCTCGTCGGTGCAGTACAGCCGTCAGTTCGGGCAGTTTGCCAGGGCGGGGGCCAACCTGCGCGTCAATCAGCAGTTCGGGCAAATTGATCCGTCAACGGGCGTTCGGGTGAACGGCAAAACCGATGCGTCGTCGGATTTTAATTTTGGCATCAACCAAATTTCACCGTTTGCCATCCGGGGCGGCACGGGCCGTTGGTACGAGAGTTTCCGCGTCGGTTTGGATATCAGCGGCTCGATTACGATCAGCAATACCGTCCGCACGCAGGTTGACACGACCGGTTTAGGCTTTCCGGTCATTACGAATCTTCGGGCGGTTAGCACGCTTCAACGAATCATTGATAGTACGAACCGGGCCAACGCGATCCGTGCGGGTGGCGTAAACAGCGTCATCGTTGATCCAAACCTAATTCCGTTCAGCGCAGCGAACGCCGACCTCATCTGGCGGAACCGCGTCGTGCAGGCCCGCTACAGCATTCCGATTTCGCTGCCTAACCTGAAGCTGCTGCGGTACATTAACCTGACGCCGGGTTTCTCATTGCAGGGTGATATTTACACCAAGAAACTGGATTACAAATACGACGCAACAAAAGATTCCGTACGGGTGGATACGGCGCGGGGCTTTTTTCCGTCGTATAATTTTTCGGTCAACGCCAGCATGAATACGCGCTTCTACGGCACGTATTTTATCCGGGGCAAGCGCGTTGAAGCCATCCGGCACACCGTTGCGCCGTCCATTTCGTTCAGCTACGTACCCGATTTTTCAAATCCTGTTTTCGGGCAATTTCAATATATCGATGTACCGGAAACCAGCAGCTTCTACAATCTACCAACCTACCGCCGAACGCTGTCCGTATTCCGCGGGCTGGGCGGTAGCGCAGGTAGCGCGTCGAGTACGGCGTCGGCGTTTATCTCGTTCGGCATCGTGAACCAGTTGGAGATGAAGGTCCGCGCACGTAGCGACTCGTCCGGGCAGGATTTTAAGAAGATACCCATTTTCGACAACCTGAGCATCACGGGCAGCTACAACCTGCTGGCCCCCGATTACAAGCTGTCGCCGATTGCCGTCAGCGCCAACACGCAGATATTTAAGAACATCAGCTTCAACTTCTCGTCGACGTTCGACCCGTATGCCTTGCGGCCTTACAACGGCACGCCGTACTACGCGTTGCCTACCTACGGCCTAACCGATACACCTACTTCACCCTTGCAGTACTCGCCCCTCATTCTGCAAACGCTGGGCTATACGGATCAGGAATTCCTACGCGTACCAAGTGTTTATGCGTTTCAGGCCGGGCAGGGTCTGTTGCGGCTGACCAACGTCCAGGCTTACGTGAGCGCCCGCTTTGCACCCAAGCAGGCCGACAAGCCCAAAAATAGCCCCAACGCCACCGACGCAACGATGCGGGCGATCAACAACAATCCCGAATTGTACGTTGATTTTAGTATTCCCTGGTCGATCAACGCGAGCTACACCTTTGGACTAACCAAACTCACGCCCGAGTATTCGCAAGTGGTGCAGGCGCTAACCTTGACGGGCGATTTGAGCCTGACGCCCAAGTGGAAGATTACGGTTCAGACCGGCTACGACTTTGTATTCAAAAGCCCAACCTTAACCACCATCGGCATCAACCGCGACCTGCACTGCTGGGAAATGGCGTTTAACTGGACACCGTACTCGGGCAATAACTTCCGATCGGGCAACTACTCATTCGACCTCCGGGCGCGGTCGTCTATCTTGCAGGAGTTGAAATTGTCCCGCCGGCGCAGCTTTTACGACAACGGCGGGTTTTACGGACGGTAAAACAGGTGTAGGGAGTAAAGGGGGTAAGGTGTAAGTGTTCGCGTTAGCTACCTACACCTTACCCTCTTTACTCCCTACACCCCTGTTTATACTAACTCCCCGCTCGGCGCAAACACAATCTTCATGACGTTGTCGGCGCGCTTGCTAAACATGTCGTAACCTTCCATGCCCTGCTCCAAGGTCATGGTGTGCGAGAGCAGGAACGACGTGTCGACCTGCCCACTGGCGATGTAATCGAGCAAGCGCGGAATGTACTTCTGCGCGTGGAGCTGTCCCATGCGGAAGGTCAAACCT
>CAXUEB010000193.1:0-10536 GCA_964249775.1 uncultured Spirosoma sp.
CCACAAACGTCGGTACGCCGGACCCACCCGTGTTTTCGAGGTAGCAACTGCGCAGTTCGGTCGCGGTTAGCATCGTCGCACCGTCGAGGTCATCGTCCGTGAAGGCGTTGGCAAACGTCTTATCGGCGTACTGCTGAAAGCTCGTGAACCGCTTGCGGGCCAAGGTTGGCATCTGATCGTTCAGCACATCGCGGATGGGCACGAGGTGTTCTTCGCCTTGCAGGTAATGCGTCAGAATCGGGTCAATCTGACCGTTGCCGTCGAAATCTTTGGCGTAAACGCGTAGCGGCTGCTCGGCCGAAACACGGTAGCGGGTGTTCTGGCCCAGATTACCGGCCAAGTAATCCATGTCGCCGTCGCGATCGAAATCCGCGCCGGTCAGCGAATTCCACAACCCCGTTGGTAGTTTACTGTCCACCGCTTGCAGCCTGCCCCGGTCGTTGCGAAATAGGGTGATCGGCATGAACTCGCCCGCCAGCATCAGGTCGGGGTCGTTGTCCCCGTCGTAGTCCGTCCAAAGAGCCGCGCAAGCCATGCCTACGTGTCGCAGCCCCGGCGCGAGTTGGTCCGTTACGTCGGTGAACCGGGGTGCGTTGACCGAACCGTCATTCCGGAACAGATAACATCGGGGAGCCAGCGGATACTGCCCGACCTTGACGCGGCCCGCCCGGAACAGGTCCAAGTCGCCGTCGCGGTCAAAATCCGCGGCCACGACGCACGAACCCGACGAGGTCGTCGGCGGCAAGGCACCGGCCGCTCGGGTTAGCTTGCCCCGGCCGTCGTTAAGATACAGCCGGTCCTGATAAATGCCGCTGCTGTCGGCCTGACGGCTTCCTCCACTGACGACGTAAAGATCCTGATCGCCGTCGCGGTCGGCGTCCAAAAACAGCGAACCCATGTCTTCGAGGTCGTTCGCACCCTGCGCCTGCTCAGCGAACTGGCCCGGACGGGTCTGCAAAAACAACGAACGGGTTTGGCCCGCGTCGGCCCCAACGAACACGTCGTCCAGTCCGTTCCCGTCGGCGTCGGCAATGGCAATGGCGGGGCTGTTCTTAGCGTAGACCTGCGGCAGTAAGGGCGTCCGCTCGAAGTCGTTCAGGGGCGCTTCCCGGTGCCGGAATGTTAACCCAACCGTCGCGGCATCGGTGGTTGTGAATAACGGCGACTCGGCCGGCGTGGATAGTAGAAAAGCCGTTGCGTTGGGTTTGTAGGCGATTTCGTGCACCTTGTCGGCCGCAAGCTGACCCAGCGTCTGGAACGTTCCGTCGGCCCAGCGCACGTCAACCGTCGCAGTGGTGCGCTTGCCCAACCCGACGTGCACGAACGGCTCTACCGACGAGGTATAGCCCCGCACCGGGTGCACTTCCACCGACTGCAACTGCCCATCCCCGGTCCGAATGCGGACCTGCGCCCCGAGTCCGCGAGCGTCGGCGGGCAGGTGCAACCGAAGCGAATGGCTTGTAATTGCCTGACCCGGCCGGATGGTTTCGTTGCGGTACAGACCCGCTTCGTCGTCCATGCGGTTAACCACCAGGTCCAGATCACCGTCGTTATCTAAATCCGCGTAGGCCGCGCCGTTAGCGTAGGCCGCGTCGCCGAAGCCCCAGGCTTCTGATTTGTCCTCGAATATCGGCGGGGCCGATCCATCGGTGCCCGTGTTGCGAAACAGGTACGGGTGCAGTTTAACTTCGGGCAGTTTGTATAATTCGGCCAGTGACTTTTTTCCCCGGTCGTTTCCGTCGGTGGGACCGCCGAAACTCGACGCCTGACTGTTCAGATAGGCTACGTAATCGAGGTTGGTGATGTCGCGCCGGTAGCCGTTGGTGATGAACAGGTCTTTGTGACCATCGTTGTCGTAGTCGGCCAGCAGCGGTGCCCAGCTCCAGTCCGTGCGAAACACGCCCGCGAGCTGTCCGACTTCGGAAAACCTGTCCTCGCCCATGTTCAATTGCAAGGTGTTACGAACGTACTCGTCTTGGTAGCCCTGCCGCCGGGCGAGGTGAAAAAACTCCCAGTTGGTTTTGATGAGCATCATCTTCTGGCGGGCGTTGGTCTCAGGCAGCATGTCCACGACCATCACATCGGGCCGGGTGTCGTTGTTCACGTCCTGGATATCGACGCCCATGCTGTTGTAGCTGGTGTGCTTAAAGTACTCGGCCGCCCGGTTTGTGAATCCGGTATGCCGCCCCTTTCCATCGTGATTGCTTACGTACACCACGTCATTAGATAAAAAATCGTTGGCGCAGTAAATGTCTAACCAACCGTCGCCGTTGATGTCGGCAATCGCCAGGCCCAGCCCGTAGCCCTCGGCCAGGATGCCGGCCTCGCGCGAAACATCAACAAAGTGGGGGCGTAGGGAGTAAGGGGTAAGGTCTTTTGCCTTGCTCTTTACCCTTTCTACACCCTTTACCCCCTGATTTTCGTACAGCCGATCCGTGCTCAGTCCTTCGCCATTGAGTCGCTTGGGGCGGATGGTGTTGCGGCCGGTGCGTTCGACGGCGTTGTTGAGCACGTAACAATCTAAGTCGCCGTCGCGATCGTAGTCGAAAAAGGCCGCCTGCGTGTTCATCCCGCTGTCGTTGAGACCGTACTCGCGCGCCATCTCGCGGAAGGTCGGCACCGCGCCGGGCCGAGTTGACTGGTTAATGAACAGCAGATTATGGCGGACAACGCGGCTCGTGTCGCGCCCGGCCACGCTGACGTAAATATCCGGCCAGCCGTCGGCGTTGACATCGGCGACCGACACACCCGTGCACCAGGCTTTGGTTGTCACGCCCGCCCGCTGGGTTACGTCGTCAAACTTAAAATTGCCCTGGCCAGGAGCGGTTGTATTTAGGTACAATCGGCTGGTAACGTTGTTGCCTGCAAAAAACAAATCCTGCTTACCGTCGCGGTTGAAATCGCCGACGCCCACGCCGGCTACGTTGTAGAGCGGGTCGTAGGTGTTGGGGTTAAGCGTATCGTTCTCGAACGGCTGCACCGCGTTGTTGAAGCGAACGCCTGACTCGTCGGCGCGAATAGACGTGAACAAGGCATCCGATGAACCGGAATTCGGCTGGCAGCCTACCAGACCAGCGGACAGGACAACCGCACTAAAAAAGCAAAAACGCATAGTTAAGTCAAATGGGCACCGCTCAGGGAAGGCAAAATCAATTCGTTCTATCCTTTTGAGATAGAAGTATTAGCAGAATAAGTAGTAAAAATACAGTGAAACAACCAGAAGTTTGCGGATAAACTTTCGTAGCTTTCGTTACTGATTCTTGACTACGTGACTCGTGAGTAGTTTCACTAATTTTAAACTGGCAACGGACGCCCAGCTTTGGGACGAGTTTTTGGCCGGCAACCGGCTTGCGTACGCATTCATCTACGAAAAATACGCCCGTCTGCTGTACAACTACGGCTACAAAATCGCGCAGGATCGGCAACTGACCGAAGACTGCCTTCAGGATTTGTTTCTGACCATTCTCGAAACCCGCGACCGGCTTGGTCCTACCGATTCCATTAAGTTTTACCTGATGCGGGCGCTCCGGCGCGAGATTGTCCGCAAGCTGAACGCTCAGCACCGTTTCTGGGACACGCCCGACACCGACGTTGATTTCCGCCTTGAATTCTATTACGAACCGACTTGGCTGGACGCGCAAATTACCAAAGAACGCTCCGAAGCGGTGTTATACGAACTGGCCCAATTACCCGCCCGCCAGAAAGAAGCCTTGTTCCTGAAATTCTTCGACAACCTGAGTTACGATGAAATTGCCGGCATCATGGGCATCGAAACCACGTCCGCTTACAAAGTTATCTACAAAGCCCTTGCGTCCCTTCAAAAACGCATCCCGGCCGATCTACTGACGGTGTTGTTAATGAGCTATTTGTCGGCCGGTGTGTTCTAAATAGCTGACTCACCGTCAACGTATCACTTTTCGGCTAAAAATTTTCAACTCCGGGGGATAAATGCGTGAGTAGCTTTCTTCTGGTGGTAGACCTACGTTCACCACCGCATGACGCATGATTACGGACAGTTCAGCCCGCGCGATTTTGTCCTCGACGACGCCTTTCGGCGCTGGGTGTTTGAGCCGGACGAACCGGATGTGACGTTTTGGCGCACGTTCCTGCTCCGTCACCCGCATCAGCAGGCCGCCGTTGACGAAGCCGTTTCGTTGTTGCTGCATCTGCGGGCAAGGCAGGACGATCTGACCCACGCGAGCCAACAACGCATCTGGCAGGTGCTGGAACGGGCGGCTTCGACCGATCGTCCTTCCGAACCGGCCGTTCGGACGCTCCCGGTTTGGTTGTGGGGAATCGGTAGCTGGCGGCTGGCGGCTTCGCTCACGGGCGCGTTGTTGCTGACGGGCGGAGCGGTTTGGTACGCACTTCAACCCAAACAGCAGCGCATACACACGGCCTTCGGCGAAACTCGCAGCGTGACGCTACCCGACGGTTCGACGGTGCTGCTCAACGGCAATTCGACGCTGACCTTCGCCGACGAATGGTCCACCGGCGCGCCAGCCGCCGGAGCGCCGGCCGCCGACGCCAAGCCGCGCGAAGTCTGGCTCGACGGCGAAGCGTTCTTTAAGGTGGCGAAAGTGAACCGAACGGTTCAGCAGGACACCGGCGGGGCAGTTAAATTCGTCACTCATACGCCGGGTCTGGACATTACGGTGCTGGGAACGCAGTTTAACGTCAACACGCGCCGGGGCAACACCGACGTTACGCTCGTGGAAGGCCGGGTGCAACTGACTAAAGTCGGGGCGGTTCGGCCCCAGACGGTGGAGATGAAGCCGGGCCAGTTTGCGTCGGCGCAGCCCGACATCGAACGGGTCGAAGTGCGGGCCGAAAAGCCACAACTGCACACGTCGTGGACGCAGCGGCAGTTCGTGTTTGACGATACGCCCCTGAGCGCGATTGCCGAACAACTGCGCGACACGTATGGTCTGGAACTTGTCTTTGAAGATTCTGAACTGGCCAACCGGCGATTCACGGGTAACCTAACCAACGAGAGTATTGAAACCCTCCTGACGACGCTTTCGCTGACGTTTAACTTAACAGTTCAACGCGACGGTCGCCGAATCGTTCTACAACACAACGCTTAATTACGCGCTCACCAACCCAGTCTTTATAACCAGATTCCTTATGATAAACAAGTATCTTTCCGTATCTATGCTGTTGGTCGGCGTTGGGGTATCGGCCGTTCCGCAGCCTTCGCTCGCGCAACTGCTGACCCGCGCCCACACCAAGCCGGAGGTTACCGCCGACGTGCGCACGGTGGCCGTTACCGGCCGCAGCCGCCACGCCCGTTCGCTCAAGAAGGCCCTGGCAAGCCTCGAAAAGCGGTTTAACGTTAGTTTTGCCTACGATGAGCAAGTTATCAACGGCCACCAGACGGACATTGACCTCGACGGGCTGTCGCTCGATCAGGCGCTCGCGCAACTGCTCGATGCGTCGGAACTCCGCTACCAGCGCGTCAACAACAACCTAATTGCAATTCAGACGGCGGCCCTAAAAAACGCCCCGGCCGGAAGCATACCGCCGGCCGCAACTCGCCTTGAATCGAATGCCGCAAAGCTGGTCTCTACCACCGTAGAAGCTCCGCAGGTTCGGCGCATCACGGGGCAGGTGACCGACGAAAATGGACAGGGTTTACCCGGCGCGAATGTCATCGAGAAGGGAACCAGCAACGGCGCGACCACCGACGCCAGCGGCAACTTTGCCTTGAACGCGTCGGACGCGGCCACGACGCTGACCATTTCGAGCGTGGGCTACGTTAGCCAGGACATCGCCATCGGTAACCGCACGACCATTAACGTGCAATTGGTGCCGGACAACCGGACGCTGGACGAAGTCGTCGTTGTTTCCTACGGTACGGTAAAGCGCTCGAACCTAACCGAAGCGGTAAGCATCATCAATACGGCCGAAGCCAAGAAAGTCCAGGCGGCATCGGTGGTTGACCAGATTCAGGGTCGGGCGGCCGGGGTCACGGTAGCCTCGGCGGGGGGCGCTCCCGGCTCAACGGCCAGCATTAAGATTCGGGGCTCCAGCACGTTCGGCTCCAACCAAGACCCAATCTACGTCATCGACGGGATAATTATTGGTAGCGCAGGATCGGATTTCAACCCAAACGACATCGAGACGGTGACGATCTTGAAAGATGCCGCGGCTACGGCCCTCTACGGGTCACGGGGCATGAACGGGGCCATTGTGATCACGACCCGGCGCGGTAAAGCCGGTAAGCCACTAATTGAGTACAACGGCTATTACGGCCTACAAAACATCACCAAACGCCTGCCGCTGGCGGGCCGGGAGCAGTACATCCGCACCTGGACGGCGGCTTACCAGAACGCCGGGCTGCCCGTACCCGACTTTGGCGCGGGCGGCTACAACACCGACTGGCAGGAAGAACTGATTAAGCCCGGTCCGATTATGGACCACAACGTTGGTATTTCCGGGGGGTCAGAAAACGGGGGTAACGCATCAAACTACCGAATTTCGGCGGGTTATTTTGATCAAGACGGCACCATCATCGGGCCGCGCTTCCGGCGGTACTCGACGCGGGTTAATGCGGGCGTGAAACGCGGCAAGCTGAACGTCGGCGAATCGTTGTACCTGGCTTACATCAACAGCCGCAACGTCAATGGCCAGCCGTTTGATCAGGTGGTCAGGATGCCGCCCACGATTCCAGTCTACGATCCCAACAACTTGAGCGGTTACGGCTTTGGCAGCGCTAATAACCCGACCTTCGGCACCAACCCCATTGGGCAGCAATTGAAAGATGACAACTTCAGCCGGAACTACAAGCTGCTGGGCAACGTCTACGGTGATTACGAAATTATACCGGGCTTAACCTACCGCCTGAGCCTGAGCTTAGACTACTTTAACTATCAGAACAGCTACTTCGCCCGGCCCGGTGCCCTGAGCTACAATAGCCCCAGTCCACCGTTTGGCATTCTCGACAACACAAACGGCCGTTATTTCAACACGCTGATTGAGAACACGCTGAACTACAATCGAACATTCGGCAAACACACCGTTAGTGGATTACTGGGTTACACACGCCAGCGGTTCGATCAAAACGAAATTTTCGCGCATACCGAAGGAATTGAAGGTGAATTTCAACAACAGCAGGCCGGTACGCTCAACCCCCGCACGGGTGGCTTTAGCAGCATTTCGGGGCTGGTTTCTTACCTCGGCCGGATACAGTACACCTTTGACGAAAAGTATAACGTCCAGGCTAACATTCGTCGGGACGCGTCATCGAACTTTCCCACGGCGAATCAGGTAGCTTATTTTCCGTCGGTGTCGGTGGGCTGGAATATTAACCGGGAGCCGTTCATGCAAACTATTTCGGCCATTGGTAACCTACAACTTCGGGCCAGCTACGGTTCGGTAGGCAACCAGGCAATTGCGCCTTACTCGCTTGACCCAACTGTTCAGCCGAACCTGAACTACGTACTGAGCGGGGGCAACGTAATTGTGGCAGGTGCCGCCAACCGGCAGTTGCAGAACTCGAACCTGCGGTGGGAAAGTAAGGTCACCACCAACGTGGGCGTTGATGCTTCTTTCTTCAACAACCGCCTGCAACTAACGGCCGAGTACTTCAACTCGCTCTCCAAAGATCTGTTGCTGCGCGTTCCCATTCCAATCTCAGCCGGTAATCAGGGAGAAAACCCCTTCGATAACCTTGGGCAGATTCGCAACCGGGGGTTTGAGTTAAGCCTGACGTATCAAGATAAGAAAGGGGATTTCCGATACAGCGTCAACGGGCAGATTACCAGCATCCGAAACAAAGTATTGCAGTTAGTGCCGACGAATGGTAACCAGCCCATCTTCGGCTACGGGCAGATTACCCGCACGGCCGTTGGTGGTGGTTTAGGCGAGTTTTATGTGTTACAACAAGACGGTATTTTCCAGACGCCGGAGGAGATTAGCGCTGGTCCCCGACAGCCAAACGTAACCCCCGGTGACGTGCGCTACGTAGATCAGATAACGGTTGACACCGATAGCAATGGCGTTGCCGACGCACGTGATGGTACAATTAACAACGACGACCGGGTAATCGTGGGTACGCCGTTCCCAACGTTCGAATACGGCTCCAACATTTCGGTGGGCTACAAACAGTTTGAGCTGACGCTTTTCTTCCAGGGCGTAGCGGGCAACGTGCTGTTCAACCGCAGCCGCAACTGGACCGACCGCTTCGACGATGTGCAAAACGTGCGCTCCGACGTAACGTACTGGACTGGTCCCGGCACCTCGACTACCACGCCGAAACCCATCAAAAACGACCCGACGCTGAACCCGGCCTTCAACACCAGCCGCTGGGTGGAGAGCGGTGCCTACGCCCGTTTGCGGACGCTACAGGTGGCTTACACCCTGCCCGCCACGATGCTGACCCGGTTAAGGATGAGCAATGCCCGCGTGTACGTGCAGGGCCAGAACTTGTTTACCATCACCAGATATTCGGGTTATAATCCCGACGTAGTAGGCGACAACGGCAACAGCAACTTCATTGCAAGGGGCATCGACCAAGGCAATTACCCGGTACCACGTATCGTTAGTGTTGGTCTGCAATTAGGTTTTTAAACTGACTACTTCAATCATCATGAACATAAAATCACTGGCACTTACAGCCGTACTGACCGGGGGACTTTTGCTTAGCTGTAGCGAGAGTAAACTGCTTGACCAGATAAACCCCAACCAGGCATCAACGGCCACGTTTTGGAAAACGTCCGACGATGCCGTTAAGGGCGTTAACGCGGCCTACAGCGGCATGCAGGACCGGCGCTGGTCGCTCTGGATTCGCTTCCTGACAGACCTTAGCTCGGATGAAGGTTACAGCCAAAGTCCCTGGACCGACCTGGCCAACATCAGCAAGTTCATCGTAACGGACTACAACATTCCGATGAACCGCGAATCGTTCGAGGCTGCCTACCAAGGCATTTACCGCACGCACCAGGTGCTGGAAAACGTACCCAACATTCAGATGGACGCCCTACTGCAAAAGCGGATTTTGGCCGAAGCCAAGCTGATTCGGGCGTATTTCTACTACAACATGGCCAACATCTGGGGCAATGTGCCGCTCGTGCTATCGTCGCAGACGCTGGGCGACCGGCCCCCGCAGGCGTCGCAGGCCGACGTGTTTGCGCAGGTCATCAAAGACTGCCAAGAAGCCGCCGTTGACCTACCCGAAAGCTACACCGGCCAGGACGTAGGTCGCCTGCATAAGTACAGCGCCATTGCCCTGATGGGTAAAACGTACATGCAGCAGCGCAGATGGGCCGAAGCAGCCGCTGCCTTTAAGCAAATTATCGACGTCGTACCCGCCCGGTTCGACCTGATCGCCAACTGGAAAGACAATTTCACGACCGAGTTTGAGAATAACAATGAGTCGCTGTTCGAGATTCAGTACTACGAAGAAAACCGGCTGGGCTTTCCTCAGTACGACGTAGCGGGCGGTTCGGAGTCGTCGGAGCGGGCGCAGTTCTTCGGCCTTCGTAATACCGACGGCTTCAGCGGGGGCGGCTGGTGCGACGGTCAACCGACCAAGTGGCTGTATAACCAGTTCTTGAAAGAGAAAGACAAGGACGGCAAGGTGGATCAGCGTTTAGACTACACGCTCTTCTACAGCGGCAGTTCGCTGCGGCCTTACGGAAAATCGTACGCGGAGTTCACGGCCTCGGCGAATAACAAAGATTACAACCCTGCTACCGACCGGTTTTGGATCAAGTACACTAACTACTTTAAGCCCAACGATAGCTACTTCTCCGGCATCAACGACCGGGTAATTCGCTTAGCCGACGTGATGCTGCTGTACGCCGAAGCCCTCAACGAGCAGGGACAAACTGCGCAGGCCATTCCGTTTGCTAACCGGGTGCGGGCGCGGGTTAACATGACCCCGCTGGCGCTTACAACGACGCAAACGGCTTTCCGGGAGCAACTCCGGCAGGAGCGCGTACTGGAGCTGGCCGGCGAAACCCAGCGGTTTTGGGATTTGAAGCGCTACGGCACTGCCGGACCGGAACTGGCCGGACCGGAAACTTCTCGTAACCTCCCGGCTAACGTTGCCGATTTTGATACCGACTTCAAAACGTTCCAGAAGGGCAAGAGTGAACTGTACCCGATTCCGCTCTACGAAACAGACGCCAACCCGAACATTAAGCAAAATCAGGGCTGGTAACATTGGGGGAATTACGTTTCCCAACCAGAGATTTTTTGATTACTAACGTATGTAGAGACGCAACATCTTGCGTCTCTACTTTTTTACGAATCTGACGTATGAAAAGCCCTCTTTTTTACGCACTGCTGCTAACGGCGTTGATCGGCGGGCCAATCGCCTGCCGCAAGACGCCTAACGCGGGCGCGGTCGTCACGCCGACACCCACGCCCGCGGTTGATACGGCGACCACCTTCCGCAACCCGCTGCTGCCCGTTGGCCCCGACCCGTGGGTAATCTACCACGACGGATTTTATTACGCGACGCACACGACGGGTGGCGATTTGCGGTTGTACCGAACCCGGAAGATGAGTTTGCTGGGGTCATCCCAGTAC
>CAXUEB010000194.1:0-1365 GCA_964249775.1 uncultured Spirosoma sp.
GGGTGGGCCTCAGGCGAGGAATTTTTTTGCGTTGAAGCCGAAAATGATTCACCCGCGTTGACAAGATTTACATCTGTATTTACATCTGTGTTTATATCTGTATCCTTATATATAGCCGATTTATCATTTTGATAGTCCGATTTATCAAAATGATAGCCCGAATTACCATTTTGATAAATGGATTTATCATTTTGAAAAGTCGAATTATCATTTTGATAAATCAAAGGATTCAGCCAAGTTAATAGTCGTTTTCCCCGTCCGTACCAAGTCGTTTTATCTAACTGATGTTCGTTAAAACGACCTGTTTTTAGCCAACCGTCCGATTCAAGTTCTTTCAGCCAGCGGTAAATTGAAGGCGCTTTTAAATAAGGGTACTGCTTGGCTAAATCATTGGCAGTAGTGTAAGTCCAATATTCTCCCTGCCGAAAATGATTTTTGCTTTTACGCTTCTCATTTTCAGAAATCCAGAAATTGGCATTACCAACAATTATTGCTTTTTCTACTCCTATCTCACAGGCCAGTGCCGCATCGAAGGAGTGAGTTTGTCCCCGCTCAATGGTCACCGAATTGACTGGTTGAAATTATACTACGAGCACGACTCGATTTTTTAGATAGCCGCGCCAACCGGCACTCGTCAATGCGCCGGGCAGCCGCGGCCGATTGCGCAAAAATCTTCTCGCTACCAAGGCGAAACGGCGCGGCACCGCGGGCGTAAACCCATTCCTCAGCCACGGCCCGAAACAAATCGCTCGTCAAACTCAGGCCCGTAAAGCCACCCTCGAAGTCGGTCAGGTAACCAAGCGTCTTGAGCATATTGAGCGCGTCAATGACCTCGTAAACTGGGTACCGTGGGCCGTAATCGGGCTGGGTGGGCGTACCGTAATTCACCGGCAGGTGGCGCATAACATCGTCGATGGTAAAGCTAAACCCCGTCAGCGGTATAAATCCCACCAAGCCATTTAAGTGCTCTGCCCGTGCTTTCGCTTCCAAGCAGCAGGCTTTGAGCACCGCGCAGTCGCGGGCCTCAGTTTCAGGGCGTAGGGTGCGGCCTTGAAACAAATAATCAATGCGGTCAATGGTCATAGAGATAGTTACTTGCTCGTTTACAGGGCTTCCACGATGGTTTCACCCGGATGAGGAATGTAGATGCTCAAATCGCTCAGCGCCCAGTCAATAACGGCCGTTAGGTAGCCGCCGAACGCGGCCCGGTCCAAGTCGGTTGTCGACTGCGGCACCCGGATTTCTTCGCCCGTCTGGGGAAAGAACCGCACGGCCGCGTTGAACTTGTACTTGCAGACCTCGTGCAGCTCATCGGCGCTCAGGCCCGTCTCGGAATCCGCCTTCCACTGCGCGGCGGTCTTGCAG
>CAXUEB010000194.1:1375-8610 GCA_964249775.1 uncultured Spirosoma sp.
CAGGTAAGCGTTTTGTCGATTCGACCGCCCCGGCCGGTCCTCCACAATGGAGATGCGGTACGGCCGGGGTTTGCGGGACTTGAGTACCCGGTACAGCTCGCGCTTTTCAGTCTCCTTACCAAAATCAACCGTTAGTTCCATCAGTGAAAGGAGCCAAAAAGATTGGCGTAGCGACTGAGAAAGTGCAGCACGGCGTAGAGGATAATCCCGACGCACAGAATGGGTAGCAAGTACTCAAATACCCACGAATCACGCTCAGGCTGGTTCATAGCAGATAGCGAATAAGCAGGCCAACCACGACAATACTTACCCCGTGAATAGCCACGATTAGCCAGGCCGCGCGGGCCAGCTCGGCGTCGTACTTCTTTACCCCAAACCACTGCCAAACAATAGCCGATTCCAGTGCGTAGAACACCCCATCCCAAGCCAATAAGAAAGCCATGCGTAACTCACGAAGCGTTTTCATGATGCCAGAGCCGGGTTAAATCAAAGAATGGTTGCTTGAATGCTTTCGCGACCCGTGCGCAGGGGCGGATAGGCCCGAAAAATCTCGCTCGTTTCTTCATCAACTTGAAGCTGACCCTCGACCGGCAGTGACTTTAGTAGCGTCTCGCGCCGGGCTAACTGTTCATCCAACTGGGCAATCTGACCGGTTTGGCGCACCCAGATCGGGTCGCGCGAATAATCGTAAGTCACACCGACCTCTTTTGGGACAAGTACGACGCCTGACTTGCTGACACCCGACTTTCCCCACTTAGCCAGATCGTCAATGCCCCGGTCTTTCGCAACCCGCTTTATCTCACCGGCGAAGTGTTCGAGCTTCGCGGCCAAGGCGAGTAAGCCGAGCACATCGTCACCGCATTCGGCCATTTCTGCGACCGACGTTTGCGCAAGTTCGGTTAGCTCTTTCTTGTTCCAAACGCCGATGTTGTTCAGCGTGAGCACTTGGGTAGCAGTTGTTTGGGCGGGCGTCATGCTTTTGTTGCGTTAAGGGCTTCAATCAGATAATCTGCCAAGCGAACTGCATCAATCGCTATCTCATCCAATTTTACAGGCCCGTTATCCTCCTCATTGTCGTAAAGATTAAGCGCAGTCACGGCCACCATCGCCTGCGACGCGAAATATTCGCGTTTGGTTAATCCTTTCGCTACTACGTCGTCACCCGGACCAACGACTACAACTTGTGCGTATTCGTCTGGATTTGTCTTCATATTGCGGGTAGGTTTTCGAGTTGCAAATGAAGCTCTTGAATCAGAAAGTCAGCCGCCAAGACCGTACTGGCCGACGCGTTGGGGCCCACAAACCGGTCCATCAAGTCGCGGTAGCGTTCGGCCATCATCAGCCGAACACCTAATTCTTCGCGCGTCGAACTACCCCCGGTGGGCAGTTGCGCCTTTGTCAATTCGTCCATACTTTTACGTGTTATTTGGTTATTGTACAGACCCGCCGGACCCTCCGACGGGTTTTGTCTTTATGGCGACCCGTTTGGGGTGCTGTTGGCGATTCACCTTGCCCGACGCGAGCCACGCGTCCACGTCCCGTTTGAGCCACCAACGCGACGACCCTTTGCGGTACGGCTCCAAACCCAGGCGCTCATAGTAGCGAATGGTTTCTTCACTGCGGCCGAGGTAGGCCATGATGTCATCCTCGTTAAGCAGCCGGTTCTCTTCGCGCTCTTTCTGGGCCGTGGCTAATTGCCCGGCCACGGTGACGTACTGCTCAACGAGCTGGGGAATCTGCGCTAACGCTTTGAGCAAATCCATTGCTTAGAACGAGTAGACGATTTCAAACAAGGGCGCGCTGGGGTCGTTGTTGAACGATTGACGAAGCGATACGCTAATACCGCGGGCGTTCGCGCTCCGAATGGCGTCGGACAGGTTCACCGCGTTATCACGGATGCAGTCCATCAGGGCCGCCGTTG
This sequence comes from uncultured Spirosoma sp., assembly GCA_964249775.1. GTDB lineage: Bacteria > Bacteroidota > Bacteroidia > Cytophagales > Spirosomataceae > Spirosoma. Next base: position 3,297 of record CAXUEB010000194.1, read on the forward strand.
AGGGCTGACCGGTTTCGTAACTTTGCTCGTTGGTTGGCTCCATTGCGCTTAGGGGTTGATAATGGGTTTGTAGTTCTCCATCCAAATGCATTCGCCGAGGGTTACCGTGTAGCCCCGCTGACCGGTTCGTTTCGCCCGGAATGTATCGTCGGTTACGCCGTGAAATTGGCAGAAGTCGCGCCGGGCCAACACCCGCTGGTTGGGCGACACGTCTTCATATGCCTGTTTCAGCCGTTCGCTCAATGTTTGGCCCGCTTGCGTGGGCACTTCTTGCGTCGTGTTCATGTCGTGCTATCTTTGTGCTATTATTATGGTGACAAATATTGCTCTTTTTGCTCATTTGTGCAAATAATTGAGTAAATATTTTTCTCATATTGCTCAATAAAGCGCAAGTCACTGATTATCAATGATAGTAGATTCGTATATAATTCAGCGATTGTATAAGGAGAAGGGGTTAACGCAGGAAACCTTTGCCGATGCAACCGGAATCAGCAGGCGAACAATTAGCACAATTCTACGTGAAGGCGTGGTGAAGAAAAAAAAGGACGTACAAGCAATGGCGGACGCATTGGGGGTGTCCCAAGACATATTATGTATTCAGCCGCCACGCACTTCTATAAACATTGAAGGTGACCACAACCGGCAAAACATAGCCGGCGATGACAACCAGGTCAATGAGCCGCCCACCACCTACGAAGCGGTAGTGCGAGAAAACGAAATTCTGCGTAAAGCACTCAAAGCACAAGAAGACCTAATTGAACTCTTGAAACGAAACCAGCAGTAAATGACGTAGAGCATACCCAACACCAACACTTCACATCATGAACCTTAAGGGAAACATTGACGACATCCTCAAGGGGGATAATCGTAAAGAAATTGCGTTTGACGTGGTGGGTAAGGTCGCCAACTGCGTGCAGGAATCGGCAAACCATCTCGGCCGGCCGGTATCGGTCTCAATTGACATGAGCCAGACGGTTGTTAATGACCACGATCAGATCAACATTCGGGGCAATCAGAACGAACTGTTGGTGGGTAACCACAACCGGGTTAACGCAGAAATGCCAACCGGTGACCGGCTCGACAAGTTGACGCGGGATGATCTACTTAAGGAAATTGTTCATCTCCGCAAGTACAATGAACGCATCATCTCGGTTTGTAACCAATTATATCAAGAAAAAGCGGCTTTACAAGGTAAAATTATCATGCTCTATGAAAATGGTAGCGTGACGATTACGGCGCATCCAAACCAGACTATTCAGTCTTAAATCAATGTCAACGCAGCAAACAAACAAGACTGGTCCGGGAGGTCTTATTACGTTGGCCGTTGCCATTGGCCTAATCTGGATAGGCTTTACTGCAATCGAATCTTACTCGAAACGAAAGACCGAAAGCAGCCAAGTCCGAAAAATCCATATCAGCATCGCCCAAGCTAAAGACAAGTGGCCTTTCTTCGGGGTGACCGAGGGCGACGTAAAATGCATTGATGGTTACTACATTGTTTTTGAAACCAGCGAGGGTACTTACGCCGTCAACGGATCGGCAAAAACAAAAAGCCGGGCCGATGGTGAAGGTTGGTTACCCATTGAAGACATTACCCTGCCAGGTAAGGACATTGGGCCAATTTTGAAGGGTGGCAATCAACTCTGCAACCAATAATAAACTATACTTCGCCCAACCATTTTGACATGAAAAAACGCCTACTCATGATCACCTTTAGTGTGGCCTTGCTCGCTGGCTGCAACAAGGATTCCGTTGACGCCAACCAATGCTACGAGTGCGTGACTAAAATCACCTATTCGGGTAGTCAGTACGTTCCCGCCGGCACGTCCGTTAGCTCGAAAGTTTGCGGCACGGCGCAAAAAGATAATCTGATTCGTCAAAATGGAACGACAACGGCCACGTCGGGCGGCATAACGATTCGTCAGACAACAACCAGCGGTTGCCGAAAAATCTAATCAATCAATTCGCTTGACCTCAATTATAACGATACTTCGTTTACGAATCCTAATCTTACCCTATGGCTAAATCCATTACCAATCCCCACTACGAGAGCCTGCCCCTTCGGCTGCGCCAGTTCCGAATGCACCTCGGTTTGTCACAAGCCGCGTTCGCCGAGCTGCTGGGCTTCGATCAAACGGCCATTAGCACGATGGAAACCGGTAAGCAGGATATAACCTTGAAAACCATCTACCGGCTGATGAATGCCGATTGCAATCCCATCTGGCTCTTATCGGGCGTGGGGCCGTGGCAACTCTCTAAAGTGACCCATCCCGATGCCAGCGTGGAGGTTAGAAAATTACCCGGCGCAACGGAGTACGTCGTCAGGGTTCAGAAGTCGACTGGGGTTTCCCAGGGCGAATAAACACGGCCGTCATGGCATCGGTCGAATCTTGGGCTTTGGTTTCGGTGTAGTGCTGCTCAGTGGTCTTATACGAGCTGTGGCCGAGCATCTGCTGAATGTCGTAAAGGGTAATGGTTTTATCCTGCTTCATGATGTGGCGGGCAAGCTCGGCAAAACTGTGTCTACTATTGTGCATCCTGAGCTTTTGGTTCAGCCCCGCTTCGGCTTCAATCTGCCCTAAGCACGTATTAACCTGCCGGTTCCAGTGGGCCGTATCGCTGTAGAGCCGGCGCTTGACCTCAAACGAGGCATCCCGGTACTGCTCATGGGTGAGAATGTACGCGTAGGAGCGGTCGTTTTTTAAGTACGGTAGCAGAAAGTCGCCCGGTTTGGCCCGCTCTTTCCAATAATGTTTAAGTAGTGCCCGACCTTCCTCGAAAACGGGAATGCTCACCACGCGGCCGGTTTTTAGCATTTCGTATTTGAGGTGCACCGGCTCGCCCGCATCATTCAAATCGAAGTGACTGTAGCGCAGCATCAAACAGTCGCTGAACCGCATCCCGGCCAAGGTGTGCGAGAGCATCCACAGGTGAAACGCCGATTCGGGCGTCACCCGCCGACGGCGCGTTGCAACGCGCACGGCTTTAAGTTCCACCATTTTTTCTTCGCTGAACTTCGAGCGTTTTGGTTCGGTCTCTGCCAGATCGCCATACTCATTCCAAGGCGAAAGATAATCCGCCTGTTTGGGCGTAACGCCCCGCTTGATTAAAATTGCCTTGTGCAGCGTATGCAACGTGTTAAGATACTTATTGATAGTGGCGGATAGTAGCTTTCTTCCCGTTTCGGGCGAGGGCGTTTTGCGCAGGTACTCTTGGTAGCTCAGCACAAGGGCGGGCGTTACCTGATCGACGGCCAGATCATCACCCGCCCAGGCTTTCAAGCCGTTGACGGTCGTGCGCTTCTGAACGTAGGTAGCGTACGCCTGCTCGCGGGCATCAGTTAAGACTTTATCCATCCAATCAAAATACCGCTCCGACGAACCTGATCGGAATCGTTCGGCGAGCGCCAAGGGCGACATCGGGCCGAGTTCAGTGAGCCACGTTTCCGCTTGTTTTTTCACCCGGTTATATTCCGATTCAATAGCCGCGTTAAGCGCTTCCTTGTCGACGTGACGAACTACCCATTTGGCCCAAGTTTTCTCGGGGTTCCAGTTCCGCTTCGGGTTGACTATCTTTACGCTGGTTAGCACCCGGCCGGGCTTCTGACCCTTCTGATGCAGCCGGATCATGACTGACCACAGCCCCGTTTTGCTGGGTTTAGAACTTAGCTCAACGTTATAAGTAAGTGGCATCGCGTTGGTGTAAGAAAGACGTTTAGATTACACCAAAGGTAGCGATTACTGTAACGTAGCTGAAATAGTTTTTACGCTTATGCGCAGTGAGAACATAAATAAGGGTAAAAGAGATAGGGCAAAGAACGATGGTTTACCCGATTTAGCAGGATTAGGACACACACTTTAAAACATACACTATATGCCCGTTTTCACCCTTGGCATCGAGGAAGAGTTTCAAACGATTGATCCCGAAACCCGCGATCTACGCTCCCACATTGGCCAGATTGTAGAAGATGGCAAACTGATCTTGCACGAGCAGGTCAAAGCCGAAATGCACCAGGCCGTTGTGGAGGTCGGCACCAACATCTGCACCAACATTCAGGAGGCTCGCCGGGAGGTCACCCACCTACGGAAAGAGATTATCGAACTGGCCAACAGCAAGGGCCTTCACATTGCCTCCTCGGGAACGCACCCTTTCTCGCGCTGGGCCGACCAGGAAATTACCGCCGACGCCCGCTACGACAAAATCGTGGAAGAATTGCAGGACGCGGCCCGCTCGAACCTAATTTTTGGGATGCACGTGCACGTCGGCATGGAAAGCCGCAACATGGGCGTGCACATCATGAATACGATGCGCTATTTTATTCCGCACATCTACGCCCTGTCGACCAATTCGCCCTTCTGGGAAGGCCGTAATACGGGTTTTAAATCCTACCGCTCGAAGGTGTTCGACAAGTTTCCCCGCACGGGAATCCCGGATTACTTCAGCAGCGCGGCCGAATACGACGAGTATGTTAGCCTGCTGGTTAAAACCGGCTGCATCGACAACGGTAAGAAAATCTACTGGGACATCCGGGTTCATCCGTTTTTCGACACCATCGAGTTTCGCATGTGCGACGTGCCGATGCGCGTCGACGAGACCATCTGTCTGGCCGCCCTGTTGCAAGCGTTGGTGGCCAAGGTATACAAGCTGATGTCGAGCAATCTGAATTTTCGGCTTTACCGCAAGGCGCTCCTCAGTGAAAACAAGTGGCGGGCCGCCCGCTACGGCATCCAAGGCAAACTAATTGATTTCGGCAAGCAGGAAGAAGTGCCAACCCACCAGCTTATTCACGAACTGCTCGATTTTGTGGACGACGTAGTCGACGGTCTGGGCAGTCGGGCCGAATGCGAATACGCCCTCAAAATCCTGGAAATGGGTACCGGAGCCGATCGTCAGTTGGCCGTATTTCAACAAACGAACGATTTGAAACGCGTTGTGGATTACATCGTGGACGAAACTTCTTTCGGAATCAGGTAGTTAAAACCGCATGAGCTTAGTAAGAATTGCCGTTCTGGACATGAATAATAACCACGCCAACGAAGGCATGCGTTGTATTCTGCAACTTATTCGGAACGTACAGGGAAACGACAAGGCCGAACTGGCGTTCGACGTATTCAACGTCCGGGGCAACAACGAGATCCCCGGCTTAGACTACGACGTTTATGTGTCCTCCGGCGGACCGGGTAGCCCGCTGGCGTCGGACGAAGCCTGGGAAAGGCCGTACTTTCGGCTGATCGACGGGCTTTTTGATTGGAACCGCCGGAACGAGCGGAAGAAGTTTGTGTTCCTGATTTGTCATTCATTTCAGTTGGTCGTG
>CAXUEB010000194.1:8620-10063 GCA_964249775.1 uncultured Spirosoma sp.
TACGCTCAGCAAGCGTAAATCGACCTCGTTCGGTATTTTCCCTGTTCATAAGACCGACGACGGCTGCTCGGACGAGTTGCTGAACGCCTTACCCGATCCGTTTTTTGCCGTCGATTCGCGGGATTACCAGATCACCGAGCCGAATGTAGAACGCCTGAGCGATGCCGGCGCGGCAATTCTGTGCTTAGAAAAAATCCGGCCGCACGTGCCGCTGGAGCGGGCCGTGATGGCCATTCGCTTCTCCGAAGAAGTCGTCGGCACGCAGTTTCACCCCGAAGCCGACAACGAAGGCATGCTGCGCTATTTTCTGACCGGTGAGAAACGCAATCAGATCGTAACCAACTTCGGGCAGGACAAGTACGATGAGATGGTGGCGTATTTGCAGGACCCCGACAAAATCGCCCTGACCGAATCGGTAATTCTACCCGGTTTTCTGCGGCAGGCGATTGGTGAACTACAAACTAAGAACACGGCTGTAACGGAAAAAGTGGATAAGCACCGATTTGTGATTGCCGAATAAATCTGTGAAAATCCGTTGTATCTGTGTCATCCGTGTTCTAACAGACAGCTATGATCCAACCCGTTCGTCAAGCTTTTAACCAAGCCTACAGCCCGGACCGCTACCGGGCTTTTCTGCAAGCCATCGAAACGGATTTGCCCAATCAGTTAGACTTCCGGGTGGCCGAAACGCCAATTTTCGTGCCCAAAGTTTTGACTGACAAACTTCTCCGGGCCTGCGACGACATTATTGACGTAATAACGCGCGACGACTTCAAAGCCCTGACCGAGGACGCCATTCCGGCCGGGCAGCGCGTACCGAACGAACCGTACGACGGACCGAACGCGCACACGCAGTTTCTGGCGATCGACTTTGCCGTTTGTAAGGACGAAGAAGGCGAGTTGACTCCGCAGTTGATCGAATTGCAAGGCTTTCCGTCGCTGTATGCGTTTCAGCCTTACGTAGCCGATCAGTACCGGAAGTACTTTCCGGTGCCGGATGGGCTGTCGCACCTGTTTACCGTTAAGACCAACGACGAATACCGCGACCGGCTGCGGCAGATGATTATCGGCGATTGCAAGCCCGAGGAAGTTATCTTGCTCGAGATTTATCCCCAACAACAGAAGACCCGCGTTGATTTTGCCCTCACCAAGCGGGACTTGGGCATTGAAGCGGTCAGCATCACCGACATTATTCGGGAAGGTCGGCAGCTATTTTACGAAAAAGACGGACGCCGGATTGCCATCAAACGCATCTATAACCGGCTGATTTTCGACGACCTGCAAAACTTCCCCGACCTTAAAACAGACTTTCAGCTAACCGACGACGTGGATGTCGAGTGGGTTGGGCATCCAAACTGGTTTTTCCGCATCAGCAAGTACACCTTGCCCTTGCTGAAAAGTCCGTTCGTGCCCGCCAGTTATTTCGTGTCGGACCTGAGGGAG
>CAXUEB010000194.1:10073-10489 GCA_964249775.1 uncultured Spirosoma sp.
CTCGTTTGCGGGCAGTGGCGTGAAACTAAACGTTACGGCGGTTGACTTAGACGCGATTCCGGCCGGGCAGCGAAACGGTTACTTACTGCAACGTAAGGTGAAGTACGAGCCAATCGTTCAGGCCCCCGACGGGCTGATCAAGTGTGAAATCAGGATGCTGTTCATTTGGCCGAAGGAAGAAGCTCGTCCCTTATTGATGACCAACCTGAGCCGCCTGAGCCGGGGCGAAATGATTGGCGTGCGGTTCAACAAAGATTTCGACTGGGTCGGCGGTTCGGTTTGCTTTTTTGAACATTAATCCCGCTTCACCGGCCAATTCGTAGGTGATAGCTACCGAACGGAAAGACGGTGAAGGTTGGTCGAATGCGCGGGCTAATTAACAGCGGAACGTACAGCGCTACGTCGAACGCATGGCG
>CAXUEB010000195.1:0-10202 GCA_964249775.1 uncultured Spirosoma sp.
ATCCGTGCTTCGCAGCCGGAACCGCTGGTCGGTTTAACGAAAAGCGACCAGCGGTCCATACACCGCGACGCTGACTCGTGGGACGAGTCGTGCGCAAAGATAAACGGAGATCGTCTATGATAAGCAAGCCCCTTTTCCAACGAATTGTGGGTTCTCAGGGCAACGGTTATTGGTAAGCCAAGTCAACGTTAATAACGCTCTGCGTAAGACTTGCGTAAGGTGGTCAACGAAGGCTGCAACGGACATAGCGGGTCTGATTTCAACGCGCTACTAAGGCGGGGAAACACCTTCCTTGGCCGGCGTGATGCAACCTTGCGAGGTTCGGTTGCTTTCTAATCGCTTTCTAATCCCTGACTAATTGCCGGCTAATCCGGGCATGTCACCTTTGCGTAACAAATTTTTGTCAACAGTAGTCCAATAAGACGCAACCATGTATAAGCTGTTTCGTTATTCGCTGCTAACGCTCTCTGCGTTGGCCTGTACCCTGCCCACTGCCGACGCCCAATCGAATCGCCGGGCTAAGCAAGCCGCTCAAACCACCCCAGTTGCCATTGATTCGACGCAGTGGCGCAAAGACCACTACGTTGTCAATCGTGACTCGGCCTATGCCAACCCGCGCATTGCGCTGCGCAAGCTAATGGGTGGCAACCGTCGGTTCGTCGAAGACAAAAGCATTAAACCCCGCCAGGACCGCAAAGCCCTGACCGATACCGAAAAAGGCCAGAAGCCGTTCGCCGTGATTGTAAGCTGCTCGGATAGCCGCGTACCGAACGAAATTATCTTCGATCAGGGCGTTGGTGACCTGTTTATCATCCGCACGGCCGGTCAGGTGATGGCCGAAGCTTCCTACGGTAGTATCGAGTTCGCGACGGCGGTTCTCGGCTCGAAGCTGATCGTGGTGATGGGTCACCAGAGCTGCGGGGCCGTTGACGCGGCCATCAAGCGGCCCGAAGTACCCGGCCACATCGTTACCTTAGTGAACAGCATTAAACCGGCCGCTCAGAAAGCCAAAGCAATGGGCGGTAACATGCTCGAAAACGCCATCCGGCAGAACGTCATTGAACAGGTGAACGACCTGCGCGACTTAGATCCGGTACTGTCGAAGAAGTACCAAAAAGGCGAAATTCTGATTGTGGGCGCGGTGTATAACCTCGGTTCGGGTAAGGTAGAGTTCGTGCCCGAAACCCTGAAAGACTTACCCCAACTTCAAGCAACTGCCCGATGAACTGGCTTAACGTCGTTTTGCAGTGTCGGACCCAACCGGTCCGACGCTGCCTGTTTGTCGCCGGGCTGGGCTGGCTACTCGGAGCAGAGGCTGCGTGCGGGCAGAATACCCGGCTTATCGACCGCAACACCATTGGGTGGTTTACCAACGCCACCACCCTACAGTGGGCCGACCGCTGGAGCGCCCACTTGGAATTCCAAGCACGACGCGACGAATTCGTGGCGCAGGGGCAGCAGAATCTGTTCCGGACGGGGATCAACTACCAGGTTAGTGATAAACTGACCTGCGGCTCGGCTACGCCTTCATCGAAACGTTTCCGTACGGCGAGTACCCCATTCAGGCGGCCGGCCGGGTGTTTCCCGAACACCGGCTTTACCAGATGGCGCTGCTCAGCAACCCACTGGGACGCGTTGACGTTAGCCACCGGTTTATGCTCGAACAACGCTGGGTCGGCCGGTATCTGAACGCCGACAGTCCCCGCCCCGATCAGACCGTGTTCTCGAACCGCATCCGGTATATGTTCAGGGCGCAGATGCCGCTGGGTAAGCCTACCATGGGCGACCGCACGGTCTACGCGGCTGCTTACGACGAACTGTTTGTTGGGCTGGGGCGCAACGTGGCCGAGAACGTGTTCGATCAGAACCGGCTGGGGCTGCTCATGGGTTACCGATTCAATAAAGCGCTGCGCGTCGAAGGTGGATTTTTCCAACAGATTCTGCAACTGCCCCGCGAAATTCAAAACCGGAACGTGTTCCAGATCAACCAGGGTATCATTGTCAATACGGTGCTGAATCTGGATCTGCGCCCGAAGCAACGCCAGTAACGCTCCGGGCTACGTCCCGCACGACGTTGATAAGGTCAAACGCCAAATCGCTGATCCGGTTTGGCGAGCCGTTCCAATGTCTATCCCTTACCTACCGCCCGAGTTGCAGCGACGGTTGCCGAACACCCGTTGGCACCGCGATGGGATCGGCATGTCGTCAGCGCAAACGTACCGGATTGACGGCGGGGAAGCCTTCTATCCAAAGATAGACGCCGTTGAGCCGCAAAATGGACTGAAAGAGAAGGGTAATCGGTCGGACAGTATAGGTCTGACAATCAGTACTTTATTTTCTGGTGAAGATAGTAAAAGGAAGAGAAGCTGTACAAGAAGACGTATTCGCGTCGGTTTCAGCGCTGGCTGCGTAGACCAGGAACCACACGTACACCTTACCCCCTTCTTCGTTTATCCTTCTCACGAGAACATGTCTTTATGGAAGACGATCCCCGTGCCGCGCAGGGTGGTTTTGCCGGTGGCAGGGTCCACGACGGTGCAGGTAATCTCGGCGGTGTGCCGCTTCGTGTCGATGCTTTGGCACGCAAACCGGGCTTCATAGGCGGTGTCGGGAAACATGGGTCGGACAAACTCCAGCGACTGCGACAGGTGAACGCCCCCCGTGCCGCCGAAATCCCGGCCGAATACCCGCGCAAACACGCTGGCGCTCAACATCCCGTGCAGAATAGGCCGTTTGAACGGCGTGGTAGCCGCAAAGTCTGGGTCGAGGTGGAGCGGATTGTCGTCGCCGGTCACTTCGGCGAACTTGCGGACATCGTCCTGCGAAAATTGGTAACGGTAATTGAAGGTGTCGCCGACTTGCATGAGTGAATGGATAAACGTATTTACCAACGAATTAAGGCCGACGCCCACGTGAAGCCGCTGCCGAACGCGGCTAAACACACCAACTGACCGTCCTGGATTCGACCCGCCCGCCGGGCTTCGCTGAGCGCAATGGGTACCGACGCCGAGGTGGTGTTACCGTAGTGCCGAATATTGTTCCAAAGTTTTTCGGCGGGTAGGCCCATCTTGCGCTGCACGTAGTCGACAATACGTCCGTTGGCCTGGTGCAGCACGAAAAAGTCGACTTGGTCGAGCGTTAAGCCGTTTGCCCGGACGGCTTCGCAGATAACGTCGGGAAATTTCTCGAACGCTTTTTTGACAACCTGAAAGCCATTGAATACGCCCGTGGCTAAATAAGGTGGTTCGAACGGGCCGTGGTTGGGGTACGTAAATTGGTGTTCGGTGTCGAGGTACTGCGGTTTGTAGCGGGTGAAGTGGTAGTTGCCGTGGCTGCCCGGATTAATAATTGACAACTCTTCGGCGTAGGTACCGTCGGCGTGTAGGTGCGTGGAAAGAATACCGCGGCCGGGTTCATCGGTGGGTTGTAAAACCACCGCCCCGGCTCCGTCGGCGAACAGCACCGCCACGTCGCGGCCCCGTTCGGAATAATCCAAGTTAAACGACTGCCGTTCGGCTCCCACAACCAAGATGTTCTGGTACGTGCCGGTTTTAATGAATTTGTCGGCCACCGACAGGGCGTATAGAAAACCCGAACACTGATTACGGATGTCAAGCGCGCCTACTTCGCCCCGCGTAATACCCAATTCCCGTTGGAGCAAAACCCCACAACCGGGTACTAAGTAATCGGCGCTCATGGTCGCAAACACAATAAAATCAACGTCGGCCGGCGTAATACCAGCCTGGTCAAGAGCCATTCGGGCCGCTTCGGCTCCTAAAGTGGTAGCCGTGTCGACGCCGGGCTGGGCGTAACGCCGTTCGCGGATGCCGGTACGTTCTTCAATCCATGTTCCGTCTACGCCCACACTGGGAGCCAGTTCGTCGTTCGAGACCACGCGTGACGGCAAGTAATGGCCAATACCAGCAATTTTTGCGTTGAGCATAAACGGATGCGCCGTGTGTAGTAGACGTTTTCCTGATGGACTGAATGGTTGACACCCGCAGAGTACTCTGCGGGTTGCCGAATAGGTAACCGTTTTTACGGCCGTTTGTCCGTAATAAACTGGATAAATTGGCCGGATGGCCGCATCGGCTAAGCGGAATTAAGAGCTGCCCTGCTCTTAAACGACAACAGCCCGGCCAACTGGTCGGGCTGTTGTCGTTTAAGACAAAATCGTATCACTGCCGAATGGCGTAGCCAACGCGTTTGTAATTCTGACTTGGTTTGTAGTCCGTGCTGGTGCTGTCGATGACCAGAACCAAGTTTGCGATCGGCGCGGTCGTGCTGGTGGCCCGGCCAACCGTCATTGTCAAAGCCGCCGTACTTGATTTTGGCGCGAACACGACCGTACCGCCGTTGGCTAACGTATAGCTCGTGGCAGCCGCCGTCGTACCGGCCGGATCGGGTAAGACGCGTACCGTCAACTCCGTTGTTTCGCGCTGCCGCCCGACTAAGTTAAGCTGCGCCGTTACGGTTGCGCCGGCGGTTACGCTATTCGCGGCTGAGATGATGGGATACGTACGACCAACCGCGTTGGCGTTGAGCACGGCCGGTTGAAACTCGACCAGCGTCTGATCGTCAAACACCTTATCTAAGCTATTGTCGCAGGCGTAGATGCCGAACAAAGCCAGAACCGATACGGCTAAACTAATGATTTTTTTCATTGAAAAACGGTTGATTAAGCCCGCCGGGCAACGCAGACTAAGCTAGGCTGACGTTGCCCGGCGGTACACGATTAATAGCCAAAGTTTTGCTGAATATTCTGGTTGGTCGACAACTCATTGACCGGAATCGGGGCCAGGTAACGGAAGTCGCCGTAGGTTAATCCTCCGCCCTGGGCGGTTGCCTTGATGACGGGTTGGCCGCGCCGTTTCAAGTTAAACCAGCGGTGGCCTTCAAAGCCAAACTCTAAGCGCGACTGCCGCAAAATTTCGTTCGTTAACGCATCACCCGTTAACTCGGTGCGGGCCGCTAAACCCGAACGGGTCCGAATGGCGTTCAGGTCGGTAAGGGCCGCGGCTGTGTTGCCCAACTGCGCGTTAGCTTCGGCCCGGTTCAGGTACAACTCCGAGACGCGAATTACGGGCACGTTATCTAAGTTGATGATCCCGTTTTTACCCAAAAACTTGGTGCATTCGATGACGGCCGCACCCCGCCCGGGTGTACCGAGTTCGTACAATTGCCGCCGAATGTCGAGCACTTGACCCGTCGTTCCTTTTTCAGCTTCCAGGTCCGCAATGAAAGCGGGCGTCGGCACTAAGTCACCGAAGCCGCCGGTCGTGGCACGATCACCTAAGCGCACCAGCGTGGTGTAAGACGTTTGCAGCGACGTGTTGACGCCGATGTTTTCGGGCGTCGTGAATTGAAGCTCAAACAGCGATTCGGGATTGCGCGGAGCACGCCAGCCGCCCACGTACGACGCATTATCGGATAGCTTGATGGCTCCGGCGATGGCATCCGTCGCGTAGCGTACTGCCGTTGCGTAATCCCGGTTATACAGCGCGACCCGCGAGAACAGGGCCTGAGCGGCCTGCCGGTTGCCGTAGGCCGGAGCCGTCGGGTTAGAAGCCGTTGAGCGGCCAAATACCGCAATGGCGTTTTGCAAGTCGGAATAAATCTGTCTGTACACGTCCGCGATGGCGGGCCGGGCCGGTAAGACAATCTGATTTTGATCGGCTACCCCAGTCAGCAACAAGGGCACCCCGCCCCGGTTCTGCGAAGCCACCTCCGCACCCGGATCGTAGGCGTAAATCCGCATTAGGTCGTGGTACATCAGCGCCCGCAGGAAGTACGCTTGTCCCTGAAGCTGATTGCGCCGGGCCGTGTCGGCAGCCGCGAAGGTGATGTTGCCGACGTTATCCAAAATCAAGTTGGCTTGGTTAATGGCGAAGTAAGCCGTTTGCCACGTACCACCCGCGGCCGTTGCCGTGCCGAACGTAGCATTCGCTTGGTTCCGGTTTTCGGCAACCAAACGGCCTGATTTGTTTGTGAACTGCGAATTGTCGGACAGGGCTTCGGAAACGGCCAGCATATCCCGGCCGTAGAGGACGACCGACTGCAAGCGGTCGTAGATGCCATTCACGGCCGCGTCCAAGCCTTCCGCGGTCGTCAGGGCCAATTGCGAATCGGCCTGCGAACGGGGCTGCACCGTCAAAAATTCGCTGTCGGTGCAAGCGGTTACGCCCAGCAAGCCCACCGTGAGCAGGCTTGCCGACAAAATAGATTTAGATATACGCATAGCGTTTGAAATCGTGGTCTTTACTTAAAACGTTACGTTGATACCCGCCTGATACGTTTTCGAGTTGGGCACCAAACCGCTGTTACCCGAACCGAAGTTCAAGAATTCGGGGTCGTAGCTCGTCCACCGCGTGACGGTGATGAGGTTCGCGCCCTGCACGTAGATACGCGCTTTGGACGCCTTAATGCGCTGCGAAAAAGCCGCCGGAATGTCGTAGCTCAGCGTAATCTGCTTCAGGCGCAAGTACGAAGCATCTTCCAGCGTCCGGGTACCGGATAAGCTGCTGATGCTGTTCAATTCGGCATTGGCGTTAATCGGACGGGGTACGTCCGTGATGTCGCCCGCCTGCTGCCAGCGACGGTCGTACGTCTCCTGCAAGGCGTTGAAGTTCCGCCCCGCGTTCTCGGCTAAGAACGACGTTTGGGTGTTGAACGACCGCCGGCCGTAATCAAACTGGAACAGGAAATCCAGCGATAACCCGCCGTACACAAACGTGTTGTTGAAGCCACCGTAGAACTTAGGTAACTCCGAGCCGAAGTACTTCTGATCCCGTGGCGCGATGGGGCGGTAGGTGACGTTGCCCGCGTAATCGTACCACATTGCCCGGCCCGTTGCCGGGTTCACGCCGGCGTAGTCAAACGTGAAATTCGTTTGCAACGGCTGACCCAAGATCGCGTTCCGGCCCACGCCGTAGAAATCCGTGTAGGTCAGCAACACGGTGCTATCGGGGTTACCCAACTTTACAATGCCGGGATACAGTTTGGTCAACTTGTTTTCGATGGCCGTAATGTTGAACGACGATTTCCATTGGAACTGACCCGCCCGGACGTTTACCGTATTGATTTCAAGCTCAAGCCCGCGGTTTCTGACCTCACCCGCGTTGCGCGAGATGGTGCTGTAACCGCTCGTGAACGGCAGGTTGAACGGCAGCAACAGGTCTTTACTCGTCCGCTCAAACGCATCGACCGAACCGGTAATGCGGTTGCCTAAGAAGCCGAAATCCAAGCCGATGTTGATGGTCTGGTTGGTCTCCCATTTCAGGTCGGGGTTAGCCAACTGCGTGGGGGCAAAACCAGCCGCGCCGTTGTAATCGAATCCAGGACTAACCAAGCCCACACCGGGGAAGTTGGTCGAGGCAAACAAGGAACCCAACTGATCGTTACCCGTTGTTCCGAACGAAGCCCGCAGTTTGAGGTCACTCACGTAACGCCCGCCTTTCAGGAAGTCTTCTTCCGAGATTAGCCACGCGGCCGATACCGACGGGAAGAAGCCAAACCGGTTGTTGGCCCCAAAGCGGCTTGATCCGTCTAACCGGCCAATCAAGCTAACGTCGTACTTCCGGTTGAGGTTGTACTTGATGTTGCCAAACACGGACCCTTTGCGGTAACCTGTCCAGGAGCCGAAGATGTTCTGGGGCAGGGCAGCCGCGCTGGCGTACTGAAAATCCGGCGTTGGGACGTTCGTGATGTTGGTAGCCAAGTTCTCGTTAATGTCCGACCGGTACTCCAGACCCAGCAAGACCCCAATGTCGTGCTTACCACCGAACGTCCTATTGTAGTTCGCCGTGACGTTGGTCAGGAAGTTCTTGTTTTCGTTTAACTGATCCTGCACCCGCCCGCGGACGTTGAACCCGTCGGCGGTGCGTGGGTCGGAGAACGACCGGCCCCGGATGATGCGATAATCCAAACTGGCAAACGGGCGGATGGTCAGGTCATTCGTTACCTTGTAGCTCAGGGACACACTACCAATAAACTGGTTTATGTCGGCCTGAATGTTGTTCAGTTCGCTGACCTGCAAAATATTCTGGTTTAGAATACCCGGAATACCACCCTGAGCCGGCGTGCCGTAGTAGCTGCCGTCGGGGTTGTAGATCGGAATGCTGGGCAGAATCAGGGGCGACGAGAACGCAGCCGCGCCTAAGAACGAACCCCCATTGGGCGAACCAAACTGACCATTGGCGGTAATCGTGCTTAGCTTCAGCGTCTGGTCAATCGTTAACTTGGGATTAATTTGGTGGGTTAGAGTCGTGTTCAGCGTACCACGCTTGAAATTAACGTTCACGATGTTGGCACTCTGCGTGTAGTACGATCCCGACACGAAAAACCGCGTTTTGTCCGTGCCCCCGTTCAGGTTCACTTCGTAGTTATCGGTTATTCCTCGCTGGTATACCGCATCCTGCCAGTCGTAGGTGGGCAGGGCCGCAATGGCCGCCGGACTCAAGTCGACCGGCTGACGTAGCGTACTCAACACGCTCGTGAGCGAATTGGCCGGGGACGTTCCACCATTAACGAGCGCTTCCGTGCGCAGGCCAATCCACTCCTGCGTGTTGAGCACGTCGAGCTTTTTGATCGGGTCCGAAACGCCTTTGTAGTAGTTTAACGTAACCTGGGTTTTGCCGGCTTTGCCGCGCTTAGTCGTCACTAAAACGACGCCGTTGGCCGCCTGCGAACCGTAGATCGAAGCCGCAGCCGCGTCTTTCAGAATTTCGACCGATTCAATATCGTTCGGGTTCAAAAACGCCAGCGGGTTGCTGCTGGTGAAGCTGGAGTTGTTGGTCGTGTTCAACTGCACGCCATCGACCACGTAGAGCGGGTCGCTACCGGCCGAAATCGACCCCACGCCCCGGATACGGATTTGGATGGCTCCACCCGGCACGCCGTTGGCGGACGTAACCTGCACGCCCGCGGCCCGGCCCGCCAGGGCCTTGTCGAAGCTACCAACCGGCAGGTTCTGCACCGCGGCACCCGCCACTTTCGAGCTGGCCCCCGTGAACTCGCGCCGGTTAACGGTGCCGCCGTAACCCGTTACAACGACTTCGCCCAGGTCCGTCGTGTTGTTCTGCAACGTGATGTTGACCGTCGACCGATTGCCAACGGCTACTTCCTGCGTTGTGAAACCAATGAAACTGAAAACCAACCGTCCGTTAGACGGTACACCGACGCGGTAGTTCCCGTTGGCGTCCGTTGTGGTGCCGCGGGTGGTGCCTTTTACTTGTACGCTCACGCCCGGCAGGACCGAGCCGTCATCTGATGAAGTGACCCGGCCGCTCACGGTGACATCTTGCGCCAATACGGGC
Organism: uncultured Spirosoma sp.; assembly: GCA_964249775.1. GTDB lineage: Bacteria > Bacteroidota > Bacteroidia > Cytophagales > Spirosomataceae > Spirosoma. The sequence goes on from CAXUEB010000195.1 coordinate 9,315, forward strand.
AGGCAAAACAACAGCGAGAGTAACCAGCTTCCCAATAAAATTTTGCGCATTAGTGAGTAAGAATTAAGATTGCAGGATTGTTTTACCAAATGAGGGGACAAATATACTGTGTATACGAATTATAAGTAAACTACCGATTCAATAAAATAACGCTTATTTTTTCGGACAAATGCCGACTAAGCTCCTTCGTGAAGAAACAGTACGTGATTGCCCGAATTAAGGGGATGTACCGACAAAAACAGGAACCGGACTGAGGCCCGGTTCCTGTTTCAGTTTACAAAAAGACTGCGTACTACGGATTCTGAACGATCAGCTTGTTGACGTTAATCTCCGCCTGTGGAATGGGCCAGATATACACCGAAGCCGTCGCCGGAACCGCCTGAATCGTTCCCTTAGCGGGCAACGGCTGACCTGTCCGCAGCAGATCGTTCGAGCGGAAGCCTTCGCCCAAAAATTCAATGCGCCGTTCCAGCAAAATTGCGTTTACTAAGGCCGTGCCCGTGCCTAACCCGGCCGCCGTATAAACGCCCGTTGGGTTCGAGCGGCCCCGAACGGCGTTCAACAGGGCCAGTCCTTGTTCATCAACGCTGCCCGGCGTTAGCCGCGCTTTGGCTTCGGCCAGGTTGAGGAGCACCTCGGCGTAGCGAATAACGGGCACCCAATCAGTGTGCTGCGGTCCGGTCGGAAACTTAACCAAGCGGTTCCGGCTTTGGTCGCTGGCGAAATCGTTGCGCACGAAACTCCGGCGGGCGTCCGTCGCGGCAAAGGCCGCGTTGCCAATGATACCGGTCGGATTCAGACTGAAATCGCCAATGCCAATGATGGGCAAGTAGTAGCTACCCAAGCCGTTTTGCGTACCGGGTAAATCGTTGCTGCTCATGGGCAGCG
>CAXUEB010000195.1:10212-10469 GCA_964249775.1 uncultured Spirosoma sp.
GCGCCGCGGGCGTGATGTAGTTACAAAACACCGTTTGCCCGCTGGCTTGGAGCTGATGCGCCACGCCCGACGCGGCCCGGAACGGGGCCGCCGACGACACAATCTTGTTGGCTTCGGTCACCACGTCGGCCCACCGGCCCATGTTTAAATACGACCGCGTTTTCAGCGCGATGGCGGTGTTTTTGTGGGCGCGGGTTGTGTTCAGCGTTGCGTTGGCGTAGCTGGCGGACAGGTTCTGCTCGGCGAAGGTCAAATCC
>CAXUEB010000196.1:0-10430 GCA_964249775.1 uncultured Spirosoma sp.
ATAAATCTGTTGTTAAATATTTTAGCAATAAATATTTTGTTAAATTGTTACGATATGGTTGTCAAATCGTCTTTCGTATCTTTACTTACTCAAACGCAACGGCTATGAACATCAACGGCGACGCGAAAGCGGCTCGAACATACGACGCCATCGTCGTCGGCTCCGGTATTAGTGGCGGCTGGGCGGCTAAGGAATTGTGCGAAAAAGGGCTGCGGACGCTCGTGCTGGAGCGCGGGCGTGATGTTCGGCACTTAGTCGATTACCCAACGGCAACGCTTAACCCCTGGGACTTTCCCCATCGCAACCGAATGCCGGGCGACTTTGACGAGCAAAATCCCATCGCGACCAAATGCTACGCCTTGGACGAAAGTACGCAGCAATTCTTCGTCAAAGACGCTGAGCACCCCTACGTGCAGGAAAAGCCGTTCGACTGGATTCGGGGCTACCAAGTGGGCGGCAAATCGCTCATCTGGGCGCGGCAGACGCAACGCTGGAGCCGCTTCGACTTCGAGGCTAACGCCCGCGACGGAGCCGCCATCGACTGGCCCATTCGGTACGCCGACATTGCGCCCTGGTACAGCCGCGTCGAGAAGTTCGTGGGCATTTCGGGTAACAAAGACGGCTTGGAAACGCTGCCCGACGGGGAGTTTTTAAAGCCGTGGGAATTGAACTGCGTTGAAAAACACATTCAGAAACGCGTTGCTCAGCGCTACAAAGATCGGCACGTCATCATTGGCCGATGCGCCCACCTGACCGAGCCGCAGCAGATTCACTACGATCAGGGCCGGGCGCAGTGTCAGGCGCGGCATTTATGTTACCGGGGTTGTCCTTACGGAGCCTATTTCAGTTCCAATTCGTCCACGATTCCCTGGGCGGCCAAAACTGGCAAATTGACGTTACGCCCCGACTCGGTGGTGCATTCCATTATCTACGACGAGAAAGGCCAAAAAGCAACCGGCGTTCGGGTGATTGACACGCACACTAAAGAGATGACGGAATATTTTGCCCGCATCATTTTCGTCAACGCGGCCTGCCTCAATACAAACTTGATCCTACTTAATTCCACGTCGCGTCGGTTTCCGAACGGTTTGGGTAACGACAGCGGGGTGCTGGGCCGCTACGTGGCGTTTCATAATTACCGGGGTACGCTCAACGCGACCTACGACGGGTTTGCCGATGGCTATTACTACGGCCGTCGCCCGACAACGGCGTTTATGCCCAACTTTCGTAATGTTAATCGGCAGGAAGCCGATTTTCAGCGCGGCTACATGGTGGCGTTCAGTGCTGCCCGGTCGGGTTGGCAGCGGGGCACGGCGCAGGAGGGTTTCGGCGCGGACTTCAAGGAAAAGCTAAGAGACCCCGGCGCGTGGCACGTGTTTATGATGATGCAGGGCGAAACCGTTCCCCGCTACGAAAACCACGTCCGGCTCAGCCCCGACCACAAAGACCCGTGGGGCATTCCGCAACTGGTGACGTCTATTGGGTATACCGACAACGACGTAAAGATGATGAACGACTTTTTGGTGCAGGGTGCCGAAATGCTCAACGAGTCGGGTTGTGCGAACATCAAGCCTTACGACGATCACCGCAATCCGGGCTTAGACATCCACGAAATGGGCGGGGTGCGCATGGGTCGCGACCCAAAAACCTCGCTGCTCAACGCGCATAACCAACTCCACCACTGCAAAAATGTCTTCGTTACGGACGGCGCGGCCATGACCTCGACCGGTTCGCAAAATCCGTCGATTACGTTTATGGCCCTAACGGCGCGGGCCGCCAACTTTGCGGTTGAGGAGATGAAAAAGAGAAATTTGTAGCGTGACAAGTACCGAAACAAAACAGGCGTTGCTGGCCTTGTGCGAGGCTTACGTGCAGCAACGCATTCGCACGGCCCGGCAGGCAATGGAAGCCGCCCAGGAATCGGCCAATCAAGAAGAAAAAAGCAGCGCGGGCGATAAGTACGAAACCGGCCGGGCGATGGCTCAACTCGAACGCGACCGGCACGCGCAACTACTGGCCGACGCGCAAAAACTGCAAAGTGAATTAAGTCGGCTGAACGTTGAGAAGGCGTACTCCACCGTTCAACCGGGCAGTTTGGTCACGACAAACCAAGGTGCGTTCTTTATCAGCATCAGCGCCGGCAAGCTAACGTTCAACGGCATCGGCTACTTCGCCGTTTCGCCCGCGTCACCGATTGCCACGGCGCTGGCAGGTCATAAAGCGGGCGACGTAGTTACGTTCAATAGGCAGACATATCAGTTGATAAGCGTTTCATAAGCCGACAAAGAACCAGTTGAGTTATGCAACTCAACTGGTTCTTTGTCGGCTTTCCAGTAGATTACTTAGTTTCTTGGCTGATTTTATTAATCAGGCGCTCCATTTGAATTTGGGGCATATCAAAGGCCGCAGCGATGGTGGCTGCATCCATATTCAATTTGAGCATTCCCCGAACGCCCCGTTCGATGCCCCGTTCGATGCCTTGTTCGATGCCTTGTTCAAGGCCCTGATTAATCAATTGTTGAGCTGCTGACATAGCTATTGTACCGGCTTGCGTAGAAATACGACTAAAAATAGCAATTACTTGTTGTGTTGTCAATCCGCTGGTCCAGTTCAAATAGATAAATGTAGTGCTGATGAACGCTCGGCCACCGGGTGTCTCGGTTAAATTATGCATTATCTGCGCGTACGTCGTAAGTATATGTTCCAACTGGCGCTTCTGCCGACTGTACTGCAACAGCAAGCCCGTTAGCCGGGCGTAATCCGAGTGCAGTTGTGGTAGTTTTGTCTTGATGGTGCCCAAATCAATTAGGATGTAGTCGAAGGCGGGTAGAAACGACTTCAGTTCGTCAGCCATATCTGCAAAATAGGTTGGCAAAGGCTGCTTCAGCCAGCGGCTGTAACCGTGGTAAATGATAATCGGCAGAACAGGCGTCAGGGTAATTTTCTGCTTGATTTGTTGTTCCCAAACGCTCAAAATATACCGATTTAGTTGGAAATGTGGATACTTCACTGGGTAACTTTTGTGTTCCAGCAGCAGCGTTACCTGCACCGGCTGTCCGTCAAATGTTGCCGAAAAGACCAAGTCCGCAAAGTGCTCGCCTAACTGCTCATCCGTGTATGAATCCGTCTCGCGATGTAGCGATGACAAATCCAGTCTGGCGCGAATGGCTTCGGGTAGGTAAGCTTGTAGGAAGTCGCTGGTGATATCCGTTCGGGAAAACGTTTCTTTAAAGAACCGGTCGTGGGGTTTGTCGTCGTTCATTGCTTGGTGGGTAAGGGCATATAGGCGTATAAGTGAAACACCGATTAATACAATCGCTCTCCGCCAATCCACGTCTGCCGGACTTTTGTCTGCCGCAGTTGCGCGTTCGGTACGGTCATGATGTCGCGGTCGAGGACGACAAAATCGGCTTGCTTGCCGGGGGCGATGCTGCCGCGCAGGTGATCTTCAAAATTGGCGTAGGCGGCCCAGCGGGTCATGGCCAGCAACGCTGACTGGCGATCAACGGCGTTTTTCATTTGGTAACCACCCGCTGGGTAGTTCTTGGCGTCCTGCCGGGCTACGGCTGAGTGAAAACCAAACAAGGGGTTCGGCGCTTCGACCGGAAAGTCGCTACCAAAGGCAATTAGGCCGTTCTGCTGCATCAACTCCTTAAACGCGTACGCCCCTTTGACGCGCACAGGCCCAAGCCGGTCGGCGGCCCAGTACATATCCGACGTCGCGTGGGTCGGCTGCACGGACGGAATAATCGAGTACTGTTTGTATTTCGCAAAATCTTCGGGCGAGACGACCTGCGCGTGTTCAATGCGCCAACGCCGGTCGTTTTTGCCTTTCAGCAACTTGCCGTATAAGTTCAGCATGAGGTGGTTGGCTGAGTCGCCGATGCAGTGCGTATTAGCCTGGAAGTTCGACGCGTACAGCAGTTTCGTCACCCGCTCCAGTTCGGCGGGGCTGAGCAGGAGGAAACCACCCGTTTCGGGCCGGTCACTGTAAGGACGGCGTAGGCAGGCTCCGCGCGAACCCAGCGCGCCGTCGGCGTAGAGTTTAAACGAGCGCACCGTCAGCCGGTCGGTCTGGAACGGACCGCGCTTGAGGTATTCGTTTAGGTTCGGCTCGCCGAGGCTTATCATGGCGTAATCCCGAATTTTGAGCTTACTGGCTTTCTGCAGGCTGTCGATCAGGTTGATTTCGGCGGGGCTGATGCCCGCATCCGATACGGTTGTCAGGCCAAGCGATAAACAAACTCGCTCGGCGGCCAACAGCATCCGGGTCTTGTCGGCATTATCGGGACGGGGCAGGACGCGCTTGACGAGCTGCATGGCATTGTCGACCAGCACGCCCGTTGGCTGACCGTTTTCCAAAACCACTTCACCACCCGGCAGCGTTGATCCGGCCGTCACCTGCGCCAGCCGCAAGGCTTTTGAATTCACCAACAAGGCGTGGCCGTCTACGCGCGTCAGGGCGACGGGTACGTTCGGGAAGGCTGCGTCTAACTTCTCTTTTGTTGGAAACGCTTTGTCCGTCCAATCATTCTGGTCCCAACCCCGGCCGACGATCCAAAGAGCTTCGGGGTGTTTCGCCGAAAACGCCTTGAGCCGTTCGATGACTTCGTCGTAGGACTCGGCTCCAACCAAGTCGGCTTGGTCGAGCACCTGACCAAGATTCAAGAAGTGGGCGTGCGGGTCGTAGAAACCGGGGTAAACGGGTTGCCCGCCGAGGTCGGCGGTACTGTCGGCATCGTACTGATCGGTTAAGGTTTGGGCGGAGCCGACGGCCACAAACCTACCGTCGTTGACAACAAACGCATCGGCGGTTGAAAAACTCGAATCGGCGGTGTACACGCGGGCGTTCGTGACGAGTAAGTCCGCTTTCTGTTTAGATTGGCAACCGGACAAGGCGATTAGCAAAACCGAAAGCAACAGGAGATGACGGATCATGGTTAGTCGTTAGAAACGTTCGTTGGGAACGTTCGTTGGGAACGCGCAAGATAAGCGAAACTTGGTCAGCCGACCGGACAACGGTAGTTTCTCTCTATTTTTGACTCTTAAAGTCGTTGTTAACACCAAGTCAATGAAGCTCAACCATTGGATTCTTTTCGTTTGCCTACCCCTCACGGCGCTTGCCCAACAACCCCAAAATGCTATTCGGCGCGCTCAACTGCGCACCTTTACGGTTCAAACCATTCCGCAACCCGGCGAACTGCTGACTCTGTCGCAGGCCATTGCGCAGGCCATCGAGCAGAACTACCAAGTGCGCATCAACCGCTCGCAGGAAGACATTACCCGTAATAATTTTACGAAAGGAAACGCGGGTTACCTGCCTGTGTTGACGGGTAACGCCAACTCGAACGGTGGTTTACAAAACATCAACCAAACGTTTTTGGACGGTCTTCGACCCCGTCAGGTTATTCGGGGCATCTTTAACCGGACGACCAACGTTGGTGTAAACTTCAACTACACTGTTTTTAACGGCTACGCCCGCTCGGCTACGTTCTCGCAACTGCGCCAGTTGGTGCAGATTAGCACCGTTCAAACTCGCGCCAATATTGAGGCAACCGTCGCCAGCATCGCCACGGGCTACTACGACGTGATCCGGCAGTTGCAGCGCCTAATTGCGTTTACGCAGGCCCTCGATATTTCCCGCGAACGGCGCGAACTGGCCCGCGCCAACTATGAAGTGGGGGTTCGCTCGCGGGTGGATTACCTAAGCGCCCAGGTCGATTACAACACCGACAGCGCGGCCCTGCTGTCGCAGGCGCAGGCGTTGCGGAACGCCAAAACGCTGCTTAACTCGCTGCTGGTGCGTGACCCACTAACCGAGTTTGCCCTGCGCGATACGATTGTGGCCCGTACGGATCTGCAACTGCCCGCCCTTCAGGAGTCGCTGACGACCAACAATCCGCAGTTGGTGGCGGCCGTCTTGAACCAAACCCTGGCCGATGTCAACATCCGGCTGGCCAACGCGGCCCAACTGCCTTTAGTAACGGCGCAGGCCGGCTATAACTATCAGTTCATTGATAATCAGGGGGGGTTTGGCGTCCGAACGGGCCGCAACAACGGCATGACGTATTCGCTCCAGGCTAACATTCCCCTTTTCAACGGGTATAACCTGAAGCGTCAGATTCAGAACGCCCGCATCAACTCGATCATCGCCCAGAACCAGGTAGCCGACCAGCGGCTTCAACTCCAGTTGGCTCTAACGCAAACGTATCAGGTCTATCAGAATAGTTTGTCGTTGCTCAATTTGGAAGTGCAGAATAACCGGCTGGCCAACGAAAACGTCGACATTGCTTACGACCGCTACCGCATTGGCAACTCGACATTTGTGGAGTTTCGCGACGTGCAGCGCAACGCGATCGATGCCCAAACGCGTTTGATCGAAGCCGAATTCAACGCCAAAGCCGCCGAGATTGAACTGCTCCGGCTGAGCAGCACCATCTCGCAGGAACTGGTGCAATGAAACAGCTACGGTCTGGCACAGGCCCGCACGGGCGGCCCCGGTCCGGTCCTGCGCAGCCGCGGACGGTGCCGTCAATGAATCGAAGTTAATGAGGTTGCTTCGCGCCGACCTTTACCAACTACTGTTATGCCTTACACAAAGAAAGAGTACCCGGAATCGCTGAAAAACTTTATGGCCCCGGTCCGTAATAAAGCCATCGAGGTGGCCAACGCCCTGCTGGCCGAGGGTAACGACGAAGGAAAAGCCATTGCCATCGCTACGGCCCAGGCCGAAGATTGGGCCGTCAAGAAGGGCATCAAGATTCGGAAAGACAACGCGCCCGCAACTAAGGGCGAAGAGCGGGCTAAACGCGAAGCGAAAAAGTGAATTTACCAACTGGGTGAATCAAATCGATTTGATTCACCCAGTTGGTTTTAACCCTTTCCCACCATGCAGGAACCCGTTAAACCCTTCGATTGGGAGCGCATCCTGATCGACCAGTTCCCGTGGACGTACCTCGGCGAAGTGGCCTTTCGAACCGTATTCATGTTTATCGTCCTGCTAACGGCCCTGACCGTGTCGGGCAAGCGGGAGGTGCGGCAGTTGTCGATCTACGAGTTGGTCTTACTCATCGGGCTGGGGTCGGCCGCCGGCGACCCGATGTTTTACGATGATGTGCCGCTAAGTTCGGCCGTCGTGGTGTTTACCGTCATCATGGGCTGTTACAAACTGGCCACGTTTATCAGCGACCGGAACCGGCGCGTTCGGGAAGTGATTGAAGGAAAGCCGGTTTACGTCATTGAAAATGGCTGCATCCTGCTCGAAAACTTCGACCGGGAAGACGTAACGCAGGAGGAATTATTTTCGGATCTGCGCGCCGTCGGTATTGAGCAGTTGGGCCAACTCCGAACGGTGATTGTGGAGCCGAACGGGCAGCTTAGCGTATTTTCGTTTAAACCAGAAGAAGTTCGGAAAGGGCTTCCTATTTTGCCCAACGAGTTGGCTCGGCAAACCCAACACCCTACGGAGCCGGGCGATTACGCTTGTTGCACCTGCGGTCATGTACAACCGTTCGGTGCATTAATCGACCAACCGCCCTGTCAGCGTTGTGGGCAGTCCGTTTGGGTAAAGGCGGCCCATTAAACCGATAAGGTTTCCAAAACCTTATCGGTCTGACAATTCATCAAGCCACTGCTTTCTTGGCGGCCGGGCTTTTCACCACTTTCTTTACCTGATCGCTCAAAAACTTGAGCAAGAGCTTTTCCACGCCGTCTAAGCCGTAGGGGCTGGTCCTGCGAAAACGGCCTTTGTGTTCAATATACGGGTTGAGGTCTTTGCGCTCGTAAGCTTCCAGAATCTGCGGGTGAACGTAGTGTTTGCGACAAACGGTGCGGGTGTTGCCCAACTGATGCGACACTTCATCAAGCACCGTATTGACGTTTTTCTTGAGTTCTTTGTCCGTGTCGCAGGGTTCCAGATCAACCAGCAGCCGCAGAGCGTTGACCGTGCCGGCCCACGTCCGGAAGTCTTTAGCCGAAAAATCGTCGCCCATTGTTTCGTGCAGGTACGCGTTGACCATGCCCGAATCAATCGAATGGCGTTCCCCGTTGGCGTCGAAGTATTGGAATAATTCTTTACCCGGAATATCGCGGCAGGCTTTTACCAAGCGGGCCAATCGGCGGTCGTGGAGCGTGATGTCGTGGTAGATGCCTTTCTTACCTTTGAAACTAAACTGAACTGCGTCGCCCTTTGCTTTCACGTGCTGATCTTTGAGCGTGGTCAGGCCGTAGGAGCCGTATTCTTTTTCGTAAGCCGCATTGCCCACCCGGATTAGGGTTTGCTCCATCACACTCAGAGCTACGGCAATCACCTTTTCGCGGGCCAGTTCTCGTTGTTTAAGGTCTTTGTCTACCCGCGCCCGCAGCAGCGGCAGCGCCTTCCCGAAGGCAACCATCCTGAAAAATTTGGTTTCGCTCCGAATGGCGTTCCAGTTGGCGTGGTAGCGGTACTGCTTCCGATTTTTGGTGTCGATGCCCGTGGCTTGCAGGTGACCGTTGGCCCTGGGGCTAATCCAAACCTTTTCCCAGGCCGGGGGCAGGGCCATGCTGCGAATTCGGGCGAGTGTCGCTTCGTCATCGACCGGGTTTTCTTTCGCATCGACGTACGTAAAATGGTCGCCCTCGCGCCGGCGGCCAATGCCGGGCATGGTATCACTCATGTACACCAGCTTGGCGGCTTTCGCCGTCTGGACCGGATCCTGAGCCAGTTCTAATAAATCCACGTTTGTTTAGTAATTGGGTAAGTGGAGTAATTCGATTGGCGGCCAAATAGTTTTATCGACGTTCAGTTCCCTGCGCCGTTACCTACCGGGTGACAACGCGCCGTTGGGCCGCTTTACCAAAAAACCACAGCGCCAGGGCACTGGCATAATGGTAAAAATCCGTCGGGTGAATAACGCCGTCTACCGCGTCGGCTTTGGTCGCCAAGCCCATCATCATGGCCGCCAGGACAATCCACAGGCCGCGTTTATTGCGTTCGAGCAAGGCAAACACGGCCAGTAGCATCAGCACCAGAATACCCAGCGACGGCACGATGGGCGTAAAAACGCGGACGGTGGGCAACAGCAGGCTGATAAACAGAAATAAGCCGAAGAGAACCGTTGTAACAAAGGTGGTAATGGAAAGGACGCGCTGGTTAAGCAGGGCGTAAACGGCCGTTACCACGCAGACAACGCCTAAACTGTCGGACAGCACAATCATGGAGTCGCGCAGCGGTTCGAGCGATTGAATGCCTGTGTACTGAGCAATGCCAATCAAGGCGGCTAACGAGGTAATTAAGAGAAAGAACCCCCACAGCAACCGGTTGAATAAAGAAATGCGCCCAAAGAAGTGCCAAAACACGCCGACGCCCGCCCCGACCAAGATAGAGCCTGATAGAATGTGCGAAAAAATCATCACGAATATTTACAAAGATTCGGCTACTTTTGCCCAGCTTTTTTACGAGCTGAAACAGAGAAAACAACGAAGGTGTGGTAGGTTTATAACACGGCTCTTCTGCGTTTTGTCCATTTTCACCCAGTTAAATTAACCGCATCGCCAACGATTTACCAACCGCCATGAGTGTTTTAGTTAACAAAGACTCTAAAGTGTGCGTCCAGGGTTTTACCGGCTCGGAGGGTAGTTTCCACGCCCAGCAGATGATTGAATACGGTACCAACGTCGTTGGGGGTGTTACGCCCGGTAAAGGCGGGCAAACCCACCTCGACCGGCCCGTATTCAACACCGTTCAGCAGGCCGTCAACCAAGCCGGGGCCAACGTCTCGATTATCTTCGTGCCGCCCGCCTTCGCGGCCGACGCTATCATGGAAGCCGCCGATGCGGGCATCAAGGTCATTATCTGTATTACCGAAGGCATCCCGACGGAAGACATGGTGGCCGTGAAAAACTACTTGTCCGACAAGGACGTGCGGTTGATCGGTCCCAACTGCCCCGGCGTGATGACGGCTGAGGAATGCAAAGTAGGCATCATGCCGGGCTTTATCTTTAAGAAAGGCACGGTCGGCATTGTTTCTAAATCGGGTACGCTAACCTACGAAGCCGTTGACCAGCTCACTAAAGCGGGTTTGGGCCAAAGCACGGCCATTGGCATCGGCGGGGACCCCATCATCGGTACGACCACCAAGCAGGCCGTTGAACTGCTCATGAACGATTCCGAAACCGAAGCCATCGTCATGATCGGCGAGATTGGCGGAGGCATGGAAGCCGAAGCTGCCCGCTGGATTAAAGCCGACGGCAACCGCAAGCCCGTCGTAGGCTTCATCGCCGGGCAGACGGCTCCCAAAGGCCGCCGGATGGGGCACGCCGGAGCCATCGTAGGCGGGGCCGACGATACCGCAGCCGCCAAAATGGCCATCATGCGCGAGTGCGGCATTCACGTCGTTGAATCGCCCGCCCTCATCGGCGACACCATGCTGAAGGCGCTGGGCAAATAA
>CAXUEB010000197.1:0-8559 GCA_964249775.1 uncultured Spirosoma sp.
GTCCCTGCGTGGGTACCGGGGCGTAATACGTCTCGAACAGATGCCGGGCCAGCCCGCGCTCCTCCGCCAATTCACTCCGGGCCGCCAGGTGCAACAACACGTCGCCGGAAGGGCGGTAGATGGCCGCGCTGTCGTTGAAATTAGCCGCCCGCGCGCGGGGTTCCGCGCCCCAGATACCGCCCATCGGCTTTTGGTAAAACATACTGCTGGCCATCCAGCGCAGACCGCGCCCGTAGGCCGAAACGTCCAGCGTGGCCGCCCGGTCGGGGTAGCTGCGTACCAGCGATTCATAGGCCAGCGTCAGGGCGAAGGCCAAGTAGTTACCGTATTGCAGCGACTCGCCGTAGGACCCGTCGGGCTGAAAGGCCCCGGCGCAACGAATCAGTTCGGGTACGTATTCATCCAGCAGCCCCTCCTCACCCAGCACCGCAGCCGCCACCACGACGCCCGAGGTCAGGATGCCCCGCCAGGTGGCTAAGTTGGTGTTACTGGCCAGCCACCGTCGACAAAGCGTAATGCCCTTTTCGGCCAACGCCTGTCGGAGTTCGGACTGTTCCGAATTGCTAAACGCCCCTTTTGCCAAGTCGTACACCGTGGCCAGTGCCCAACACAAGTGCGCCGTTTCGAGGTGGCCCGTTAGCGGCTCGCTGTGGTCACGAAACGCCGGACCGACCCACTCGTACGCCGACGTACGGGCGATGTCGAGCGCGACCGTGCGCAGCCAGTTCGCCAGGCGTTCCTCTGGCTCCAGCGCGTAGAGCATGGCCGCGTCAGAGAGGTATTCCGCTGCCGGGTAATACCAGGCGGTGGTGGCCGGCGTTCCGGTGGCATCCGGCCCGAGCAACCCTTTGGTCGCGACGCGGGCGTAGACGCGTTCGCGCAGAGCCGCCCGAAACCGGCTTAGCAGCGGGTCGCCCGCCTGTAGCCCTGCCCGGATCTGGGTACGTTCGGTATCGGATAAGAATACGGCCATGCTCAGAAATATCCGCCGTTCTTCACTACGTCGGTGGGTTTCATGCCGCTTTCGACCATTTCGCGGATGGTGTCTTCTTTCTGCAAAATGGCTTCGGCGGCCACCAGTACGTCGTAGGCAATGGCCCTGGGAATGGAGATGACCCCGTCGATGTCGCCGAAAATCCAGTCGCCCGGCTCCACAACCACCGCCCCCATCAGCACCGGCTTCTGGTAGTGGTACAGCTTGAAGCGGCCCAGCATGCCCGTGTTGGTCTTGTACTGGTAGAAGACCGGAAAGCCCTGCTCCAGAATAGCCGTTGTGTCGCGGATGCCGTTGACCACCGCCCCCCGGCAGCCGATGCGCTGAGCAGCCATCGTCATCACTTCACCCCATTGCGAAGTCACCGTGTCGCCGGTGCAGTCCCAGACCACAATTGAATCTTCGTGCAGGCTTTCGAGCATCAGGGCGCGGGTTTCCATTTCGCCGTCGGTGGTGATGTCGGGTGCGCCCTTGACCGTAAACGCCAGTCCGGCCAGTTTCATCTCCTCGCGCAGGGGCGCAAAATGGGCGGGCAGGCTGGTGGTGTGCATGTTGTAGTTGAAGCGCAGCACGTCGTTGACCGCGCCGGTGTAAAGCCGGAGGTAGCGGTCGCGCATTTCGGCGATGGCAATGGGGAAGGGTGACCTGGCAACCGCATGGCCATTGCCGTTGCCATTGGTATGAAGTAGGTTCGTTATCATGCGGCTAAGAATTTCATGTTGTCGAAATTGATTTCCCGAATCAAGACGTCGTCGGGTTGATTGAGTACAAACAGAATCACGCGGGCCACGTCGGTCACGCGCAGGAATTTTTCGCGGGCCACGGGCCGGTCGCCCCAGTAGTCCGAGTCGGTCGGGCCGGGGTTCACATCGGTTACTTTGATGCCGAGTTTCAGCATCTGATCGGCTAAGCCGCTGCTCAGGCCCCGCGCCCCGAACTTGGACGCGCAGTACACCGGCGAACCCGGATTGGTACGCTGTCCGGCCATTGAAATAACGGTGATCACGTGGCCGCGTCCGCGCGGTTTCATCACGGCTAAGGCTTCGCGGTCGCAGAGAAACACACCCCGCAGGTTGGTAGCCACCATCCGGTCGAACGCGTCAACGTCGGCGGTCGAGAGGTCGGGCGTCGGCAGGCCCAAACCGGCGTTGTTGAGCAGCACGTCGACCGTGCCGAAGGCTTCCTGACAGGCCGCAAAGCCCCCTTTCACGTCGGCTTCCTGACTCACATCGCCCCGGAACGAGCGCAGGTTGTCGTGCGGGTGCTCGTCGGCGAGTTGCTTCGTACGGCTGAAATCAAACACCTTCGCGCCCTGTTCGAGTAGGGCCAGCGCCGTAGCCCGCCCGATGCCCGACGACGCGCCAGTAACGAAGACAATTCTGTTTTCGAGGTAATTCATGGTTGTATTTTTAATTAGTCAATTCACTGGAAGCGGTTTCCCGCGCTTTTTCGAGCTTACCCGTCCTTCGAAGCGTCGAACCGGTCCGATACCAGAGCACGAACGCGAGGGTCAGGCACACAAACCCGGCTCCGAGGGCTAACTGACCACTCAGCATCGCCCGCGAGGGGAAGCCCATAATTACGAACATCAGGCCCGTCAGTCCGAACGCAATGCCGTACATGAGTTTGATGGCCTGGGCAAACGCATCGTCGTTTGTGCTTTCCCCAGCCGGTACGAACGGAACAGTTAGTTTGTGAAAGAAGGCCGCTACCCTGGCGTTGTAAGCCTGATCTTTTGAGCGGAAATAGCCCGAAAGAATGAACACCGTAAAGCAAAAGACGATCTCGACCAGCGTGGCGATTGCCCACCGGACTTCTTCAATAACGGTCGGTCCGGCGAGGGCGAAATAGTCCGCTTTTACGAAAAAGAAGTGCAGGAACGCCCCTACCGTAACGCCCCCGAACAGCGTCACCAACGCCCCCCAGGGTTGCGGTCTGGCCATCAGCACACCCACGATGACGGGCACAATCATGGGTACGGCAAAAATGCCCGCTAAGAGTTTATTGGCTTCGAAAGCACCCCCAAATCCGGCCACGAACAAGGCCCCGACGGTGACGATGGCTCCCACCAGCAGGGTCATTAACCGGCCCACCAGCAGGCTTTCTTTGCCGCCCGCGTTGGGCCGGAACACGCGCTGGTAAATGTCGCGGGTCAGCACGCTGGCGGTTACGTTGTATTCGGCACTGAGCACCGACATGGTCGCGGCAAACATGGCGGCCATCATCAGCCCCATAATGCCCGATGGCAGCAATTCCACGCACAGACTCACGTACGCCATTTCGGGATTGGCTAAATTGGGCAGGATAACCCGGGCTGCTAAGGGTGGAAAAAGGAAAATGATGGGGAAAATGAAAAAGAATAAAGCCGATAAACCCGCTAATTTCTGGCCATCGGTTTCAGTTTTGGCACTGTAGAAACGCTGGATAAACGTCCAGTTGCCTAAGTACCGGATTATAAGCAGAATGTAATACGTAGTCAGCCAGAGCGGGATGCCTTTTTTGCCGTTAAACCAGGTCATGTTCTGGGGAATGACGGCCTGCATATTCTCGATACCACCAGCCGCATTGTAAGCCAACGGCACTAAAATCAAGGTGGCGAAAAAGAGGATCACAAACTGCACGACATCGGTAACGATGACCGCCCAAAAGCCCCCAACGACCGTATACAGCGTCACGACGATGCCACAGCCAATGACGGCCGTTTCAAACGGCATCCCCGAAGCGGCCGTGATGAAGAGTCCGATGGCGTAGAGTTTTATCATGTCGTCGAGCAGTTTAAACACCACGCCACTCCACGAAAACAGTTGCCGGATGGGGGCGTTGTAGCGCGTTTCCAGGAACTCGACTGGACTCATGATGCCCGCCCGTTTCCAGCGTTTGGCAAAAAAACCAATGGCGATCAGCGACGGAAAAACCGTACTCCAGATCACGGTAATGGCCACCAGCCCATCCGAATAAGCGATACCGGCGTAGGCCACAAAAATAAACGTGCTGAACTTGGTCATGAAGTTGCTGATGCCGCCCGCCACCCACGACACCCCACTGCCGCCCTTGAAATAATCGTTGATATTTTTGACGAACCGGCCCAGAAAAAGGCCAATCCCCGACATCATCACCATGTACAGGATAATAGCCGCGTAGTCGAGCGTTTGGAGTTTGTTCATGGTGTAAGGGTGTCTAAGTGGGCTAAAAATCCAAGGGTGTACGGTGAGATGACCCGGAAGCCACCGCGTTGCAGCGCAGCCCCGCCTTTGTTTCCCTGCGCCGTTCCGGTCAGGTAACCGTCGGGCGTGAAGAACGGCAGAAGTCCTTTTCGGGCGTTGATGGCCGCCTTTAACACGGTTTGGGGCAGCAGTCCCTTCTGAACACCGTACGTCAGGGCAGCCGCAATGCCCGCCGTGCCGGAGGTTTCGTAACCCGTTTCGGGCTGGTGCATAAAGCAGTACCACAGGCCGTTGGGTTGCTGATGGGTCAGCACGGTATCGACGGCGGCTTGCAGGGCCACCCGCAGCGGCTGACTTTGGTCGGTGTCGGGCAGGTGGGCCAGCGTTTTGACCAGTCCCAGCAGATACCAGACAACACCCCGGCTCCAGTTCTCGAATACGGGCGTGCCCTCTTCGGCACCGCGCTGATAGATGCTGGTGCCAACGGCCAGCAAACGCACCCGCGCCAGGGCCGTTTGAATGGCTAACTGGGCCAAATCGGGGCGGCCGGCGCTCCGGCGGTTGAGCGTTTTGGCCAGCACCGCCAGCGGGTAGCTGACGGTGTAACATTCTTCAGTTTTGATGGGGCGGTTGGCCGGCACTCCGGTTGTGCCCGTTCCGTCAGCAATGACCCCGTCGGCGTTGGCGTGTTTTTCGCAAAAAGCGATGGCCGTTTGCAGCAGCGGGTGCGCGGGTTTGGTCTGGGCCAGAATCGCGAAGGGCAAAATGGATTCGACCGTGTTGATGGTGCCGACCGCTTTCTGGTTGTTCAGATTAGCGTAAACCAAGCTGTTCTGGCCGAAAAACTGGTCAAGATGCTGCGCCAATACCCGTTTCGCTCGGTCGGCGTACCGGCCGTCGGATCGCCGACCGGTACGACTCAGTTCGTGCAGTCCGTCGAGCACGCACCCTTCCATCCAGCCGAACGTCTGCACTGATTCCAGCGACAACAGCCGGTCTTTCCAGCGGTCCGGCGTTCCGGCCTTTGCTAATTCGGCGGTCCAATCCGCTTCCTCGTAGATTAGCAGGTGCGGCAAATAGGCGGTTGGGGCGGATTGACCGGTCGTACCGGCTGTGAAAAACCAGAACGGTTTGCCGCCTTTGGCCATTGTTAGCGTGACGCCTTCGGTCAGGACGGCGGACAAATCAGCCGCTGGAATGGGCAGCTCGAACGGTTGCAGGTACATGGCAAACCGGATGTCGAACGTGCCGACTGTCCGGCCCGAAGCTGCCGTTTTCACGGTTATCAGACACTCCTCCCGCACGTCGGTGGCGCTCGTGATGCGAAGCCGCGCCGATTGACCACTGGTGCGACTGTATTTGATGGACGAGCGCTGCCAGCTTAGTTTTATGCCCTCTCCCGGCCCGGCAATTTCGCCGAACGCCCAATCGAACGGTATGTACCTACCAGCGGGCAATGCCGGTTGATTCTCCAACCGATCCGCCACTACGTACCGGTACGGCGTTGCCATCGGTTGTTTTCCGAAAGCAGCGGCAGTCAGTAACGTGGTAGCAACAATCATTTGGCGACGGGTATAGTGCGGGTTCATACGGACTTAGAATGTCAACTTGGGCAATTCACTGTCGATATAAGTCAGCCAGTCCTGCTTCGATTTAACGTGCGGATTTTTGGTCCAGCCCGCGCCGACGTAATACGTAATCGGCTGACCGGCTTTCACGTTAACCAGCATGAACTGATCGTTTTGGTACGCTTTGACACCCTGAACGGTTGCCGGATCAGTGATAACGGTCGTTCCCAGTTCGCCGTTTTTGGGCAGATACGACTCCCACAGCGTGAGCGTACCGTTCTTCGGGTTGGGCAACACGTCGGGCTTACCGGCGAAGGAAATACCAACGGCCGCCGTGAGTGGCCCTTTATACTCCGTGTCGAAGGTGCTGACTACTTTGAACAGATTGGTGCCCATTTTCATGCTGATCACCTTGCGTTCCGATACCCGAAAGCCGTCTACCTCCCAGGGGTCGAAGACTAACTCGAAAGCAATTTCGTCAGCGGTATTTTTCAGAATTTTGTGTGTGGCGTAGGGTTGGGAGATGTAGGGCTTGTTGTTATGCCAGATGGCCGTACCGCCGTTGCCCCGCCCGAAGCCGACGTGAAAAAAGTCGCAGCCTTCGCCCCGGTCTTCGTGGTACTCCTTGCCTTCCGCGTTCAGTTGGTACCACTTGTCGATGATGGGGTAATCCACCGATTTGGTCCAGACGTCGATGCCGCTGCTGACCCGGTCTTTCACCGGCGGGCCGTACACCCGGAACGCGATGCGGTCGTTTTCCCACAGAATATTGCCATTCGCTTCGGGCATGTACCGGCCGTAGGCTTTGGGCTGGCGCAGAGCGGCTTCTTTGTCGGCGTAACGCCCGGCCGTTGGCGCTTCAAGCTCGGTAATACCCAGTTTGGCAGCCTGTGCGAAGGCCAGCACGGCGGGGCCAAAGGCGTGCTGATCGTTGAATTTCCAACCTTGCTTTTTGTAATCCGCCTTGGTGCCCTTTCCCGGACACAGGCAACTGCCGCAGGTATGACTCACCGAACCGTCTTCGCCGATGTAGGCCATGTAGCCGCTCAGCCCCTTCCGATAAGCGGGCAGATACGCCCGGTCCAGCACCTTTTTTTCGAGGGCAATCCCGATGGCGTAGAGCAGCAACCCGCTCCCCGACGTTTCGACGTACGACGTTTTGTCGGTCATCTCCTGATGCCACAACCCGTTCTCGTCCTGGTGTTTCAGCACCGCCGTAAAAAACGACTTGGCCAGGGCGTTGACGGCCTTTTTCTGCGGGTGCGAATTGGGCAAATCGCGCACCAGAGCTGCCAGTCCCATAGCGCCCCAGCCGTTGCCGCGACTCCAGTTGTCCGCGGAAATGACACCCTTGCCCTGAAAGCCGCGTCCCTGATGAATCAGCCCGTTGGAATCTTTCAAAATTTTAAATAATTCGAGCGTTTCAAAAACGGCCAGATCGACGTATTCCGGTTTGTCGAGGGCCAATCCACTGTAAAGCAGGTAAGGCGTCACGGCAAACGCCATGTCGATAAACACCTGATCGAGACTGTCTTTAGCCCAGTTGGCCGTCAGGATGCCTTCGCCGGACCGTTTTTGATTTTTGGCCATTCGCTCGGCACTAACGGCCACCTGCTCCCGCAGTTGGGCCGATCTTTTCAGGTACGTCAGGTAAGCGGCCCCGCTGCCACCGGCTTCGTAGCTGATGAAGCTGCCGTGCCCGTTGATCTGCCCGCTTTTGTATTGACCGAACAGATCGAGCGCCCGGTTCAGCGTTTTCGGATCTTTCTGAACGACAGCCAACTCGCTCATGCCCTGCATCAGCAACGTGCCGGGGTACAAGCCCATGTCGATGGTTGCCAGTCCTTTGTCCAGCACCCGTTCGGCCACCGCCTGGGTGTTGATGGTCTTTCTGGCAGCCGGTTGGGCGGGGGCGATTCCACTAACCAGCATTAGGAGACACAGGAGCAGCTTGTTCATCTTTTTCAGAAGTTTATCGTTGACCGGTCGGCAATCAGTACGGGCGAATCATACACCGGAATGCTCCTGAACGTGTACGTCGAACCGGTTTTGGTCCAGCTATTTTTGGGCAGTTCGTAGACGTGTCCGGTCAGTAAATCTACCCAAACGGGCTGGTCAAAATTGCCCTCTTCAACCGTGATGTCGATGGGCATTGTCCTGAACAGGTTGGTGGGTGTTTTGCCGTCTAACCAAACGGTGATCACCTGCTTTTTTCCCGCTTTGTGCTGGTAGTTAAACACCGAAACGGACTCGCTGGCGGTTGTGGTCAGTTTGGCGTTGGGCATTAACTCGAGCCGGTTGTCGAACACCGACGCGACGTTCTGCACGGCGTAGTACGCGACTTTGGGGCGGATGGCGGCTTTGGTGTTGTCGGACTGAATCAGCCCTTTCATGTTCAGCACCGCGTCTTTGCCCCAGTCGTAATAAATGTCGATGATGCTGAAGACCGACGTTTCGATGTCGCGGCCCAGGTCGCCCAGCAACCGGCGCGTGTCGTACTTGGCCTGCGCGTATTCGGTCCAGTAGTACTTATCGAGGGCAAAACTCGGAATGTAGCCCGACGGGGCACCGTTTTCGCCCTGCCGCAACAGCAGCTTGGGTGCGTAGCGGGTTAATTGCCGTTTGAACGACGCGACGCCTTTGTACGACTGTTCGGGCCGGAAGGCATAGCTGTGGTACGACACCCAGGTGAACAGGTCCAGCTTTTTCTGGTCGGCAAACACCTTCAGCGCCCGACTCAGGTACACCGTATCGGTATGGGTGGCGAGGGCGAGGGCCGCGATTTTGGCGTCGGGTTGCAGGCGTTTGATGATGTCGCCGGAGCGGATGTTGA
>CAXUEB010000197.1:8569-9790 GCA_964249775.1 uncultured Spirosoma sp.
AGTTCGGCGGTGGTTTCGGGCGAGATCTTCTGGCCGGGATGGTCCGGTTCGTTCCAGATTTCCCACTCCCGGACGCGGTCTTTGTAGCGGCTCACGAGAGCTTCGACCCAGCGGTCGTAGGCCGCGTAACCTTCGGGCGTGGTCATTAAGCTGTTGAGCAAATCCCTGCCGCCCCCGCCTTCGTAAATCGGGTTGCCGTACGACGTTTCAAGCCAGGGTTCGAGCTTATTAGCCACGGCGTAGTCGATGACGGCATCGAGCCACGCCCAGTCGTATTGGCCCTTTACCCGTTCGCACTTCGCCCAGCCCGCCTGCAACCGAATTCTCTTGGCACCCAGCGGCCCCAAATACGCTTTGTAGGCATTGAAATCGGTGTAATCCCGGTCCAGCGTTTCGCACCCGACCGTAATGCGTGACGACTCAATGGCCTTTGTGGACCGCGGCTTGAGCGTCCCGATGCGCTTCAGATTCACGGTCAGGGGCGTTTTCACCCGGTCATCGGTCGTGTCGATGAACTGGGCAGACGCGCTCCAACTCCATGGGAGCCAGGCAAGGGCCACGGTAAGGCCATATTTAGCTCGATACATCATTGGCTTATTCACAGCGACAATGCGGCTTTATCCCCCACCAGCACCGGATAATCCGGCACCGGAATGCCCGTAAAGGTGTGCGTGTTGCCTTTCTTCGACCACTGCTCTTTAGGCACTTCATAGACTTTACCCGTAACCAAATCCACGAAAACGGGCTGCTTAAACTGGCCTTCCACCGTTAGCGCGGTGGATTTAGGCGCGTAGGCGTCAGCCGGTCGGGTCTCTTTACTCCATAGCGTCACTAAACTGCCACCGTTTTTCCTGTGACGATAAGCGAATGCATTCACCGTTTCCCCGCTGACCGTTAGCTTGACGTTGGCCAGCGTTTCGAGCTGGTCGTCGAACAGGGCAAACACGTGCTGCGCGGCTTTGTACGCTAATTTGGGGCGTTTGATGGTTTTGTCAGGGTTGGTTTGCAGCAGCCCTTTTGAGTTGATACCCACCATGTGATCGCCGGCCGCGTAGTGAATGTCGCTGATGGTGAACAGGTTGGTGGCAATGCCGCGCCCGTGGTCGCCCAGCATCCGGCGCAAATCCCACTTGGCCTGCGTCAGTTCGCTCCAATCCTGATCGGTCATGGCCCCGACGGTGGTGCCTTTGGCCTGCGAGGGGGCACCGTTTTCGCCCTGCA
>CAXUEB010000197.1:9800-10424 GCA_964249775.1 uncultured Spirosoma sp.
AAACTAATTGGCGCAGCCGCTCGATGTGCGGATACGAATCGTCGGGGTTGTGGCGGTAGCCGTGATACGTCAGAATATCGACCAGGTCCAGCGCGTTTTCACGCTTCAGCACCTCAAAAAAATCGCGCATCCAGTCGAGTTTGGTAATGCTGGCCATACCGAGGGCGATGAGCCGGGCATCGGGCTGAATCTGCTTCACGAGCCGGGCCGTGCGGATGTAGAAAACACCCACTTCGGTACCGGTATTGAGCGGGTTGCCGTCGGGTTCGTTCCAGATTTCCCACTCCGGTACGGAGTCTTTGTAGCGCGTCACCATCGCCCGTACCCAGTTATCCCAGGCCGCCAATCCTTCCGCTGAGGTCGGAATGCGCCCCATCAGTTTGGCTTCACCCCCGCCTTGGTAAATCGGATTGCCGTACGACAGTTCGACCCAGGGCGCAACGCCCCGGCTGGCGGCATCGGGAATGACGGCGTCGAGCCAGGCGAAATCATATTCCCCCTGTACTTTCTCACACTTCGACCAGCCGCCCTGCAACCGAATCCGTTTGGCTCCCAGCGGACCCAGATACGTTTTGTAGGATTGGTAGTCGGTATAATCCCGGTCGAGCGTTTCGCCCCCAATGC
>CAXUEB010000198.1:0-10102 GCA_964249775.1 uncultured Spirosoma sp.
GGAGAATTGCGCGGGTATTGTTGGATACGGAATCTGGTAAGTGCCGGCGTTACGGCTGTAGGACAGGCGAGTTATCACGTCAACTTTGTCGAACAGTAAGCCGCTTATTCCCAGATGAAAGACGCTGACGCGGTTGTTGGCGATGCCGCCCCGCGCCGGTAGCGTCGGCCGCACTTCGGACGCGGGGGTTAAAAAAGGAGTTCCGATGGCGCGGCCGTAGTACACCCAGCCGTCTAAGAATTGACTGTGGTTAAAATAATCGTCCCGCCCCCGCCGGAGCGGATCATCAATTACAAATACTTCGCCACCTTGACTGCCGGTAAACAAATACTCGACCAACAGTTGCCGCAGAAAAAACGCGGCTCCCGTGGGCTGTTTCCGGTTCTTAACGCGGAAGCCGTTTAATCCATCCTGCAAGTTGGTGCCGTAGAACAACGAGCCGTCGTCGTAAACGAATTGTCGATACAAATAAATATTCCAGGATCCCAGGTTAACGTCGGCAGCCAAATCCAGAGAGCCTAAGTGATTACCTATTCGGTTTTCCTCAAACGACGTAACGTTTGGGTCGTTGGGATCAATACCGTTCCGGGTGCCGATCACCACGTACGGAAAATAGCGAAAACTCGACGGAAGCCGCCCGTTGACGGATGCATACTGACTAATTAAGGGGGAGTAACCCGCCCAAATGGCTTCGTGGTTGAAGCCGGCGTAAATTCGGAACGGCCACCTGGGTTTGCCAAATCGTCCGTAGAGATACGTCTGGTGCAGGTACGATCCTGTGACCAAGCGCCCGGCGTTTTCAAACCAACCGTGGGCAAACACGCCACTGAACGAAAGAATGCCCTTTGTGAACGGAACGGCCGTGAAGTTAGGCAAACCAATCTGAATTTTGGGAATGGGTAAGGCGTTCCCCGACCACGCATACGCGCCCGTCGTCAGCAGGGTATCAACCAACCCGACGAGTTCTCGCCGACGGCCAACGTATACTTCAAGTGGCCCTAAACGGCCTTTTACGTAGGCCTCCGGAATTAGTACTTGGTTCGTTGCTCCTCCGTTAGCCAACACGTCTATGCCGTAGCCCCAGTCGACCAAGCGCCGGTTGCCGGTCGAATCGGCTGGTCGGTACGTAGACGACAGTCCAGCGTTGAGCCGGACGATTGGGGTTTGCAGGGGTACGGTACCGTACTGATTCGCCCGGAGCCAAAAGGGCGTCTGCGCCGACGAAGCCAACCCACCCACCTCGGCGTGATACTGACTCATCCGCTGACCGTAGACGGTGACCGAACCAGTAACAAGGACAAATAGGCTTATAGCCCGGAGTAGCGGAATTCTCATACGTAATGAGCAGCCTCGGTAGTGGGCAATCTAATCTCCGAGAGTACACTTGGTTCGGCCGCGTTCATTAAATATAGCGTATTAACCGGAACCGCGAACACCAAATTTAGAGCTTGTTGCCAGACCGCCAACCGAAGTCTTTCGCCGGCCGAAGCAAAGGAGATCGTTATTTACCGCGTCCCTGCATCATAACCCGGAGGGTTTGCGCAATAATCCACATGTCGAACAAGAACGACCGGCGTTGGGGATACAACAGATCGTAGTGCAGACGCTGAACCATTTCCTCAATGGAAGCCGCGTAGCCGAATTCAATCTGCCCAATGGACGTAATACCAGGTTTTACTTTAAGCAAATTTTTGTATTCGGGCGCTACTTCCAGAATTTGGTCAATAAAAAACTGGCGCTCCGGCCGGGGTCCAACGACGGACATATCCCCTTTAAGCACGTTGTAAAACTGGGGTAATTCGTCTAAGCGGGTTTGCCGCATAAACCGGCCCCAGGGCGTAATCCGGCTGTCGTGAATGCCCGCCGACAATTCAGGACCGGCCTTTTCGGCGTCGGTGTACATGCTTCTGAACTTGTAAATGCGAAACGGCTTACCGTCGCGACCAATGCGTTCCTGCGCGTACAAAACCGGACCCGCCGAGGTCAGACGAGTAAGCAGGGCAACCAGCGAAAACACCGGCGAACCAACTACCAACACACCCGTTGAAAAGATTACGTCGAACGCCCGCTTCAGGATGTTAACCTGAAAGTCAGCCAGCATCTGCGACGAGACGTTAAGTACGGGCAAAAAATCATGGTACTCAACGGACGTGCTGCGGGTCAGAAACCCGCGAAAATCGACCAGCAACTTAACCTGATAGTCGACGTCTTCGGCATGGTCGACGAGGTCAATCAGGCGCGAATTGTCGATGTACGGCATGCAGCAGTACACGCAATCGATGCGGTTCCGGCGAATATAACCCAGCAATTGATCGTAGGTTCCTCGAAGTTGCCCGGCGTTTTCGGCATTCGGTTGGTCGAAGTAACCGTAGAAGTGAAACCCCATTTCGGGATGCGCTTCGTAAAACCGGTTGATCGTCGTCGCCAGCTTGCCGTAACCAACAATGACGTAACGCCGGTTGTTGTAGCCCCGCGCGCGGTATTCGCGCAGAAAAACCAAGCCGCCCACTCGAAGCGCCGTAGCGAATCCGATGAATAGAATATACGTCAGCAGGAGGTGCTCGCGAGAATAGTAAAATCCTTTGACTGCAATCCAGTAAACGGCAATAACGGCCACGTGAACGGCCGTTAGCAGAAACATCTTCTTGATTAAGTGGTCAAGCTTAAAAAGCTGCCGCGGAAAGATGTAAGGCTTAAAAAACAAGACTTCGGCCAGCCAGATTAAGTTGAAAAGGCCCCAGAGTGTTGCGTAGGGCGGTTCATCGACGGCATCGATTGTGCCAAATTTAAGCCAGTACGCGCCCACAAAAGCCGCGTTCAGGCTTATGAAGTCAGCAATTACGTGCAGTGGAAAAAACAATATCGAATACCGATGCCTCATACTCTTCAGTTAATCCATCAACCTGTAGCCGTTGTTGCTGCCCCACTTACCCGGCCAAGTTAGCACCGTAAATTGGCAACCGTTTACGAAATTATCATACGGCTCTACGAATTCTGACGCAAATTACACACCAAAGCGTATTTAGCCAATGAATATTGAAGTCATCTGACCGCGCTTGGTGGGCTATTACGGCCCAGACACCCACGCTTTTCGCAGGCTTACGTAAACACCCATTCCATTGCGGTAGAGTCGACCCGCGTCGGCGGCTACGTTCGCGGTTAGCAGGACTCCTCCCAGCAAATTAAGCGGTGCTACCACCCCGACGTACCCCGAAAGCTGATTGCGTACCGGTGCATACGGCTCATCATAGGTGCCTAAATTACGGCTGTACGATACCTTCGTCTGGTAGGTAAGCGGCCCGTCGAGCAGCCCGGCCCGAATGGGCAAGCTACCCGACACCCCGACGTGAACGACGGTAACCCGGTTGTTTACCGTAAACGTACCGAAAGGGTATGTATTATCTGGCCCAAGCGCCGGGGTGATAAACGGCGTGCCGATGGTGTGTTGCCGATACGCCCAGCCGTCGCGGTACTGCTGATGATTGAAGTAATTGTCTTTGCCCCTAAACTTCGCCTGGTCAATAATGAATACCGGGCCGCCTTGACTGGTTGTGTTTAAGAACTCAACCAGAATATCCCGTACGAACGCATTTGGATCATTCCGGCGAATGCGTAGCCCGTTCAGCCCGTCGGCAACGTTAATGAGCGACGCCAGCGAGCCATCCTCAAATAAGCTTTGCCGGTAAGCGAATAAGGTGTGCCGTACTAAATCAATTTCAATGCCCAAGTCAATCGAACCTAAGTGATTGCCCACGCGGTTGGTTCGGTCAAAAAAGGTGTATTTCGTGGTATCCGTGCGACCCGTGTTGATGCCCGTTACGACGTAGAAGTAATCAATCAAGCTCGACGGCAGTTGACCACCCTTCAAAATTACCCCTGGTATGCCCTGCGTAGCCGCGGCCTGACCGCCCCAAACAACCTGGTGGTTGAAGCCCCCAAATAAGCGTACTACATTCGCCGGTCGGCCCAGCCGGACGTATAATGACTTTTGGTGGAGCATTGAGTTGCGCACGAAACCCCGCGCGCTCAGCAGCCCGTGGGCGTAATTACCTTGCACGGCAACCCAACCCTTGGTAAAGCCGATGGGCGTAAACACCGGAATCGCCAGTTGAATTTTGGGAATGGGCATTGCGTTGCCCGACCAAGCGTAGGAACCGGTTGATAGGGTAGAATCGGCCAACCCAAATTTTTCGCGCCGGCGGCCAATGTATGCTTCAAAAACACCCCGCCTGACCTTCACGTACGCTTCGGGCAACAGGACGGACTTTTCGTAGGCGAGTCGGTTAGGGCCAGCGTTAGCCACCACGTTCAGCCCGTACCCAACCGCAAACCGGGTGTTACGCCAACGTCCTACCCCGGTTCCGGTGGTATCCGAGTCGCCGTAGAGTCCAACACGTAGCGTATAAGCCGGCGACTGATTGGGAACAATACCGTATTGATTAGCTCGCAGCCAGAACGGAGTGGCCGTTGACGAAGAAAAATACGCGCCGGCTTCTGCGGAGTACTGAGTGGTTAATCTTCCCTGCCCGAAAACACTCATGCTCAGCAAGCATAGAATTAGGGTGGCAGTTTGATTACGTCGTCGGGCGAAATGCATTGAATGGGAGTAAAGCGGCTCTTTATGGTTCGGCGCGTAAAGATACCGTTTTTACGAAACGTCGGTACACACCTAACTCTGTGCCCGTTTACTCAAAAAGCCATTCCGTTTGGAATGGCTTTTTGAGTAAACGGGCTAATAACACAAGAAAAGTAGCGACTTACTTCTTTATCAAGCGAATTACGCGCTGCTCCGTGCTGGTTTGAAGCTGTAGAAAATAAACACCGGTGGGCATGGCATCGCCCTTAACTTCCAACGTATGGGCACCGGCCGACTCTCGCTCCTGCCCACCCGCTTCGCGGAGAATCTGTCCACGGGCGTCGGTCAGCGTCTGCTTGACAATCGTCGCTTCGGGAAGTGTGTAGCCAATCGACACGACGTCGGTAAACGGATTGGGATACACAACTACCTTCAAGGTTCGGTCGCCTTCCTGACTGGCTATTTCCGACGATACAGCTTGAATTTCCGCCGAAAACGTTGTTCCGTTCGGAGCTACAAAGCCGGGTTGCAGCGTGACCGATTGCCCCGCTACGAAGTGAACATTGGCGTTTGCCCCGATGCGGTTTGCGGCCGTCAGGTGTTCGACGGCTTTAAACTCGGCCGTTGCGCCGTCAACGACGGTCGCCGTTAGGTGCTGGCGGGTTTCGTAGCGCTGAGCCATCGCAGCCGATGTCGCCAAAAGCAACCCAACGAATGGTACGTATACTTTGCTCATAAAATCAGGTGAATTAAAACGGACGCCCTAAGCTACAACTTGTTTGTTAAACAATGCATACTTATCGTAAACAAAATTTTGGATTTGACGAACGAACAAAGGCTCGTCGAACTGCTCGGCGTGTTCGCGAATAAACCGGGTATCAAACTGATGCTCAATCGCTTCAAACTTTTGGACGGCCTCGATTAAACGCTCAACTGTTTGTTCGTCGAAAAACAAAGCGGTCGCTTTGCTTACGTCCCGCTGCACGGGTAGCTGCGTCGTCAGCACGCCCCCCTGCCCATAAGCAATCACCGGCCGGCCGGCTGCGTTAGCTTCCAACGGCGTGATGCCGTAATCTTCGTGCTGCGGGAAAATAAACGCCCGACAGCCCGCGTATACGTCGGCCAGTTCCTGCGCCGACAATCCGCTCAGAAACCGGATGTTGTCCTTAGCACGCGCCTTGATTTCGTCGGCTTGTACGCCTTTTCCTACCACCAACAGCGGGTAGCCAAGTTTATTAAACGCATCAATAACGAGGTCAACTTTTTTGTAATACTCTAACCGAGAAACGACCAGAAAATAGTCTTTGGGACGGTCCGAGACGTAAAACTTACTGGCGTTGACGGGTGGACTAATTACTTGAACCGGCTTATTAAGTTGGTACGTTACCCGCGCTCGGTTTGCCGTTTCTTCCGTGTTCGCGATGTAAAAGTCCGGGCGTTGCGCTGCCTTAAAATCAACGGCCCGTATTGACGCAAGAACGTTGTCCAGAACGAGCCGTTTCAGCCCGGTTGCCGTAGCGTACTGAGCATACGAGGCCGGTTCCCAAGCCAACCGAAACGGCGTATGGCAATAATTGATGACGAGAGCGGTCGGGCTAACCTTAACGTATTTAGCGCAATTCGTTGAAGACATTAGCACGACGTCAAACGCCGTCAAATCCTGCGATTGCATTGCCCAAATGCCAAGCGGAAAAAACAGGTTTTTCATCATGTCGTCCGTTTTGGCAATGCGTTGTAGCCAAGAGGTACGAATATCACATGCTTTGAATTCGGGAAATGTCAAATCGGGCTGATAACACTGGGTGTAGATGGGCGCGTTAGGAAACGCCTTGTGAAAGCACAAAGCGACCTGTTCTCCCCCGCCCCGGCACATAAGTCCATCCTGAACCAAAGCAATTTTCATTGGCAATGCATGTTTTTTGACGATTGATTACGGCCTACCGCTTACTGTCTATCTATTGGCAAGCTCCTTGATTACGGCAGTGAACTGTTTGGATGCCGTATGCCAGTCATACCGGCGGCTTTGTCGATAGCCAGCGTCGGTCAGTTGGCTTCGTAAACCGGTATCTGTTGCGACCGTTCGTATTCCCCGCGCAATGTCGGTGGGATCGAGTGGGTCAACGTACCAAGCCGCTTCGCCACAAATTTCGGGAATGCTGCTGGCGTTCGATGCGACCACTGGACAGCCACACGCCATTGCCTCTACCGGAGGAAACCCAAATCCTTCGTAAACCGATGGGAAGACAAACAAGTGCGCTAAGCTGTACAAAACAGGCAAGTCTTGGGTGTCAACAAAACCCGTAAAAACAATGCGGCTGGCTAACGCTTGATCCGCTTTGATGCGGGCAAACAATGCCGGATCACCCGTGATAAATCCTTCCTGCTTGCCGGTGATAACTAATTT
This sequence comes from uncultured Spirosoma sp., assembly GCA_964249775.1. Lineage (GTDB taxonomy): Bacteria > Bacteroidota > Bacteroidia > Cytophagales > Spirosomataceae > Spirosoma. Next base: position 6,981 of record CAXUEB010000198.1, read on the forward strand.
TAAATCCGGTAATTCAGCCAGTATAGTCGCGAACCCGTCGACCAGTCGCCGTAGGTTTTTATTAAGTTTTACATTGCCGACAAACAAAGCGTATGGTCCAGCAACGTTGTACTTACGTTCGATATACGCTTGATTGGAAGAGGTTTTTACCGGGCTAAATAAGTCTTTATCCACTCCCGATAAGATTACGTTTAGTTTGGACTCATCAACTTGTGTGTAGCGTATAATCTCCTGGGCGGAGAACTGAGACACCGTCAATACTCGATCAGACTGGTGAGCGGCCCGGTTCGTTAGTAGCCAAGCGTAAAACCGTTGCGCCGTTGTCAAGGTCTTGGCATAAGCCAGATGAAAAACGTCGTGGATAGTAACCAGTCGTTTCCGGGCACGAATTGGCGCCAAAGGTATGTTGTAGTGGGGTGACCAAAACACGTCGCAGGTCGGCACCAGCATTGGCAGTTTTAGTTGTTCGGTAATGGAGTAGATGGGAAAGTTTGCGTCGATGTAATGTCCATTTTGGGATGGCCCAAAGTGGTTATCAAGTTCACTCCTACGACCAATCAACGTAACTTTAAACGAACCATCCGTTAGGAGAGATTGTACGTAGTGTTGTATGTACACGCCAATCCCTGAACTATTAACCATTCGGACATCGGCACAGATATGAATCATAGAAAGTAGCTAAAAACGTTCCTTTTTAGCGTAAAGTACCAAAAACAAAAAGGCAAAGAAGTTAACCGGGAACATATACAGAAAAGGCAAGAAGAGATTTGTAACAAAAAACAAGATAAACAAAAGCCGTTGTAAGCTCTTCGGGCTGAAAAGAAAGTACTGAATAAAGAGTATTAGAATTACAGCCGTAATGGGCACCGAGAATGGAAAATAGTTAACGTTCAAGCTCAAGAACCAAGTTTCATGAAATTGAACGGGTTGCAGCAGAGGTATTGGTTTGAACGCCAGATCAATCGTAGCGTGTTGCTCAATTGATTCTCTTTTTGCTTCGTAGATGCTAAGTAAAAACTCGGCATTGAGTACTGCGAACAGAATAACTGCAATAAAAAACAAGGAGAAAATCAGAATTTTAGCAATTTTATTTTTATTCGTATTCAGAAAAACGTAAGCCGCCAACGTAATCAGCAATAAGTACCCATTCAGTGATATTGTCAAGAGTACGTTAAGGACATGAATACCAGCCAATATGTACTGTTTCTTTGTTATGGCGTAGCCCACCAGAAGTACACTAAAGATAGCCAACGTGTTTGGATCATCCCACAGCCCGCCGAAACGCATTAATATGCCTTCGTAAGCGTGGAAAGGTATGACTCGAAAAACAAAGTAATTGAAGATAACGATTGCATTCGATGCAATAATTATATACTGAGCGGTATTTAACGCCGTGTCAACCCCTTGCTTCAAATTGGTAAGACCTTCTTTGTCGAGAAAGCTAATTGGCAACACGCTTACTGCGTAGATCAAGTACTCAATTTCGTCGGTAAGGAATTCACCGTAAATCAACGCTGATCCAATATTCGTTACGGCGACGATCGCCAGAAAAGCGTACAAGACCAACAGGCTAATCGGAATTCGGTTGCTGAATCGACTTCTTAAATAAATAACACCCAAGACCGAAGCTACAATAACAAACTTTCCGGCCTGCCACACCAAAGGCGTTTGTTGATAGCCTTCTTTTGGGTAAGCCCCGTGACTGTATTTAAGGATGTACCGGTGAAAATTATATACCAAACATACGGTAAACAACAAGTACCATAAGGTTCGGTTGGAAAACGTGATACGTGGAATAACCAGTGTGTTCGTTACCATCAGCAGATAAAATGACGTTGATACCTAACGTCAATCGTTGATTTTCTGATTCAGTTGACTTTCACGGGGGTTCATTATGACACCGATCAGCATGTGAATTCTATCGAATTGATTTCGACGGACCCGGTTCAATAAGGTTGCTACGAAACTGATTTTTACCGCTAAGCGGGTCCATCGGTTAAAATAACGCTCCGTGAATAGCAATTTGCTACGAGCCGAGTAAAAGTCAGAAAACTGACTACTGCCCTGCCATTGGTTTGCCCCAATGGATCCTCCTTCTTTATGGTAGATAATTGCTTGAGTCGTTTACTGCAACTTTAAGCCTTGGCGTTTGTCACTTTCCGCCCAGTCCTGTTCTTCAAAATATAGAAAGTACTCTTCGTTGAGCAAGCCAACCGTTTGTAGGAAATGGGTGCTCACCAACATGCAGGCCCCAAGAATTAGGTCCGGCCGGACAGTGTCCGTATCAAATTGTCCCCGATCAATTTGGTGATTGCCAATTTGGCGGCTATACCCCAACCACTTATTGTAGTAAGCGCCGGCGATGCACTGAATCATGGCTGGGTTATGGTAGTAACGAACCTTAGCCCCCACAATGCCGACTTGCTCCGGTTCAGCAGCAACATGACGCTGTACCAAGTGCGATAAGCTGTCTGGTTCAACGACCGTATCGTTGTTAAGCAGCCAGACATACGCTGCGTCACCTTTTGCGAGCACGTATCGCAACGCCACGTTATTACCCCCGGCGAAACCAAGATTACTTCCTGTTTGAATGAGGACCAGCGATTCGCCGTCGGATTCGCTTCCACCCGTTTCGGCCTCTATCCGGGCGTAAGAAACGTACTTCACCGGTTTTTCGACCGGTGGAGACGACAGATACGTTAACGCACTACTCTCGGGTACGACGGCCAAGCGCTTTCCTGCGGCCCATTCTTGGATGTACAGGAATGAATCGTTTGTTGAGCAGTTGTCGACGACAATGACCCGGTAATGGGCATACGTTAGTTTTGTCAGACTTTCCAGACACTCCAACGTGTCTTGCCAACCGTTGTAATTTAAAACAACAACATAAACTTTAGGGGCAAGCCCGGACGCAGGATAGGTACGCTGAACCATAGCACACGTTTATCCGGCAAAGGTACGTCATCCATCGTTATCCGTGACTTACCCAACCCAAACCGCCCTGTTCATTACTTCTTTGTACTAACCGAACGCTTGGTCTTTCCGGTCAACGTACTACGAGCCGGCTGTTTACGCGTCCGTTGCAAGGCATCGATGCGCTTTTCGAGCGTAATCACGTAGAG
>CAXUEB010000198.1:10112-10422 GCA_964249775.1 uncultured Spirosoma sp.
TTTTTTTAGTTGATTTTTAATTTTTAGCTGCTCAGCTTCCAACTGCCGGTTGCGGTTTTGAATCGCCTGGTGCTTCTTACGTAGTTCAATCACGTAGAGGGTGAGCTCTTCGACCTTCTCTAAGAGCTTGGCCTGCATCTGACCCACGTCCACCCCGTCGGCCACCACCTCCGCTGCCGACGCTACCCCCGGCAGGTGACCGTGCGCCCGAACGTAGCGCTCGACCTCCCCCAAGCCCCGCAGCCGGTAGCCCGGCGCAAACACCCGGTCGCTCCAGGCCTCGCTGTTCTTCACCGCTACTTTTACTTTC
>CAXUEB010000199.1:0-6725 GCA_964249775.1 uncultured Spirosoma sp.
CTCTTTGGCCAGAAACGCCTGCAACTGCCGGTTGAACTCGTCTTTTTCCGCGTCGGGCAGGGACGCGTACAACTCTTTCAATTCTTGATTGATGGCCGCCCGTTCGGCTTCGTTAGCCGCGTTAATCGAGCGGACGTGGTATTTTTTAAAATCGTATTGGGGCATTGAGGTATCTATTCTTCAGGTAAATTGACGAAAATGGCGTCAAGCGGAAGTCGGTTGCCATCAATAATAACGGTGTCATTGGGCTGTCCGTACGTTGTTTCAAGCCATACATTCGCCTGTTCGGTTCGGCGGCAGACCAGTACCTCCCGATTGAACGGGTCTACGTAAACAATCTCCTGCACAGTTTCCATTTTTTCGTATTGCCGACGCTTTTCGCCTAAATCATAATTACTTGTTGACTCGGAAAGAACCTCGACGATTAGGTACGAATTCGTGATGATGGACCGAGAAGTACCTTGATAAATGGGTTTCCCTTTTACAACGAGCACGTCACCATTGTGATGGTTTCGCCTGCCGTCCTTGCGAATACCGGCATTACTGCCAGCTACGTAGAATGGTTTGTTCAAGTAAAAGCCAGTCAGTAAATAACCAAGTCGGATCACCAAAGCCTCGTGAATGAACTTCGCCAAACCCACGATGACAATTCGTCCGTCATTGTATTCAACTCGGTAGTCTGTCTCCGCTAAGAAATCTTCGAACTCCTCCCACGAAGCAGGTGTGACTACCAGTTCGCCCGCTTCAAGACGTTCGATCTGGGCATCCGTCAATTGGATCTTTTCGGTGGTTTCCATACACACGTCCTTCGGTAAATTTACGCGAACATCACTACAAGCAAAAGCCCTCTTTTAAAAGAGGGCTTTCTTTCATAATCAATCTAACCAGACCGTACCCTTACGATTGCATCAGCGCCTGCTCTTCTTTCAGCCGCGCCCGCTCGATGGACCGCGACACTAAAATGCTGACCTCGTAAAGACCCGCGAGCGGCAGGGCGACCAGCACCTGACTGTAGATGTCGGGCGAGGGCGTGATGATGCCGGCAATAATCAGAATAACAATCCAGGCGTGTTTGCGGTACGACCGCATAAACGCCGGCGTCAGCACGCCTACCTTCGACAGCACAAACGCCACAATCGGCATCTGAAACATCAGGGCGCACCCCAGCGAGAGCGTTACCAACACACCGATGTACGACGTGATGTCGAACTGGTTTTTAATCTCCGGCGTAATCTGGTAATTCGCCAGGAAGTTAATCGCCAACGGCGACACAACGTAATAACCAAACAGCAAGCCCGTCAGAAATAGAATGGAAACGTAAAACACCGCCCCGCGGGCCGCCCGGCGCTCCGACGACCGCAAGCCCGGCTGAATGAATCGCCACAACTCCCAAAAGGCGTAGGGAAACGCGAAACAAAGACCAATGATAAACGACGAAGTTAAGGCCATCGTAAACTGGTCCGATACGCCTAAAGCCTGTAATTCAAAGTTGAGTTTTTTGACGCACAAGTCCGCGTAGCCCGTCACTTCCGACAATTTGCACAGCATGCGGTACGTCCAGAAATTAGGATTCTTCGGCCCCATGATGACCGTCTGCCAGATTTCTTGAATAAAGACAAAGGCAATGATGGCAAAAAAGAAAATTGAGCCGACGGCCCGGATGATGTGCCAGCGGAGTTCTTCGAGATGGTCCAGAAAAGACATCTCTTTACCTTCCGCGTCAATCTCCTCGTCGGTCAGTTGGTCAAGTGGCATAGTCGCAGTAAAGACGTTAAACAGATAAACGGAATTTCGACCGTAATGGATGGGTAAATTTACAATATAACGCGGTAACCGAAAAAAGGATGCCACAGTCTGCGACATCCTTTTTTACGGGTAGATAACCAAGCCCGTTACGCGAACAGCGGAAACGCTTTCATCCACTCGTTGATTTCTTCTTTTACAACGGCCAGCGTAGCCGCGTCATCGTGATTCATCAGCACGCGGTCGATGTACTCGACGATTTGCTCCATATCCGATTCGTTCAGGCCGCGCGTAGTCATGGCCGCCGTCCCGACCCGCATCCCCGACGTGACCATCGGCGACTTATCGTCGAAGGGCACCATGTTTTTGTTGATGGTGATATCCGCTTTGATGAGCGTATTCTCGGCCAGTTTACCGGTCAGGTTTTTAGAACGCAAATCAATCAGCATTAGGTGGTTGTCCGTACCGCCCGATATAATCTGGTAGCCCCGGCTCAGGAACGCGTTCGCCATCGCCTGCGCGTTGGCCCGTACCTGCACAGCGTACTGGTAAAAATCGTCGGTCAGAGCTTCGCCGAACGCGATGGCTTTGGCCGCGATGATGTGCTCCAGCGGCCCGCCCTGCGTACCGGGAAACACGCCCGAATCAAGCAGCGACGACATAAGCCGCGTCTCGCCCTTCGGGGTTTTGATACCAAACGGATTTTCAAAGTCGTGGCGCATCAGAATCATGCCGCCCCGTGTACCGCGCAGGGTTTTGTGGGTCGTCGTGGTGACGATGTGGGCGTGGGCCAGCGGATCGTTCAACAAGCCTTTGGCGATCAGGCCGGCCGGGTGCGACACGTCGGCCAGCAACAGCGCGCCAACCTCATCGGCAATGGCCCGCAGCCGGGCGTAATCCCAGTCGCGGCTGTAAGCCGACGCTCCACAGATCAGCATCCTTGGCCGTTCGCGCTTAGCGGTCTCCTCAACCACGTCGTAGTTGATAACGCCCGTTTCGCGCTCGACGCCGTAGAACGTCGGTCGGAAGTATTTACCCGAAATATTGACTGGTGAACCGTGCGTCAAGTGCCCACCGTGCGAGAGGTCAAAGCCCAGAATCGTGTCGCCCGGTTGCAGGCAGGCCAAAAACACGGCCGTGTTGGCCTGCGCCCCGGAGTGCGGCTGCACGTTGGCCCAGGTGGCCCCGAACAGCTCTTTGGCGCGATTGATGGCGATCTGCTCAATTTGATCGACCACTTCGCAACCGCCGTAGTAGCGTTTGCCGGGCAGTCCTTCGGCGTATTTGTTGGTCAGCACACTGCCGGCCGCTTCGAGCACCTGGGGCGACACGAAGTTTTCGGAAGCAATCAGCTCGATGCCGGATTCCTGCCGGTGCTGTTCTTTAGCGATTAAATCAAACACCTGCGTATCGCGGGCAGTCGTGGTTTCGGTTGTCATTGGTCTGGTTTGCTAAGTTGGGCGTTTGGCTCCTAACGGGCCAATCAACCGCAACGGTGAAGGCCCAACAGCCAAACAATCAGATGACAAAGGTACGGCGGAAAACTGTAGAATAGGCGCGACAGCGTGGGCGCAATTTAAGGTCATCAACCCAGCTATCCCGTCTAACGAAGCCATCCTGCGTACTGTTCTTATTCAAAAAGATAGCCTAATTTTAAGGCAGATTGTTCCTGACACAAAACTTGTTTCAACTTACGTTTCTAAACCATATGGAAGCCACCCTTGACCCGCAAACCATCCAACAGGAATTAGACGCCCCTTACGTCGTTAGCCCGGAAGCCGTCGCGTTTTACCAACAGAACGGCTACGTTAAACTAAAAGACGTGCTGAGTCCAGCCGTGATTGACCACTACGGCCCCATCATTACGGACTTGGTCATCAAGCTCAACACGCTCACTAAGCCGATGGATGAGCGCACGACCTACGAACGGGCGTTTCTGCAAATCATGAACCTATGGCGCGAGGATGAGCGGGCGCGGGAGTTTGTCTTCTCGAAACGGTTAGCCAAGATTGCGGCCGACCTGATGGGCGTCGAAGGCGTTCGCATCTACCACGATCAGGCGCTCTACAAAGAGCCGTCGGGCGGCATTACCCCCTGGCACGCCGATCAGTTTTACTGGCCGCTGGCATCGGCTCACACGGTTACGGTTTGGATTCCCCTCCAGGCAACGCCGATGCATATGGGACCGCTGGCTTTCGCGGAAGGCAGTCAGCACGTCGAGATGGGCCGCGATGTAGAAATTAGCGACACCAGTGAGCAGCTTTTAGCCGACGAGTTACAACGGCAAAACTTCGTTGTCAACGACACGCCGTTCGACCTGGGCGAAGTAAGCTACCATGCCGGCTGGACGTTTCACCGCGCCGGCCCGAACCAATCCGATCAGCCGCGCCGGGTGATGACGATGATTTATATGGACAAAAACCAGATCATTACGCAGCCCCGTAACCAATACCAGTCGGACGATCACGCTAAATGGCTGAACGGTGTTGCCGTGGGCAACAAGCCCCAGGATGAATTGAACCCGGTGCTGTTCAGCTATTGAAAGCCAAAGTACGCTGGGGCATTGCTGTTTGTTGAAACACAAATGGAAATATTTTGGCCCAGGATGTGTTCTGTAAATAAATAGCACTTTCCCCTCTGTGGTATGAAGGTATTCGCTGCGTTCGTTGCTGGGCTGTTGCTGCCCTTGCTGACGTTCGCTCAACTACAAAAAAATCCGGCCGTCTGGTCGTTTAGCACCGACCGCAAGGAGGTCAAGGTAGGTGATGTCGTAACGGTCCGCTTGAAGGCCGCCATTGCCGACGGTTGGTATATGTACTCCAACGACTTTGACCCTAACTTAGGCCCCAACTTAGCGTCGGTGAAGTTTACGCCCCACCCGTCGTATAAGTTGGTTGGCAAGGCAACGCCGGTTGGGGCGAAAGAAAAGTTTGAAGAAATATGGGGCGGCAACGTCCGGTACTTTACGCACCAGGCTTTGTTTACCCAGAAAGTCAAAGTGCTCAAGCCCAGCCCGACCATCGGTGGTATAGTTGAATATTCGACGTGTTCACTTAAAGACGGCACTTGCCTTCCTCCCGCCGAAGCCGACTTTGCGGTTGCCGTTAAAGCCGTTGCAACTGTAACTGCGCCCAACCCAACGACGACAGCGACGGCGGTGGCACCAACGCCAAAAGCCGCGGTAACGCCAACCAAGTTAAGCCCACAGCCGACCGCCATAGCTAAGGCTCCCCTGCCCGCGCCGTCCGTGACTGCCGTTAGTGAAACGTCAGAACCCACCGTGGCTGAAGCCGTTGCAAACCCCGAAACGGCGTTAGACGAAGGTGCAACGGCTACTGAAGACGGTTCGCTCTGGGGCTTCGTACTCGCGGCATTTCTGTCGGGTTTGGTCGCTTTGCTGACGCCCTGCGTGTTTCCAATCATTCCGGCAACGGTTAGTTTCTTTACGAATCAGCGGGGCGGGCAGTGGAAAGCCTTGCTCTACGGCGCGTTTATCATCGGCATTTACGTCTTGATTGGTACGGTCGTATCGCGCGTCAACGGGCCGGCGTTTGCCAACTTCGTCAGTACGCACTGGCTGCCCAACGTCTTGTTTTTTGCCATCTTTTTCTTGTTCGGTCTGTCGTTCCTGGGACTGTTCGAGATTGTCCTGCCCAATTCGCTCATCAACAAAGCCGACGCTCGTTCGGAACAGGGTGGTCTGCTGGGTATTTTCTTTATGGCCTTTACGCTGGTGCTGGTGTCATTTTCCTGCACCGGTCCCATCGTCGGGAGTTTGTTGGTGGCGTCGGCCGGGGGCGAAATTGTCAAGCCAATTATTGGCATGGCGGCTTTTTCGTCGGCGTTTGCAATACCGTTTACGCTCTTTGCGGCCTTTCCGCAGTGGCTCAAAGGTTTACCCCGTTCGGGCGGTTGGCTGAACTCGGTGAAGGTGGTGCTGGGCTTTTTGGAGCTGGCCCTGGCCCTAAAGTTTCTGAGCGTCGCTGACCAGGTGTATCATTGGGGTTTGCTCGACCGGGAAGTATTCTTGTCGATCTGGATCGTAATTTTTGCCCTTATCGGTTTTTACTTCTTGGGCAAGATTCGGCTGCCGCACGATAGCGAAACCAAGTTTATCAGCGTACAAAAGCTTCTGTTGGCCATCACTACGTTTTCGTTTGTTGTTTACATGATTCCGGGTTTATGGGGCGCTCCGTTGAAGGCGTTATCGGGTTATTTGCCACCGGAATCGTCGCAGGACTTCAATCTAAATCAGCCGTTGGCGGTCGCTAATCAGCAGCCGGAAGCAAAGCCGATGGCCGACGTTAAGTACGGCGATCTGTTTCATTTGCCGCGCGGGTTGCAAGGCTTTTTCGATTACAAACAAGCGCTGGCGTATGCCAAACAGGTAAACAAGCCGGTGTTTATCGACTTCACCGGGCACGGCTGCGTCAACTGCCGCGAGATGGAAGCCCGCGTCTGGTCGGACCCGGCGGTGCTGTCGCGGTTGCAGAATGATTTTGTGGTGGTCGCCTTGTACGTTGATGATAAAACCGAACTGCCCGAAGCAGATTGGTACACGTCCGTGTACGACAATAAAGTAAAGAAAAGCATTGGCGCGCAAAACGCAGACTTGCAGATTACGAAGTACAACAACAACGCCCAGCCGCACTACTGCTTGGTCGACAGCGATGGTAAGTTGCTGGTAGCGCCCAAAAATTACGATCGGAGCGTTGCCAACTTTGTCAAGTTTTTGGATTCAGGCAAGGGCAAGTTCGGCACGTCGCAAACCTTAGCAAACCGTTGACAGCCAAGTGACTTTGGTTGATTCAGTTCATACACAAGAAAGGCGGGGCCAAACGGCTCCGCCTTTGCTAACTCAGGTTGATTCAACAAATAATAGAGTGAAGTGGTGAGATGGAATGGGGTTAGTAACCGATCGGGAACGAGTAGCCTAAGGAAACCGCTACACCCCGGTTGCGAACGTTGACGTTGACGACGGG
>CAXUEB010000199.1:6735-7433 GCA_964249775.1 uncultured Spirosoma sp.
ACGGGTAATTCAACCTGCCGCGTGAAGCCGTGCGTGTAACGACCTTCCACAAAAAACTTGCCGACTCCGGCGTCCATCGACAAGCCCAGGCCACCGACGGCGCTAACATCCCAGCGGCTCAGCGTCCCGCCGTAGTTGACATCAACGTCGATGGGTTCCGTTGTCGTGCCGAAGAACGTCGCCCGGCTCCTGACCCGCCCGTCGAGGGCGTAGCCCACCGATGGTCCGGCGATGAAATACGGCTGTATGGACCCGGCGCTTAAGTTAATTTTTAGCAGCAAGGGCGCTTCGAGGTGCTGCGACTGGTACGCAACACTGGCCCCAATGGGCAGGTTGATGCCGCCAAGATTGAAATCAAGCCCTTCTTTGATTTTAAAACCTTTCTGCACGTACCCGATCTCGGGCCGGAACGACACAACCTCACCGAGTGGAATGTCCAGAAACAAGGCCCCGGTAGGTCCGGCCGACGGGTGGAACGTCGGCGTTAAGTTGCCTAAAAACGCCGGCTTCGACGCAAAGCCCCAATTCGCGCCACCCCGCAGCCCAAGCTGAACCTGCGCTAAGGACGGCAAAGCGACTACTAAATTCAACAGAATGATACCGGCGAGAACAATTCGTTTCATGGTTGTATAAAAATTATCAAAAAAGAATGTAAACTTGACCTCCGAGACCGTGTTGGCAACAAGGGAGTTCATTTT
>CAXUEB010000199.1:7443-10262 GCA_964249775.1 uncultured Spirosoma sp.
CTTCGGTTTGACAGGCCGTTGTCGAAAAGGATTAACTACATCTTAAAACTTTTTTGAGCTTAACCATGAACGAATCATTGCATCAGTTATCGACTCGCATCGAGCCGATCCGTCAACAATTGACTACGCACCCGCTTTATGAGTCGGTGCAAACGGTGGGCGACCTGCGCTTGTTTATGCAGTCGCACGTGTGGGCCGTTTGGGATTTTATGTCGCTCCTGAAAACGCTTCAGCGCGGTCTAACCTGCGTCGATGTGCCGTGGCGACCCGTCGGCAATCCCGAAACGCGCTACCTAATCAACGAGATTGTTGTTGGCGAAGAAAGCGACGTTGACCCCGATGGGAATCGGATGAGTCATTTCGAACTGTACCAGCGGGCCATGCAGCAGGCCGGAGCTGAAACCGGTTTTATGACGGACTTGATACAGGCGTTGGCCAACGGCCGGCCGGTGCGCGAAGCCCTCGACGCCATCGACATACCCGCGGGGAGTCGTCAGTTTGTCAACTTCACGTTTGATTTGATTGAGCGGGGACGACTGCACGAAATCGCGGCTGTGTTTACGTTCGGACGCGAAGACCTAATTCCCGACTTGTTTATCGCGTTGGTCAACCAGTTACGCGAGCAGTCGCCCGAGCAGTTGGGCTTGTTTACGTACTACTTAGAGCGGCACATTGAGGTCGACGGCGATCATCATTCGCACTTAGCGAAAGCCATGACGACGGAACTCTGCGGCACCGACGCCCAACGCTGGCACGAAGCGACCGAAGCCGTGGAAGCCGCCTTGCAAGCCCGCATTACGTTGTGGGACAGCGTTTACAATCAAATTAGCCAATCGCAACCCGCAATGGCTTAGGCCAACACGTCGCCGTTTTCCAGCGCCCGAACTTGCAGAGAGTAAGTTCGGGCGCTTTTTTTATGCCGATTACGCGCTACGCTTTTTTGAAAACATAACGATGGTCTCGTAACTTTATCGATTCCTGACGACGCCGACCCTGAATGAACTACCTTAAACCCACTAAATTTAGTTATTTACCGAAGGTGCTGATGCCGTTGGACGTGCTCGGTCTGTTTGAGCGTGATCCGTTTGGCAATTCGCTCCTGATTCGGCGGATTATGATTAGCATCACCGGCTGGCTGACCTACGCCCGCTACACCGTCGTGAATCGAATTCACATCGAAGGCACCGAAAACTTAGAGAATCTGCCCATCAACAACGTCCTGTTTTTGTCGAACCACCAAACGTATTTTGCCGACGTTATTGCCTTTTTTCACATCTTCTGCGCCGTTAAGTGGGGATTTCAAAACACAATGCTACCGCCCGTTTATTTGCTCGGTCCCCGCGCCCGGCAGTACTACGTAGCCGCGTCCGAAACGATGAAGAAGGGCATTCTTCCGCAGCTTTTTGCGCTGGGTGGCGCGCTCACCATCGAGCGATCATGGCGCGCCGAAGGGCGCGAGGTGCAACGGGCCGTGGATAACTCGGCCAACGACAAGATTGCCAAGGCGCTGGCCCACGGTTGGGTCGTTAGTTTTCCCCAGGGAACCACCAGCCCTTACGCGCCGGTGCGGAAAGGAACCGGGTACATCATTAAGGATAACGAGCCGATTGTGATACCGGTGGTTATTAACGGCTTCCGACGGGCTTTTGACAAGAAAGGCTTGCGGTTTAAGAAACGCAACACCCTGCTGACCGTGCGCTTCAAAGAACCGCTTCAAATTGGTCCCGACGAAAGCGTTGACGACATTGTTGCTAAAGTTCGCCACGCCATCGAGCAGGACGCGCCGGAGTGGGTCAAATGAGCGAGTTAAAGCAACCAGCGCAAGAAAATATACAGCGTAAAGGAAAGCAGTAGCGAAACGGGCAGGGTTAGTATCCAGGCGAGGGCAATGTTGCGCACCGTACCGCCTTGCAGGTTTTTAATGCCTTTGTTGGCCACCATGCTTCCGGCGATACCCGACGACAAGACGTGCGTTGTACTAACGGGCAATTTCAGGCCCGATGCCAAACCAATCATACCGGCCGCCACTAATTCGGCCGAAGCGCCCTGGGCGTAGGTCAGGTGCTGCTTGCCAATCTTCTCGCCGACCGTGACGACAATTCGCTTCCAGCCGATCATCGTGCCCAAACCGAGCGAAATGGCGATCATCAGGATAACCCACAGGGGCGCGTAGTCCGTGAACCGGCGCAGGCCGCTTTCCTCGCTCAGGCTTTGCTGCAAAACCGCCACCTGGTTAGCACTAAGGTTAGCCCCATCGTCGCCGGCAATTTTGCTCATGTTGCTGTTGATGAGCAGCAAATCGCGCCGAACATCTAACCGTTTTGCTTGTGGAATTTTGCCGTCTACCAAGGGGCCATTGACCAACTCTCTCAACTCGACTACTTCGGTGCGGGTGCGGGCCAGCCGGGCGCGGTTAATGGTGGCCAATTGGTTAGAATCGAGGGCGGCAATGGTTTGTTCAATACCGCCGATATTGGCCTGCATCAGACGCGGGTCTAAATTCGATTGAACGGCGAACTGAAACGGAACGATACCGATTAGAATCAGCATCACCAATCCGACGCCTTTCTGCCCGTCGTTGCTACCGTGGAAAAAGCTTACCAAGGAGCAAGTCACGATCAGAACGCCACGAATCCAGCCCGGTGGTTCGGTATTCTTTTTTGGCTCCTTGAATAGTTGATCTTTGGTTTCTTCGGGTACTAAACGCCGAAGCAGAAACATCAAAACAATGACTAAGCTGAAACCCAGCAGTGGAGAGAGCAGCAAGGCTTCGCCCGTTTCGATGGCTTTATCCCAGTTAACGGCCGCCCCTTCGGTGT
>CAXUEB010000200.1:0-443 GCA_964249775.1 uncultured Spirosoma sp.
CACAAATATAAGATGATTTTATCTTAAGATAAAATCATCTTATATTTGTGTGGTTATCGTTTAAATTGTATACCCTATGAACTTATCGCCCTATCTACTCACACCTACAGTTGGCACTATACCACCAGATAAGATTGTTGGCCGTGATCGAGAACTACAAAAATTACGGACCCTACTAATCTCCCAAAGCGTAACCATTGAGGAGTTTCGTAGAATGGGCAAGACGCTGCTTGTCCAGAAATTGGAATACCTGAGTACAGAGAACAGTGAGTCCAACCAAGTCATTTACTTCATGTTACAAGGGGTGAAGGACGTAACAGAACTGACGGATGTTCTGCTGGATGCTTTACGTAAGAAGGAGAGGTTGGGGCGGCTTAAGGTTGCCTGGAATTTCGTAAAAATCCTTTATAACAAGGTCAAACCAGAAGAAGTGACGATAGAGG
>CAXUEB010000200.1:453-10176 GCA_964249775.1 uncultured Spirosoma sp.
CGCTAACTGCCTGCATTGAAGATTTAGCAGCCAGAACCCGAAAAGACGATGAGATCCTAACGCTGGTTCTTGACGAATTTCCAGTAATGCTTTGGGATTGGTTAGAAAACGACAAAGCGCAGGATGCGATTGAGCTATTGGATCTGTTTCGCAACTTACGTATCAACTTAAAAGAGCAAGGGCATATCCGCTTCGTGATTTGCGGCTCGGTGGGTATGCAGGTTGTACTCGACCGCCTTCGCCGGGAGCACCGTTACACGGGTGAACCCTTCAATGACACGGCTTCTTTCCGGTTAGACCCTATGGGCGAAGCGGATGCCCTGTTTCTGTGCCAGTGTCTGGCTTTGTCAGGATTTACCTACTCTGGCGACCCGGCCGCACTACTTCAGCGAATTTGTCAGTTCGCAGAAAACTTGCCTTTCTACATCAACAAAATCTTTCAGATCATTCAGTTACACCATAACAGTGCTATCAGCGAGGACGCCATTACGTTGACGGAAGAATGTCTTCTCAACGACTCTGACCACGCTAATACGTTCAGTCAACTACACCAACGAATTGAGATTTATTATGAAAGCCCGAAGGCGGAACGGATGATTGCTTTATTGAACCAATTGGCTACGCAAGATGGGTTCGTATCCGAGATCGACTTGCGCCGGCGTAGAGAAGCTGACAGTTCTAGTGATCTTCTGGAAGCGTTAGAAACCCTCCGAAAAGAGCAGTATCTGGTTCGGAAGATTGAACATGGGGTGCGGCATTACCAATTCAAATACAATCTCATTAAGCAGTGGTGGAAACTCAACAAGGCATAAAACTGGCAGCCGTTACGGCGGGTCTCAGCACGTTTCTGAGCTTCGGGGCGAAAAGCGTTCAACCCGAAATTTTAGAGAAAATGCTGATTGGTCGTGAGAAGACAGCCGATCTACTGGAACAGTACGTCCGGGAGATTGCCACAAACGGCGTTAACCATCAAGTGTTTATGGTAGGGCCACGGGGGTCGGGCAAAACGCATTTGCTGCGGGTGCTTTATCACCGAATCATGGACTTAGTGCAAAATCGGCAAGTCGTCGTAGCTTATTTTGCCGAAGAAGAATACGGCATCTCGGGCTATCTGGACTTTCTGATTCGGATTATTAACGCCTTTATGCGCTGGTACGACGCCGACAAAGCCCGACTGGAAGAGCAGTTAGACGTTCTCCGCGAAACACCCGAACGACGTCAGGAATACGTAGCCGAAACGCTCATTAGCGATTACGTCGGTGATAAGCCGCTATTGATTCTGAGCGAAAACTTTGACGGTATTCTGGAAGCCTTGAACAAGCAAGGCCAATCAAAGCTGCGGGCCTGGCTCTACCAACACAATCGCATTAGTATAATAGCCACAGCCCAAGCCGCCAGCCCCGACTTAGGCCGCGAAGACCGCCCGTTTTACGGATTCTTTTCACCAATCTACCTCAAAAAACTTTCTTACGAAGATTCGCTGGCGCTGTTGACTATGCTGGCTGAAACGGAGAAGAACGAGAACATGCTGACGCACTTAGCCGGCAAAGGCCGGGCGCAGGTGCGGGCCATTCATGAGTTAGTGAAGGGCAACCACCGGTTGCTGGTTACCTTCTATGAGTTTCTAAAAGCCGATACGTTAGCCGACCTCTCGGTGGTGTTCATGAAAACTATGAACGATCTCAAACCGTACTACGAGACGTTCATTCGGTATCTGCCTGCCCAGCAGCAAAAAATTCTGCACTACTTGGCATTGGCAAAAACTCCGCAGAAAGGCACCGACATTGCCAAAAATTGCTTCATCGCTACTACCTCGCTCACCAAGCAACTTAGCGAGCTACAACGTCAGCACCTGCTCGACGCCTTGCCCGACCCCACCGACAAGCGCAATAAGTTATACGACGTATCGGAACCGCTCTTGCGCATTGCTATTGAAATCGGCGAACAGCGCGAAGGCATTACGTCTTTGTTCATTGATTTCCTTGCGTTATACTACTCGCACGACGAGATAAAGAATCAGAAGGCGCGCTTTGAAGATATGTATTTATGCGAGGTTGAACCGTTAAAAAAGCTAAAATTATATTGGGAGGTAGAGGCTCGCGAACGGGCATTAAAGATGCAAATGGAGTTAGGTATTGGACATGAAAACGTATTGAATAAAGTTATGAAACTGATAGCTGAAGCTCGTAAATATCATGTTGAAGGCAACGATGCACAAGCTATTGATGCTTATAAAAGAGCTATAGAAATTAAACCCGATTACGAATGGGCTTGGGCTTCTTTGGGCGAAATATATGTGCAACAGAATAATGACACTAAAGCAATAGAATCTTATCAACAATCTGTTCGTATAAATGCTAATTTTGGTCGATCTTGGTATAGCTTAGGTAGAGCTTATGCACGGCAAGGTGATCATGTAAAGGCAATTTCTGCTTATCAACAAGCCCTGAAAACAATTTCACATTTTGAGTGGGTTTGGAACTATTTGGGTAACTCATACATTGCACAGGGTGATTATGAAAAAGCCCTCAAGGCTTATCGGCGAGCAATTCGAATCAACCCTAATTTTGATTGGGCTTGGTATGACTTAGGTGATCTTTTCATTCGACAAAACAAGTATGATAAGGCGATTGAGGCTTATCAGCGTTCTATTCAAGCTAATTCAAATTTTAAATGGGGCTGGTATGATTTAGGTGTAATATACTCTTTACAGGGTAATACATCAAAAGCGATTGAGGCTATTCGAAAAGCTATTGATCTAAATTTGACAAGCAGCTTTGCTGTTAACCGTTTGTCAGCGGAATCTACAAAACATCTACAATCTCAAACCGCTACAGAATTTGAACTAATTGAGCTGGAAGCATGGCTGCAAAACCATACCGACTTCGAGATAATTGCTTCTTACGTCAATGTATACCGCCGAGTGGTTTTTAGTAAGGAGGAAAGCGCCCTTTACGAATTACCAAAAGAACAACGAGAGTTCTTTGAGCGGGAAATCTTACGTAAGCCGACCGAGTAATTTTCATAAAAAGCAAAACGAGGAGCGTTGCTCCCCGTTTTGCTAATACTCCTGCTCCAGCGGGTGCACCATGAACTCGTCGATGACGACGTGGGCAGGGCGGCTGAGAATGAACAGCATCGACTCGGCCATATCTTCGCTTTGCAAATACCCTTTCGCCGTTTCGTGGCCGTGGCCTTTGGCGTGGAAATGCGAATCGACTAAGCCAGAATACACGCCCGTTACCTTGATGCCGAAGGGCCGGACTTCCTTCCGTAACGCGCCCATAAACGCTTCCTGTGCGTACTTGCTGGCCGTGTAGAGTGATCCGCCCGCGAACGTCCGCTTCGCCACGTCCGACGCCACCACGACGATGTGCCCCGAACCCTGCGCTTTCAGCGTCGGCAGGGCGGCTTTGGTTAAGAGAAACGTACCTTTTACGTTGGTCGCCATCAGGTTGTCCCACTCGTCGACGCTGATCTCGTCCACGTTTTTGAAGACGCCGTAGCCCGCGTTGTTAATGACCACGTCAAGACGCCCAAAGCGGTCGAGGGCGGTTTGCACGACGCGCTGCATGTCGACTTCACTGCCCACGTCGCCCGGTACGGCTACGATCCGGCCCTGCCCATCGGCTTCGACCTGCTTGAGTTCGATGACGTTGCGGGCCGTGATGACAACGTTCGCGCCGTTCTGCGCCAGCAGCAGGGCCGTTGCCCGACCAATGCCGCGCGATGCACCAGATATGATAATGGATTTGTTTTCGATGCTCATACTGTTTTTCAGACGCCAAGACGCGAAGGTTGGCGCAAAGGTCGCAAAGATGGGTTTCGCTTACGTTCTTTGTCCCAATCTTTGTCCGTAAAAATGCTTTACCTCCTCGCCAGCATCGCCCTTTCGGTTGCCTTGCTGCTCAATTTTCGGCTGTTTCCGCGCTTTAGCGTCAATACGTTCCAGGCCATTGTATTTAACTACTTGGTTTGTTTCCTGACGGGGTACGCGCTGCTGCCCGCCGGTCAATCGTTCAGGATCGACTTTGGCCAAACCTGGACGTGGCTGGCGTTGGGTCTGGGCGTGGGCTTTATCGTGACGTTTCTCTTGTCGGGGGCCAGTACGCAACGGTCAGGTATTACGGCTACGTCGCTCGCCAACAACCTCTCGTTGGTCATTCCGGTCGGGTTCAGCCTGTTCGTGTTCGGCGGTGGCGGTAAGGTTTTCGACTGGCTTAACTATTTGGGTTTGGTGCTGGCATTAGTGGCGGTCGGGCTGAGTACGTACAAAAAAACCGAACCGGTGGAAGCACAGATTAAGGAAACCGCACCGGGACCGACAGCGGGCTGGAGCGCCTTGCTGCCGATTGCCGTGTTTCTCATGTACGGCGCGACCAACACGATGATTAACTACATGAACCTGCGCTACATTCCGTCGGCCGACAAAACGGTAGCCGTTACGCTGACGATGGTCGCGGGAGCCATCGTTACGGGGCTGTTGCTATTAAGCATCCGGTTGATGCAGGGCAAGGAACGCCTTGAAGCGCGCAACCTCGTAGCCGCCGTGACGCTGGGGGTGCCGAACTTCCTGAGTTTCTACACGCTGCTGCTGGCCTTGTCGGCGTTTGGTGGCAACGGCGCGTTTGTGTACCCCGTCTACAATATCGGCGTCATTCTGTTAGCGGCCGGGGCGGCTGCGGTGTTTTTTCGGGAACGGCTGCTGCCGCTCAACCGGCTGGGCTTAGTCCTGGCCATCGTGGCCATTGGCTTGATTTCGTGGCAGGAGTTGCGGAACTTGTTTGCATGAAACCGGCCGTTCCCCTACTCAGCCCCGACGAACTGATCGAGCGGTTTTCGCGCATCGACGGCGCTCTGCGGCAGCTATTCGTGGGTGGTAGTCGCCGGTTTAGTTTAGGCCGGATTGAGTCGGGTAGTCAGTTGATCAAGTTTCCGATTCCGCCCCACCGCAAAACGTTTCACGACTTTTTCTACCTGACCCACGGCACGCTCGTCCGCAGCAAGGGCGTCGACAAGTACACGGTTTCGGCAGGCGAGTTCTTCGTCATGCCCGCCTACCAGGTTACCACCAACGACTTCAGTAGTCCCGACATTCGGGGCTTTTTCTGCGTCTTCGACAACGACGTATTCAGCCACACCACGCCCCTGGCCGACCTATCCGCTCAGTTTCCGTTTCTGCGCGCCGAAGCCCGGCCGCTCGTGATTATCCCGCCGGCGGAGCAGCCATTGATGGTAAGTCTGTTAGAAAAAATTGAGCGCGAATACCAAAGTACGATTTCCGACCGCTACGATCTGATGGCCGCTTGCCTGCTGGTTCTGTTCCGCCAATTGAACCGACACACGACCGAACAAATTGAGTCAGAACGAATTGGCGAATCAGTTACCGACCGATCGGTCAGTGCCGCCGAACGGCTGACGCAGCGCTTCAAAGCCGAAATTGCCCAGCACGTCCGGCAGGTGCAACGGGTGAGTCACTACGCCGACCGGCTGGCCGTCAGCCCCAACCATCTCAACAAAGCCGTGCGCCAGACCACCGGCCGCACCGCCACCGCCTGGATCGACGAGATGCTGATTCTCGAAGCTAAGGTCTTGCTGGCCCAAACGTCGCTGCCCATTGCCGACGTAGCCGCGGGGGTGGGCCTGAGCAACGCATCGTACTTCGGCCGCTTCTTCCGCGACAAAACGGGTCGGACACCGAGCGAATACCGCAAGTGGATTGATCTGTCCGGTTTTGTGCCGGAAACAGCCGACTGACGGCGGTTGATCAGTCGCTACTTTTGCGGTGACAAAAAGCCGCCGTTGATGTACGACACCATTCTGTTTATTCATTCTTACCTGCGCTGGCTCGTGCTACTCAGTCTGCTCTTGGCCATCGGTCAGGCCGCGCACGGCTATCTGACGGGCCGAACGTACGCGCGGGCCGACGCCACAACGCGCGTGTTGGCAACCACCATCAGCCACACGCAACTGCTGGTCGGCATGACGCTATACTTCGTCAGTCCCATCATCGCGTATTTCTTGGCCAATCCGGGTCAGGGCGCGGCTACGCCGGCGATTTCGTTCTTTGCCATCCGCCACCTGCTGACAATGCTGCTGGCCATTACGGTGATGACCATCGGTTCGTCGTTGGCTAAACGCGCCCAGCCGGACCGCCGTAAGTTTCGGCTCACCGCGATTTATTTTGGTCTGGCGTTGGTTCTTATTTTAACCGCCGTGCCGTGGCCGTTTCTGGAACAGGCCGCCCGACCGTGGTTTCGCTCTTATTAAAAACTATGCTCGACTTACTCAAAACTCAATTAGGTCGCCTACGGGTGCTGGCTTTTCTGGAAGGCGTTTCGTTTCTGGTGCTGCTGGGCGTTGGGATGCCGCTCAAGTACTGGTACGGCTTGCCGTCGCCCAACCGCGTAATCGGCTTAGTCCACGGATTGCTGTTTGTGCTCTACGTCTTTCAGGTTATTCAAGCCAAGATTGAATTCGGCTGGTCGTTCCGCAAGATGGGCCTGGCTCTGCTGGCGTCCATTGTTCCGTTCGGTACGTTCTGGGCCGACGCCAAGCTGTTTCGCTATCCCAACCAAACGCGCTGAGCCGATGGATGTGCTGATCTTTAAAACCAACCTCACCCGCCGGCGGCAGTCGGTTGTGGCCAACGCCCTGGCGGGTTTGCGCGGCCTGATTCGCTGGACGGTCGACTACGAAGACTGCGACCGAGTTTTACGGATCGAGAGCGAATACGTATCGGCGCAGGTCGTTGTCGAGCGTTTAAACAGAATGAATATTCTGTGTCGAGAACTGTGAATTTTTCTGAAGCATACTACTCATAATCAGTCTATTATTGAATCTTAGTGACTATTTAAACAAGGTTATTCTTAATTTACTCAGTATACTGAATAATTTTTACTCAATATATTGAGTAAAATTATGTTCCACTCATCCAAGTATTAATAGGCCCTCGGCAGGTTGGCAAAACGACATTAGTTAGACAATTGCTCAATCAGCTAACACTTCCTTCACTTTACGTTTCGGCGGATGGCGTAGGATCAGCCAACACCGTTTGGGTTGAGCAACAGTGGGAGGCTGCCCGGTTTCGACTGCGCAGTACCGGAGCCAACGAAGGATTATTAGTTATTGATGAAATTCAGAAGATTGACAACTGGGCTGAAGTTGTTAAAGCCCAGTGGGATAAAGACACGTTTAACGAACTCTCCCTAAAAGTCATTCTATTGGGTTCGGCGCGGCTGCTGTTGCAAAGGGGCTTAAGTGAATCACTGGCTGGCCGTTTCGAGCTAACTCCGCTAACGCACTGGACGCTGGACGAAATGGAAACGGCATTTGGCTTCACGCCCGATCAACACGTTTGGTTCGGCGGCTACCCTGGTGCGGCTTCGCTGATCGGGGATGAATCACGCTGGCGTGACTACGTCCTCAACGCCTTAGTTGAAACAACGTTGTCCAAAAATATTCTGATGCTGACGCGGGTCGATAAGCCCGCGTTACTGCGGCAACTGTTTGAACTGGGGTGCAGCTATTCCGGGCAAATTTTATCGTACACAAGATTACTGGGTCAGTTGCAGGACGCCGGCAATGCGACGACCCTTTCGCACTACGCTCAGTTGCTTGACTCAGCCGGTTTGCTGAGCAGTCTGGATAAATACGCCGTTGACAAAGCCCGGCAACGCGGTTCGATTCCCAAATGGCAGGTCCAAAATACGGCGCTATTTTCGGTGTTTGCGCCTTTCTCCTTTGAGCAAACTCGGGCCAATCCGGTCGAGTGGGGTCGTTGGATCGAAACGGCCGTTGGAACGCACCTGAACCGGGCGGCTCGCTTAGGGACTGTCGACTTGTTTTATTGGCGGGAGGGCAACGACGAGGTTGATTTCGTTATCAAAAAGGGGCAGCAGGTTATTGGCTTGGAAGTTAAGAGTGGACGAACCCAAAGCGCGCCGGGCATGGCAGCGTTCCAGCGCAGAGCCAACCCGGACAAGGTCTTGCTGGTTGGTAACAGCGGCATTCCGTGGGTTGACTTTCTACGCGCCGACGTAACGACGCTCTTCTAAGGATTCGCTTTAAAGTACCGGATCATCTCCGAGTATCCCATGCCCATCGACAAGCCCCGCACGGCCTGCGTAATGCGCTTGGTCTTGGTTTCGGATGTCTTGGCCTCCTCAATCCACTTGCTAAAGTAGTTTTGATGCCCCTTGGGTAACGTTTGAAAGAACTCCAGCGCGACCGGGTCGTCGTCTAAGCACGCCATCAGGTCGGCCGAGAGCGGCAGGGGTGCATCGTCAAGTTTGATGCAGACGCGTACCGTAGCGCCTTTTTCTTTACAAAGACCCCGGCGCATGACAGCGTTGATGCCCATGATAAATGTACCGTCGCCCATTGGAATCAGGGCTACCTGCTCAATGGAGTAATCATCCAGCGTTCCGCTGACGCGAAACGACGTTTTCTGACCGGGTTTGAGGATTTCCGTTACGTCGGTGGGTATCTCAATGTATGTCCAGCCGGTTTTCTCGCCTTTTTGAGCAAAGCGCCGGAGGAGGGCGGTGAAGGTGAGCATGCCGTGTTATCAATTTAATACCGCGCCAGCGTTGCCCGCAACGACTCAACCAAGTCGTCGGCCAAACTCGCCGGCTGCAACACGGTCAGGTGCTCGCCGTAGGAGCGCAGATGCATCAGTAAATCGCGGTTCGGGGCCAGCCGCAGCCGTACAATGCATTCGTCGTCGGTGTCGCGCAGGACTTCCTGCGTTTGGTGAATGGGTTTGGCTTTGACGTACCGACCGAACAGGGGTGAAAATTGAAGCACGATTTCTTCGACTGGGCCGCTGCTGTCGGTGATGCCGTAGATGTGCTCGAATAACTCGCCGACGTTGGACCGGATGGCTTCGGGCACGTCGCAGGGATCGTCCAACAGTTCCAGGTCGCTCATGCGGTCGAGGGCAAAGGTTTTCTCGCGTCCGCTGGCCGCATCGTAGCCGATGACGTACCAGCTATCGGCCACCTCCCGCAAGAGAATCGGGTGCAGAATCCGCAGCTTCGGGCGCTCCGTATCGAGTGTAGGATTCTCGTGTTTGCTGTAGCGAAACGCCACCTGCCGGTTCTGGTTGACGGCCCGAATTAGCACCGGTACGTAGTGTCGATTACCGCCCAATATCTTTTCTTCGACGTACACGACCCGGCGCGTCGGCCCGGTGTCGCTTTTCACCTCGCGGATAATGTCGAGACTCTGCCGGACGCGTTGCAGAGCGTTGTCTAACTCATTGGCGACCGAAGCGCCCTGCGTTGCGGCCAAGACCTCGCGGGCCTGCTCCATAGCGGCCATGTCGTCGGGCGTGAGCATGAGTTTGAGGAGCCGGAACTGGGGGTCACTGTAGTAGTAGCCGTTGGCGCGTTTGCAATACTCGATGGGCGCGTCGTGGTCTTCGCGCATCCGCTGAATGTCTTTTTCGAGCGACGAAATCGACCGGATGCCGCATTTGTCCTGACAGAGTTCAAACAGTTTTTGCTTAGAGTACCGGCGCGGGTAGCGGCTGACGACTTCGTCGATGAGCCGGTAGCGTTGAAAGGCGGAGCGGGTGATAGGCATAGCGCAAATCAACGAAAATATTTTATCAGAACGTAAATAGTTTACGTTTTAAGAAGACAATCTTTGAGTCGGACAATCTCATAGACAATCATGACTCATACGCAACGTCCGCGCTCACAGACCCCCGCTTACCCC
>CAXUEB010000201.1:0-8166 GCA_964249775.1 uncultured Spirosoma sp.
CAGTTCGCGAAGTTTGCCGACGAAGCGGGCGTTTTCGCGCCGGCGGTTCTCGCGGAGTTGTGGCAAACTACAGTTACAACCAACCAAAGCGTTGCACTAACTTTTCCTTTTGCTGGCGGGCGACCGGTATGTTTACCTCGTTATTCATGATTAAGTACTGACCTTCTCCCTTCACGAACATCTTGATCTGGTCCAGATTAATCAGATACTGACGATGAACCCGCATGAAGTGCCGCTCTTCGAGTACTTGTTGAACTTCCCGTAAGGTCCGCGTCAGCAAAAACTGACGTTTCTGCGTGGCAATCACCCGCGTATAGTTGTTGTCCGCTTCGCAGTAAAGAATCTCGTTGAGGGGCAGGAAAACCACGCCGTTCTGGTACGGTACAGCGATCTTATCGGCGGGCTGTTGCTGTTGGATTTGCCGTTCCAGAAAGCGAATCTGTTGGCCATCGATGCCTTGCCGACGGGCGGCTTTACGCACGGCCGCCTGCAACTCAGCTACGTCAATCGGCTTGAGCAAATAATCCAACGCACTGAACCGGAAGGCCTTCACGGCGTACTCGTTATAGGCCGTCACGAAGATGAGCTGAAAGAAGATTTCGCCTACTTTTTCCAGTAGTTGAAACCCATTCTGCCGCGGCATTTCGATGTCGAGAAACACCAAATCCGGCTGCAACACCTGAATGAGCCGCAAGCCGTCTTCGCTGCTGGTGGTCTGGCCAATAACCTGCACCTGCGGACAGTGAGCCGCCAACTCCCGCGCCAGCAGATGCACGCAGTCCGGTTCGTCGTCGATGAGAATGGCTTTGAGCATGGTCAGGATTTGGCTGAGACCGTACAAGTTAGGTTAAGAGCCTATTCGGTTCAGATGGGTATTTGTAAAGTCACTTCGGTACCCGCCGGTTGGCCCTGCTGGTTGGTCAGATCTCGAATTTGTACTTCGGTCTGAATCCGATACACCTGATTGATTAACGCGATGCGTTCACCGGTCACTTTCGTGCCAAACGATTTGCCCCTATTGGCCGACTTACTCTTAAACTCAGCCGCCTTAACCCTGCCCACGCCGTCATCGGTGATGCGGACTTGTAAGACGGCCTCCTCGGGTTGGGAAACCGTTACCCAAACCGTACCGCCTTCTACTTTGTGCATCAGTCCGTGCCAGATGGCGTTTTCGACGTAAGGCTGAATCAGCAGGGGCGGTATTTCAACAAACTCCCGATCAATGTGGTCGGGTACTTCAATCTGAAAGCTGAGCTTATCTTTGAAGCGCATTGCCTCCATTTCCAAGTACAGTTGTAAGGCTTCGAGTTCCTGGCTTAGCGTCACCCGCTCGGAGCGGGAGTTTTCCAGTACTAACCGGATAAGCCGGGAGAACTTAGTCAGGTATTGAGACGCCTTAGCCGCTTCATTATCGGTGGCGTAAAACTTGATGGAATTTAGGCAGTTGAAGATAAAGTGCGGATTCATCTGCGCCCGCAGGGTGGCCATCTTCGTTTCGGCTTGTTGGTATTCAAAAGTTTGTTCCAGCTCGCGGATGCGTTGTCCTTCCAACTGCTTAGCCTGCTCGGCCAGCAAACGATTGGTCCGTTGATTACGCTGGTTATTCCGAATCAAGACAATCACCAACGTGAAAAATAACAGAACACCCGCCAGCAGGGCGTAATTACGTTGCGTTAACTCATCGAGCACACCCGCCTGCACTTCTTTCTCCTTCCATAGTAGATTGACTTGGTCTTGCTTTTGATTAATCTCCAACCCATTTCTAAGGACTGCTAAATTAGTAATCTCCTGATTAAACAACGTGTCCCGTAGGGCAGTGTACTGTCGGAGATGCTCGTAGGCCTTAGGATAGTCTTTTAAAGCAGCGTAAATGAGCGATAGCGTAAAACTGGCTTCCTGAACGTCTCGAGTAAGTCGTTGTTGTTTCGCCAATTGCAGACTGCGTGTCGCCTGTTTCAAGGCACTCTCATAATTGCCTTGGGCCAGATACACCCGGCCAATCTGGTTCAAGATCGGCGTTATTACGGAAACTACACCCATTGGCTTGGCTGGGTCGGCGATGGCTAATGCTTTGTGCAGATGAGCCAACGACTCGTCGTACTTACGTTGCTCCGTATACAATTCGGCAATCTGCTGATGGACCCGCGCAACTTCCCACGCGTTTATTCCGGCACTCGTATCCGTCCGAGCGTTCAAACTGAGCTGGTAATAAGCCAATGATTCATCATACTTACGTTGTTGTTTATACAATTGGGCGATGCTTTGGTAAAGCCAGGGGTTTACGTTTGCTTGAAATGCTTTCTGCGCTTTTGCAGTCTGTTTATAATAGACTAAGGCTTCGGCGTATTTTCCTTGTCGCTCATAAACAACCGCCATGCCCCAGGCTGCATCGGCGATAACCTGATTGTACCGATTAGTATAACCAATCTGGTAGGCGTTTCGGTAGTTCGTAAGCGCCATGTGACGCTGGTTACTGATGGCATACAAATGGCCAATCCGAACCAGCGTAGAAGCAATGCCTACGCTATCGCCTATTTGCTGTCGGATATTGAGTGCTTGCCGGTATTGTTGCAGAGCGGATGGGTAGTCTCTTACTTGGTAATAAGTCTCGCCGAATTGATGGGCTACCTCACCCATGCCCACCTGGTCGTTTAACTCCTCGAACAGTTGCCTTGACTCCAGCAGCATTTTCTTGGCCCTATCAGTTTGGTTATGCCCGACGTAATACGTGCTCAAACTGCTTAGGGTGGCAGCCTCGCCCCGTTTGTCGTTTAGCTCTTTAAAGGTTTTTAGCGCGTACTGTAAATAAGAACGAGGGTAAGACGTATAGTTTTGACGATTGAGCAGAATAACGCCTAAGCAGCGATACGCTTCCGCCTGACCTTGTTTGTAGCCAAGCTGATTCGCTAATGCCAACGCTTTCTGATTGTAGTTGGCCGCTTCATCGATCCGATAATGCCAACGCTTTTTGCACAGCAAATTCAGGGCATCCACCTCAGCGGCATCCTGATTTTTCTGGGCATGTGCCCGTAACGTAGCAGCCACCAGTATGATAAATAGTATCCGTTTTGTCATGGCGGTAGGCATCGATTACGTTTGACCGGTTCAACGCGGATAGCGTTGTTCGTTGCGACTAACTGAACCGAAATGTCAGTGAGCGTCAGCGGAATAGGTCGAACGAATTTGATTGTCTGCTAAATCTCCGTAGCGCTCCGCTTCGGTCCAACACTTTTTGGGTGATTGGTCAGTAATGAATGGTGAGCAACCAGATTATTGAGATAATCGCTTCCCTCAAAAAAGGAACTGCTCACGCTGCTGAACAGGCCGTTCACCTCCCTGCCTTAGACCGGTGATTTTGGGTCCGCTACGTTTGTGTCCGGTAACCACACGTAGATCGCGAAACCATGAGGACGATTTCCAAGAGTTTAACCGATCAGGATCTGGTCGAAGGCATTCGGGCGGGCGGCCGGCAACGAAGCCGACTGGAGCGGATACTCTACGATCAGTACGCCCACCTAATCCGCCGGGGTGTGCGCCAGTATCGATTACGCCTTGACGAATGTGCGAGTGCGTATTCCGATACGATTCTGTCCGTCATTCATCAAGTGGCCGATGGTCGTTTTAGACAACGGTCTACGCTAAAAACCTTCCTCCATCAGATTTTCTCCTACAAATGCCTTGACCTCGTGCGCAGCAATGCCACCCGGCGGGAACGGGTTCACGGCACCAGCGCGTTGGATAATACCCTATGTGAACTACCTGATCCGGCGCGTTCGGTTGTGGAGCAACTGAGCGCTAAACAGGATGTCGAGCAGTTGAAGCAGCGGTTGCGCACGTTAAGTGCCAAAAATCAGGCACTCCTTACGGCCTGGGGTGAAGGTTATTCAGATGATGAAATTGCCCAGTCGTTAGGTTATTCATCGGGAGCAGTTGCCAAAACCAGTCGGTTACGTTGTATTAAGAAATTACGGGAGCTGACGACCCCGCAAAAGCGGTTCGACGGGGTCGTAAGCTCAGTTGAATAACTTGTTAAACAGAAGAGAACGCTCGTAAGCTACGAGAGACGAACGCGCCGTTGGGCCGAACCGTAACGCCGGTCGCGTGAGCAAAAGGGGACGTTCCACCAGCCTAAACGGAACGCTATTCCAGCCCTTCGCGAATCTGCTCCAGAAACGCCTTCAGTTCGCGAAGTTTGCCGACGAAGCGGGCGTTTTCGCGCCGGCGGTTCTCGCGGTTTTTTAACTCTTCCCGCGCGCCGGGCAGGGTTAGACCCTTCTCATTAATTAGGACAAAAATTTCTCGGAGGTGATCGATGTCGGCCTGGGTGTAAACCCGGTCGCCGGAGCGATTTTTCTTGGGTTGAAGCGTCGGAAATTCCTTTTCGTAGAAGCGCAGTTTCGAGGTATTGATGGCAAACATCTCCGCCACTTCCTTAATGCCGTAGTACAATTTGCCGCTGTTCTCCATTGCACAAACTTCCCCAACTGCCTGTACAAACGCAAGTTTTGGCGTAATTTTGCGGTTCGATTGCGGTTTGAAGTTGACATGTACTGAGCAACGACAAACTTCAAACTGCCTACAACCGCAGCAATGATGACTTCCCACGAAATACGTCGCCAGTTTCTGGACTTTTTTCGCTCTAAACAACACCTGATTGTAGCCTCGGCTCCGCTGGTCGCTAAGAACGACCCGACGCTGATGTTCAACAACTCGGGCATGGCGCAGTTCAAAGATTTCTTTCTCGGCAACGGCACGCCCCCGGCTCCCCGTGTGGCCGATACGCAGAAGTGTCTGCGCGTGTCGGGCAAGCACAACGACCTCGAAGACGTGGGTTTCGACACGTACCACCACACCATGTTCGAGATGCTCGGCAACTGGTCGTTCGGCG
The DNA here is from genome assembly GCA_964249775.1 of uncultured Spirosoma sp. Taxonomy (GTDB): domain Bacteria; phylum Bacteroidota; class Bacteroidia; order Cytophagales; family Spirosomataceae; genus Spirosoma. The sequence goes on from CAXUEB010000201.1 coordinate 4,889, forward strand.
ATTACTTCAAGAAAGACGCCCTGGCGTGGTCGTGGGAACTGCTGACTGAGGTGTATAAACTGCCCAAAGACCGCATCTACGTGTCGGTCTTCCAGGGCGACGAGCGCGACGGCGTGCCCTTCGATCAGGAGTGCTGGGACATCTGGAAAGGCATTCTCGGCGACGAGTCGCGAATCATTCTGGGCAACAAGAAAGACAACTTCTGGGAGATGGGCGACACGGGTCCGTGCGGGCCGTGTTCGGAAATTCACATCGACCTGCGTTCGGCCGAGGAAGTTGCCCAAAAGCCCGGCAAGGAACTCGTCAACGCCGACCATCCGCAGGTGGTTGAAATTTGGAACAACGTGTTCATGCAGTTTAACCGGAAGGCCGACGGCTCACTGGACGAACTGCCCGCTCGGCACGTCGACACCGGCATGGGTTTCGAGCGGTTATGCATGGCCATTCAGGGCAAGCAGTCGAACTACGACACCGACGTGTTTTCGGGCACGATTCGGGTGATTGAAGAACTGTCGGACAAAACCTACACCGGCGGTATGGAAAAGCCCGATGTTGCGATGCGCGTGATTGCCGACCACATCCGGGCCGTGTCGTTTGCCATCGCCGACGGGCTGGTACCGAGCAACGCCAAAGCGGGTTACGTCATCCGGCGAATTTTGCGCCGGGCCATCCGTTACGGCTATTCGTACCTGAACCTAACCGAGCCGTTCATGACCAAGCTCGTGCCGACGCTGGCTGGGCAGTTCGCCGACGTATTTCCTGAATTGAACGCCCAACGCGATTTCGTCGCGACGGTCATTCGGGAAGAGGAAATTGCCTTTCTGCGGACGCTGGGTAGCGGTCTGGGTCGCCTGGATCAGATTATTGGCCAGTTGACGAGCGAAGGTAAGAATGAGATTCCCGGTGAAACGGTTTTTGAACTGAACGATACGTTCGGCTTTCCGGCTGACCTCACTGCACTCATTGCTCGTGAAAAAGGTGTTGAGATAGACGAAGAAGGCTTCCAAAAGGCCTTGCAGGAGCAGAAAGTTCGTTCTCGAAAAGACGCAGCTTCGTCGGCAGGGGACTGGGTTGACGTGAACGAGGTAGACCAGACCCGATTCGTTGGTTACGATCAGACCGAAGCCGACACGTTTATTGTCAAATACCGTAAGGTGCAGAACAAGCAAGGAACGCAGTACCAGATTGTGCTGGCCGAAACTCCATTCTACGCCGAGTCGGGCGGGCAAATCGGCGATACTGGTACGCTGATTCTTACGTCGGATAGTGGGTTGAAAACCATTCGGATTACCGATACCAAAAAAGAAAATGATTTGTCGATTCTGATTGCGAACGACACCGATTTAGACGACGCTTTAGAGTCGGCCATTTCGGTTCACGCGCAGGTTGACGCCGATCGCCGGATGTTTACGTCCAGCAACCACTCGGCTACGCACCTGCTCCACGCAGCCCTGCGCGAGGTGCTGGGGACGCACGTTGCCCAGAAAGGTTCTTACGTTGGTCCCGACGCGTTGCGGTTCGACTTTTCACATTTTAGTAAGGTAGACGACGCGCAGTTGGCCGAAGTTGAGCGTATTGTCAACGAGAAAATTCGCGAAGACATCAAACTGGATGAAAAGCGCAACGTGCCCATTGAGCAGGCGAAAGACATGGGCGCAACGGCCCTGTTCGGCGAAAAATACGGCGACTTCGTCCGCGTCATTACGTTCGATCCGAACTACTCGGTCGAACTCTGTGGTGGCACGCATTGGCTTGTTTAAGTTCACCGGCGAAGGCTCCGTCTCGACGGGCGTTCGGCGCGTGGAAGCCAAAACGTCGGCGGGTGCCGAGCAACTCGTCAACGAGCAAATGGCCGTCGTCAGTGAATTGAAAGAACTACTGAAAGCGCCGAAAGACGTGGTAAAAGCGGTTCAGACGCTGATCGACGAACGGAGTGCCTTGCAGAAGCAAGTTGAAGCCTTGCAGAACGAAAAGGTACAGCAACTCAAGAATCAACTGCTGGCCAAAGTCGAAACTATTAATGGTCATTCGCGCTTAGTCGAACGCGTGGACGTGCCGAACGCCGACGCCCTGAAACAACTCGCTTACGACCTGAAAGCCAAGGTAGACAACCTTGCCCTGGTGCTTGGTGCCGACATCAACGGTAAGCCGCAACTGGCCGTCATGCTGCCGGATTTACTGATTCAGGATAAAAAGCTAAACGCCGGACAGGTCGTCAAGGAACTGGCTAAGAATATCAAAGGCGGTGGCGGTGGACAACCGTTCTTTGCTACGGCGGGCGGCTCGGATTCGAGCGGACTGGACGCGGCCCTGGCGCAGGGAAAGGCGTTGTTGGGGTAAATTTTGTGTAAATAACCGGCGTACATCAAACCTGTAAGGTCTCGAAGACCGCTCCGGCGGCCCGGCTTACAGGTTTTTTGCATACTCTGATGATAAACCAACCCATCGGCGTGTTCGATTCGGGCTACGGCGGGCTGACCGTCCTGCGCGAAATTGTGCGGAAACTGCCGCAGTACGATTACGTTTACCTCGGCGACAACGCCCGCACACCCTACGGTACGCGCTCGTTCGAGACGGTTTACCAGTACACGCTCGAATGTGTCCAGCACCTGTTTAATCGGGGCTGCCGGCTGGTGATTCTGGCCTGCAATACGGCTTCAGCTAAAGCCCTACGTAACATTCAGCAGTTGGATCTACCAACGCTGGCACCTGACCGGCGGGTGCTGGGCGTCATCCGGCCCACGACGGAAGTGATCGGCCGGTACTCCAAAACCGAACACGTGGGTATTCTGGCGACGCGCGGGACGGTGACGTCGGAGTCATACGTCGTGGAAATCGAAAAGTTTTTCCCCGATCTGTGCGTATTCCAGGAAGCCTGCCCGATGTGGGTGCCGCTGGTTGAGAACGGCGAATACGCCAGTCCGGGCGCGGACTATTTTGTCCAGCAGCACGTAAACCAACTGCTGGCGCAGTCGCCCCGGATTGACACGGTGCTGCTGGCTTGTACGCACTACCCGTTGCTGCTGGACAAGATTCGACAGTACGCGCCCACGGGCGCAACCATCCTAAGCCAGGGCGGCATTGTGGCCGACAGTCTGACCGATTACCTGCGTCGGCACCCGGAAGTTGAAGCGCAGTGCAGTCAACACGGCCGACGGACGTTTCTGACCACCGACTCAACCGAGGACTTTGACCGGCAAGCAACCGTGTTCTACGGCGAACCGGTGCGGTCGGCGCACTTGGCGCTGTGACGTGTAGCTTGGACAGCCACGTCCGGG
>CAXUEB010000201.1:8176-10147 GCA_964249775.1 uncultured Spirosoma sp.
AATCATTTCGGGAATCCGGCGGTTTTCAAAATACCTAATTTCGCGTACTCATGATTGAAAGACCCCTAACCGACTGGTTGCCCTTAACGAAGCAGGAAGTTGAAAAACGCGGCTGGGACGAGGTAGACATTGTGCTCGTATCGGGCGATGCTTACGTCGACCACCCGGCTTTCGGCACCGCCGTGATCGGTCGCATTATGGAAAGCGAAGGGTTCCGCGTGGCGATCATCGCCCAGCCCAACTGGAAAGACGACCTGCGCGATTTCAAGAAATACGGCAAGCCCAAATACTTTTTTGGTGGCACGGCGGGCTGCATGGACTCCATGGTCAACCACTACACGGCCAACAAACGCCTGCGCTCCAACGATTCCTCCACGCCCGGTGGCGAAGCCGGTTTCCGCCCCGACTACGCCACGATTGTTTACAGCAATATTCTGAAACAACTGTATCCCGACGTGCCGGTGCTGCTCGGCGGCATCGAGGCTTCGCTGCGCCGGGTGACGCATTACGACTACTGGCAGGACGAACTGATGCCGTCTATTCTGGTCGATTCAGGAGCCGATATGCTGGTCTACGGCATGGGTGAGCAACCCCTGCGCGAGATCTTAAAACTCGCGCGTCAGGGCGTACCGTTTTCGTCGATGCGGAACATTAATCAGGTGGCATTTGTGCACGACGCCCGTACCGACCTGCGCGATTACAACGGCTGGAATACAGTCGAGTCACGAGGAATGCCTGCGCGACAAAATTAAGTACGCGGCCAATTTCAAGATTGTTGAAGTTGAGTCGAACAAGTGGCAGGCCAACCGGATTACGCAGCGGGTGGGCGATCAGGTGCTGGTCATCAACCCGCCGTTCAAGACGATGGACGAGGCCGAAATCGACAAGTCGTTTGATCTGCCGTACACGCGGATGCCGCACCCGAAGTATAAAAAGCGCGGTCCGATTCCGGCCTACGACATGATTAAGTTCTCGGTCAATATGCACCGGGGCTGTTTCGGCGGCTGTAGCTTCTGCACCATTTCGGCCCACCAAGGCAAGTTCATCGCATCGCGGAGCGAAAAGTCGGTCCTCAAAGAGGTGGACGAAATCACGAAGCATCCCGAGTTTAAGGGTTATATTTCGGATCTCGGCGGCCCGTCGGCCAATATGTACAAGATGAAAGGCAAAGACGAGTCGATCTGCGCCCGCTGCCAGAGCCCGAGCTGCATTCACCCGGTTATCTGTTCGAACTTAGACACGTCGCACAAGCCCTTGACCGAGCTGTACCGCAAGGTCGACGCGAACCCGAACATCAAGAAAGCGTTTGTTGGGTCGGGCGTCCGGTACGATCTGCTGGTGGACGATTTCAACAAGAATAACGAAGACGGCAACCACGACGAGTACATGGAGCAGTTGGTGACGCGCCACGTATCGGGTCGGTTGAAGGTTGCGCCCGAACACACCGCCGACGATACGCTGCGGATTATGCGCAAGCCGTCGTTCAAATACTTCAAGCTGTTCAAGAAAAAGTACGACAAGATACAGGACAAGCACAACCTCAAGCAGCCCCTGATTCCGTACTTTATTTCGTCGCACCCCGGTTGCGAGGAGCAGGATATGGCCAACTTAGCCGCCGAAACCAAGGACATGGGTTTTCAACTTGAGCAGGTGCAGGATTTTACGCCCACGCCCATGACGGTGGCCGAAGTCATCTACTACTCCGGCGTTCACCCCTACACACTCAAGCCGGTCAAAACGGCGAAAACCCGCGACGAAAAGCTGGCGCAAAACCGGTACTTCTTCTGGTACAAAGCCGAGCACAAAGATTGGATCCGCAGCCGCCTGAATAAGCTGGGCCGCCCGGATTTAGTCGAGCGGCTGCTGGGTAATTCCAAAGAAGATAAAATTAATAAGCCCCAGTTTTCGCGGTACCGTCCGGGTAAGAAAAAGCGGTAGCGTGCCGCTTAGGCCACCGCTCGGTTGAGGTAC
>CAXUEB010000202.1:0-10086 GCA_964249775.1 uncultured Spirosoma sp.
CCCCCCCCCCCCCCCCCCCCCCCCCCCCCCCCCCCCCCCCCCCCCCCCCCCCGCTACGGTTGCGAACAACAAACACGATGAGACAACTCTTTTACCTTTTACTAACGTTGACGCTTCTGGTCGGACTGGCAGCGCTACAACCCCAACGCCCCACGCTTTACCTCATCGGCGACTCGACCGTCAGAAATTCCAGCGACAAGGGCGACGGCGGCATGTGGGGCTGGGGCCACTTTATCGACGCCCACTTCGACACCACGCGCCTGCGCATCGAGAACCACGCCATCGGCGGTCGCAGCAGCCGCACGTTTCTGACCGAAGGGCGCTGGGATAAGATCAGGACCCGCCTAAAACCCGGCGATTTTGTGATGATGCAGTTTGGCCACAACGACGGAGGAGCCATCAACGACACCACCCGCGCCCGCGGCACCATCCGGGGCATCGGCGAGGAAACCGAGGAGATTGATAACCGGCTCACCAAACAGCACGAGGTGGTCCACAGCTACGGCTGGTACATGCGGAAGTACGTCGCCGACACCAAAGCCAAGGGCGCAACGCCCATTGTGCTGTCGCTCGTGCCGCGCAACGTCTGGAAAGGCGGGCGGATCGCGCGGGCGTCGGATAGCTACGGCGGTTGGGCCGCCAATGTTGCCAGCGCCGGGGGCGCGCACTTTATCGACCTGAACGAAGTCGTCGCCAAACAATACGACGCGGTTGGCGATTCATTACAGGTACAGACGACTTACTTCGTGCTGGACCACACGCACACAAACGGGGCCGGTGCCCGGCTGAATGCCGCATCCGTCGTTGACGGGCTTCGGCGATTAACGAATTGCCCCCTGAATCGGTATCTGGCGGGTAAGTAAAAACGACTGCGCGGTGGTCAACGGGCGAGAGCGTAGGCCCCAACGAGTTCACACCGCGCAGCCAACGGAACTGAAACGGCCATGAACCAAACCGAAAAAAGGTACGACGCGGTCGTTGTCGGCTCCGGGCCGAACGGCCTGAGCGCGGCCATCGTGCTGGCGCGGGCGGGCTTAGCGGTGCTGGTGCTCGAAAGCCGGGCCACCATCGGGGGGGGCACCCGCTCGGCCCAACTGACGCTGCCCGGTTTCGTGCACGACATGGGTTCGGCCATTCACCCGCTGGCGGCTGGTTCGCCCCTGTTCCAGCAGTTACCCTTGGACGAGTACGGGCTGAAGTGGATTTATCCGCCCGTTGCAGCCGCCCACCCGTTCGACGGCGGCCGGGCCGCGCTGCTAATCGGTTCGGTGGCCGACACCGCCCGGACGCTGGGCGTTGACGAACCCACGTACCGCAACCTGTTTGAGTCGCTGGTCGAGCACTGGCCCACGCTGGCTCCCGACGTGCTGGGGCCGCTGCGTTTCCCGCACCACCCCATCGACCTCGCTCGGTTCGGACTCGACGCCTTCTTGCCCGCCACGCGATTGGCCGGGCGGTTCCAGACCCTCGAAGCGCGGGGCCTCTTGGCGGGTATGGCCGCCCACGCCATTCAGCCCCTGACCAACCTGACGACCTCGGCCATTGCGCTCGTGCTGATGGCCGCCGGTCACCGGCAGGGCTGGCCCTTGCCGCGGGGCGGCTCGCAGGCCATCGCCGACGCGCTGGCCGGGTATTTTCGCTCGTTGGGTGGTGAGATTCAAACCGAACGGCCCGTGCGGTCACTCCGGGATTTGCCCCAAACGCGGGTTGTCCTCTTTGATCTGACCCCCAAGCAACTTCTGCGCATCGCGGGCGACCGTTTTTCCGCCGGTTATCGCCGGCAACTCGAACGCTACCGCTACGGACCGGGCATCTTCAAGCTCGACTGGGCGCTGGACGGTCCCATTCCGTTTGCCAACGCCGAATGCGGACGGGCCGGCACGGTGCACCTCGGCGGAACGCTCGAAGAAATTGTGGCGGCCGAACAACAAACCTCTGACGGCGGGCACCCCGACCGTCCCTACGTGCTGCTGGCCCAGCAAAGCCGATTCGATTCCAGCCGCGCCCCCGCCGGCGGGCACACCGCCTGGGCGTACTGCCACGTGCCCAACGGCTCCACGGTCGACCAGTCCGACGCCATCGAGCGGCAAGTGGAGCGGTTCGCGCCGGGCTTCCGCGACCGGATTCTGGCCCGGCATACAATGAACACGGCCGAGATCGAAGCCTGGAACCCGAATTACGTGGGGGGCGACATCAACGGCGGCATTATTGACATCGGCCAGTTGTTTACCCGCCCAACCCTAAGCCTGACACCCTACCGAATCCAAACGCTGGACCGCACGAAACCGGATTTGTTTATTTGTTCGTCGGCCACTCCGCCCGGCGGGGGCGTCCACGGCATGTGCGGCTACCACGCGGCCCGCGTCGCGCTGCGCGATAGTTTTGGTAAGGAAGCACCCATTCGTCTGGGCGGAGCCTAAACCGGTGGCTACCGTCCGCGTCGGGCTGCGCTCATTCTACTTTTTCCTCCAGCGTTAATTGACGTCGTCTTGGGTTCGCGACGGGCGACGGCGGCTTTGTTTCGAGATAAGAAATCACTCACCGCTTCTGAGTTAGCCGATTAGTTTGGCTTTTGTGGCCGAATACGCCGGGGCTAAGTCCAGCGGGCCAGCCGGCGATTTCTAACCAACCGTTTCCTGATTCGCTTTTTTCGTAAACGATGCGCGGGCGACATGGTAACGATTTGACAAACGCACCGTAACACCCACGTAATACGGAAACGCCAATTTTGCACCGGCGTTGGTGAGTGTATGAAGAAAGTTTTCCTATTTCGTTACACGATGATCCGGTTCGGGTCTGCCCGCCGGTTGAGCCAACAAGCGGCCTGCTTTGCCCTCGGCGTAGTGGGTCTCGGCTTCGCTTCGCGCCTGATTCCAGCCCCCAATTTGACGCTAACCAAATCCACCACCGTTGACTCGCTGGGCGCTTGCCAGGGCGTCAGTTACGTAGATGGCAAGTTGTACCTCTACGGCGACCGCGAGGTGGGCATGATTCGCGAGTACCAACTTCGGGATGATTCGTTACAATACACCCAACGCGAATACAAGCTCACCGTGGGCGGCAAGGACGTCATTAATCACCCGACGGGCATCGCCAAACAGGGCACGGAACCGACGTTTATCGGCAACAGCATCCGCTTGAATCCCGAAGGCACCCAATGGCGGGCGGTCATTTACTGCGTGGACTGGGCCGGTCTTCGGCGCACCGGTACGCTCGACGGAAACCTGCTGAATACCATAGAAGACGATACCTGCATTCAGGGCACCCGCCCCGAATACGTCCGCTACCAGAGTAAATGGTACGTCGCTACGGCCGACTACGGCGACAAGCGCAATGAGGTGCGTCTGTACGATCCCGCGGTGCTGCGAACGGCCAAAAAGACCAGCGATCGGGGTGTGCTGGTCAAGAAGTTCACCTGCGGCCCGTGGGTGCAAAATCTGCATTACGTGCCGGAAAAGAACGTTTTAATCCTGATTCAGAATCAGATTGAAGGCCGTCGGTGGCGGTTCACGTTCCTCAATTTTAGCAAGTCCGTAGAATCCGGCAAACAGGTTGTACTCAGTACGATCGACGTGGACAAAGCCGACGAACTCGAAGGCTTTGCGCTGCTCCAATAGCCGACGCGCGGCCTCGCCGTTACGTCGTCCCGCGCCGGTAACGTGCATTTCGTGAATCTCAACTGGTAGTTCTTCGCTGCGCCAAACGTCCCGTAGCGGTCCTGTTCGTTTGAGTAATTCTATTTACCCGATTAGACAACCCAATTAAACAACATGAACCTCAACGTTTACGTCAATCGAACTGTCGTGTGGCAGTCAGTGGCCCTGCTGGCGGTAGCCGTCAGCCTGCTGACCCAACCCGCTGCGTTGGCCGGAGGTCACCCAACGGTGGTCCGTTCGGGCCAGTCCATAACGCGCATCACGGGCGTCATCACCGACGAAGCCAATTAGCCCTTACCGGGCGTGGGTATTGTCAAAAGCAAACGCAGAAAGGCACCGTTACCGACGCGAATGGGCAGTTTTCGCTCGACGTAAATCCGGGTGCGACGGTTGTGTTTTCGTTCGTGGGCTTTGCCGCCCAGGAAGTTGTGATTGGTGGGCAGACGTCGCTGACAATCCGGTTGAAAGAAGAAGTCAACGTCTTGAACGAAGTTGTGGCGGTGGGCTACCAAACCCTGCGCAAGAGCGACCTAACGGGTGCCGTGTCGAACGTGAAGGCCCGCGAACTGAACTTGGCCGCCCCGACGCTGGGGCAGGCGTTAGTTGGTAAGCTGGCCGGGGTGCAGGTCGCGCAGGTCAGCGGAGCGCCCTACGTCAGGGGGGTGGTACTCATCACGACCAAGCGCGGCAAGGACGGCAAGGGCAAACTCGACTACGAATACCAGTTCGGCATCAACCCGGTGGCCCTGGCGCGGGAGACCAACATCACCCGCCGGGGACTGCGCGGCACGTACAACGGAACGCTGAGCTACGAGCTGATTCCGGGCCTGAATGTCCGGGCCAACGTGGGCTTGCAGACGTATAACGAGAAGTACGAATACTGCCTGCCGACAAGCCTGAGCAGCGGCAACAACGCGCCCTACTCGCTCCAGGCCCTTGCAGCCGCCCGCGCCACGGCCCAAACGACGGCCTACCAAAATGCGCTGGGCGAGTTTACGGCCACGTACACGAGGCAGTTTGATCGGCATAACCTGAGCCTGCTGGCGGGTTATACGGCGCAGCGCACCACCAGCGACCAGATCAGCGTATCGGCGCAGGGTGAAACCGTCAACTCGCTGCGGACCACCACCGGCGTGGGTGGCAACGTAACGCCCGACCTGGTCAAGGACTACGAAGAAGGCGACAGCCGCCGGGATTACTCGATCAAGTACACCAACGCGGCCAACGTGCGCGGTTACTTCATCACCAAGTTCCGCGACGCCAGTTCGGGCGCTACCACGCAGGGCCTCGGCGGTAACGACTGGATTCTGCTTCGTTACGCCGACGTCATTCTGATGCTGGCCGACGTCAATCAGTACCTCGGCGACGAAGCCGCGGCCATTGGCTTTTTGGATCAGGTGCGGGAGCGCGCCCGGCTGGACCTGTACGCAGCCGCCCGCGCCAACGCCACCTACAACGGCCGCTACCCAACGCTCAAATTGGCCATCCTGCACGAACGGCGGTGGAGCTGGCTTTCGAGAATCAGCGCTGATTCGACCTGCAACGCGCCTTTACGCCCGATGAATTAGCAGCTTACTTCCGCTCAAAAAGCCAGACGGGCCGCTTACAGCGCGGGCCATCCGTCGCTGCGGGGCCGGGTGCTGTTCACCAACGCCGAGCCGGGCACGCCCGAAGCTGCGTTTTTAATCCTGAACGATGCGCTGAAAAACGAAGCCAAGATTCAGGAGCTGGTCAAAAAAGGCTACCTTGTCCGCACCCGCGCCGACGCCGACACGAAAGAAGCCCGCCGGAACGACAAGCGGACGTTTGAAGCCGCCTGCCGGTCGGGCGCGCAGATCATCACGACGGATTACTACCGACCGAGTACGCATGTCAAATCCGATTACGTTATCCGCTTCGACGGAGGCAAGTACCTCCGGCTCAATCCTCTCCTGCACCCATGAACACGTCAGGTCTTTTTGTTATTGGTTTAGTGCTCGCGCTGAGTGGGTCGGTGACGGCGCAGCCGCGGGCGTACCGTCACCGGACCGATAAACAAACCCTTGGCGACCAATCGCCCACGATTATGCCGTATAACCGACTGGCCCAATCGGCCGGAACGGTGCTGACCTACGGCGACCCGCGACTCGAAAACCACACGCTCGACGTGGCGCTGCTGCCCGGTGGCAAACAGGTTGTCGTGGAGGATCGCTACGGAATTGCGGTGATTGACCGGGTCAGCCGGTCGATCGTGCACCGCTGGAGCTTCCGCGACGTGCCGGACTATAAAGCCATGATGAGCACGTTTTCGGGCATCGAAGCTTTTACCCACCAAAACCGAACGTACATCGTCTGGGGCGCTTCGGAGTCGAAGGGCAAGTCCGGCGTGATGATCGCAACCTGGGCCGACGGCAAGATCAGCAACGCCGAACTACTGGCGTTCAGTCCGGTGGCTCCCGCACCGCTGTCCCTGCCCAACGACGTGGCCGTCAGCGTGGAAGCGGGCGAACCGTTTCTGTACGTCGTCCTGAACGGCAACAATCAGTTAGCGAAAGTGCGCTTCGTCGACCGCAGTGTGGTCTGGACTACACCAACCGGCGTGGCTCCGTTCGGCGTGGTCGTGGCCAATAATAAAGTTTACGTCAGCAACTGGGGCGGCCCACGAACGGGTGGTCCCCGAGTGGATACTCCCCGACCGGATGGTTCCCGACCGGATAGCTTGCGCACGAACGGGAGTGACGCCAAGCTCGAAACGGCCGGAGTGCCTTACGGCGACGCGTACATCAATCCGCGCACGGGCGCAACGCTTCGGGGTACGGTGTCGGTCTTTAATCCAACGAACGGTGGGCAAGTGAAGGAGATTTTGGTGGGGCTGCATCCGAACGCGTTGGTTATCAACCCAAAGCAACCCGTGCTGTACGTCGCTAACGGCAACAGCGATACGGTTTCTGAGATCGACTTGGCAACCGACTCCGTCACGCGGCAAATTCCAGTGGGTTTGTTCGGGAACCAAGCGGATACGTCCGATCGTCTCATCGGCAGCAGTCCCAACGGTTTAGCCATCGACCCGACTGGGCAAACGCTGTTCGTGGCCAACGGCCTCGACCACGCCGTTGCGGTGGTAAAGTTAGGCCAAACGCCGACCGTCGCGGGTTACATTCCGACCGAAGCGTACCCATCGGGTCTGTTGTGGACTGACAATAGCCTGTTCTTGACCAATCTCGAAGCCCGTGGCGCGCGGGTCGCCAACCGGACTTCCGAACTCCGCAAGCGGTTTTCTAAACTGCCCGAATCCACGCCCGGTGCTTACAACGCCCACGAGCAACTGGCGTCGTTGTCCGTTATTCCGGTGCCTAACGCCCCTCAACTCGCCCAGTACACGAAGCAGGTGCGGGAGATGAACCTGACATTCCGGCGGCAATTGAGTCGACAGTTGCCCCGGCCCGGCGTCCGGCCGCGGCCCGTGCCGGAGCGTACCGGCGAGCCGTCGGTGTTTAAGCACGTCGTCTACATCATCAAGGAAAATCGCACCTACGATCAGGTCTACGGCGATCTGCCGCAGGGCCGCGGAATGCCGGCGCTGTGCATCTACGGCGATAGCGTGACGCCCAATCAGCACCGACTGGCCCTGACGTATTCGCTGTTGGACAACTACCACGTATCGGGTAAATCGTCGGCCGAAGGGCATCAGTGGACCGACGCGGGCATGGTGTCGGATTACATCGCCAAGAACACGCGGGCGTGGTTTCGGAGCTATCCGCACCGGCAATACGACGCGCTGGTGTACAGTCAGCACGGCTTCATCTGGAATCACGCGCTCGACCACGGCAAGTCGGTGCGCATCTACGGCGAAGCCTGCTTTACCGAGTTCGATCAGTCGCTGAAGTGGGCCGACATCTGGGGCAAGTACCAGCGCAAGGAGCCGTTCGTCTTCAAGAATACCAGCACCATCTCGCGCGTCCGGCCCATTCTGTCACCCGACTTTCCCGGCTACGACGACCCGAAAATCAACGATCAACTCCGCGCCGACGCGTTCATTGCGGAGGTAAAACGCTACGAGCAGCTACCGGGCGACAGCCTACCCGCCTTGATGATTATTGCCCTACCCAACGACCACACGGCCGGTACGACGCCCGGCTACCCCACCCCGCGGGCGCAGGTCGCCGACAACGATCTCGCCCTCGGCCGCATCATGGACGCTCTGTCGCACAGCCGATTCTGGGACTCGACGGTCGTGTTCGTGACGGAAGACGATTCGCAGGGCGGCTGGGACCACATCTCGGCCTACCGCACCGGCGCGCTGGTGCTCAGCCCCTACTCAAAACTTGGGCGCACGGTCAAGACCAACTACAACCAGATTTCGATGCTGCGCACGATTGAATTGATTCTGGGCCTGCCGCCGATGAATCCCATCGACGCCACCGCCCTGCCCATGTTCGACTGCTTTACCGACAAGCCAGCCGCTCAGCCTTACACCTACCTGCCCAACCGGGTTCCGTTGGACGAGATGAACAAGCCCTTGTCGGCCTTGACCGGATCGGCGCTTTACTACGCGAAACTGTCGGCCAAGAACGCCAAAGAAGGCACCGACAAGGGCGAAGACGACGAGATGAACCGGATTCTGTGGTTTGCGGCCAAAGGTAAAACACCGTATCCCAAGCGCTGACGACGCACTTAGTCGGTGCATAAACCACGCGGGCACCGCCTTAATCGGGTTTGTAACGGGTCTACATTCAGGAGAATTCAACGGCGTCGGAAAGATAGACTCAAAAACGATGTAAACAGGAGAGTGCGGGAAGGTTACGCTCTTCGTATTGAGCAATTTTGTAAGGAGCGGAATCCAACTTTAGTTGGGAGAAGCCTTACGGATACCTTTCTAACCGGTTTACATCCATGCGAAGATCTACCCGATTCCTTACCTCAATCCTGCTGCTGATGGCCTTGCTGATGAGTTGGAACAGTATAGCCCAAACCATCTCCGGCGTAGTCACCTCGGTCGACAACAACGAAGGCTTGCCGGGCGTCAACGTCGTGCAAAAAGGCACCGCCAACGGGGCCGTCACCAACGCCAACGGTGAATACACGCTCAAATCGACTGGGACCAACCCCGTGCTGACGTTCTCGTTCATTGGCTACGTCACGCAGGAGATTCCCGTCCGCAACCAGTCGGTGATTTCAGTTAAGTTAGCGCCCGACAGCCGCTCGCTCAACGAGGTGGTCGTTATCGGTTACGGTACAGCCCGCAAAGCCGACGTAACCGGCGCGGTGGCCTCCTTCGACGCCAAAACCATCGAACAACGGCCCATTCTGCGGGTCGATCAGGCCTTGGTGGGACAGTTGGCGGGCGTGCAGGTCAAGCAAACCAGCGGGGGTCTGGGCAAGGGCTTCAGCGTGCAGGTGCGGGGCAGCGGCTCGATCACCGCGGGCAACGAACCGCTTTACGTCATCGACGGCTTTCCCTTAGCGACGGCGGCTCCCAACTCGGCGGGTAACTTCGGCACCGGCAACCCCTTGGACAACATCAACCCCAACGACATCGAGTCGGTACAAGTGCTCAAAGACGCGGCTGCCGCGGCCATCTACGGCTCGCGGGCGGCCAACGGCGTCGTGCTCATCACCACCAAGCGCGGGCAGTCGGGCAAGGCGCGCGTGACGCTCAACACCTACGCCGGGTTCATGGAGCGCACCCGCAAGTTAGACATGCTCAGCGCCGACGAATGGGTCGACCGGGCAACCGAGATGATTAACGCCCAGTGGGTAGCGTCGGGACCAAACCGGACGGCCGCGCAGACCAACGAGCAGCGCCGGACCATTCTGGGACTCCCCGCGGGTCAGGTGAACACCAACTTCATGACCGATGACCGCTGGGCCTTGCCGGGCCATCCGGGTCTGCGCTATATCGACTGGCAGGACGAAGCGTTCCGGCGGGGCCTGGTGCAAAATCACCAGGTATCGGCCAGCGGGGGCAATGAGTTCGTGCGCTACTACGTGTCGGGCAACTTCGTCAAGCAGCAGGGTATGGTTATCAACACCGATTACACGGCCTATTCAGCGCGGGCCAACGTGGAAGTGAATGCCAGCAAACGGCTCAAGGTGGGCCTGAACCTCGCCCCGACGTACTCGATCAACAACGACCCCGGCGTGGAAGGCAAAGACAACATTCTGCACCAGTTAGTGAGTTTTACGCCCGTGCAAGAAGACACGATGGGTTTGTACCCGAACGTGGGCCGCAACGGGCAGTACCGCTGGAGCGTTTCGCCCAACAGCCCCATCGGTAAACTCCAGAACATTATCGGCGAAACCAAACGCTTCCGCACGATTGGGTCGGTCTTCGGCGAGGTACAGTTGCGCGACGGTCTCCTGTTCCGCACGACGGTCAACCTCGACAACACCGACAACAGCGCCAAAACCTACGTGCCCTACGCGGTGGCGAGTTCGCTGGCGGCCCGGC
>CAXUEB010000203.1:0-2668 GCA_964249775.1 uncultured Spirosoma sp.
TTTGCCCGACGATTCGACCACGCTGGCCGGCCCCGACACCGTTCGTCTGAGTTCAAAGCAACAGGCAGAAATTCGCCGGATCATTCCGCGCAAAGCCACCATCCGTTCGCTGATGTTGCCCGGCCTGGGGCAGATTTACAATCGGCAGTATTGGAAGCTGCCGTTTATCTACGGCGGTGCCGTTGCGGGCGCAATGATATTTCGGTGGAACCAACGCTGGTATAAAGACCTGATAGCCGGCTACGCAGAAGCGTATGGACAACCGGCTGGATCACAGACGGCCGTCGTTCGAGGAAAGGTCCTTGGTATCCAGCAGTTAAAACAAGGCAGCGACCAGTTTCGGCAGCAACGTGATTTTACCGTCATTCTGTTTGCTGCGGGTTGGGCGCTCAACGCGGTCGAGGCCAACGTCGCGGCTCATTTGAAAACGTTTGATTTATCCGACGACATCTCTCTGAAGGTTCGCCCGAACGTGCTGCCCCTGCCCGGAGTGGGCTTGGTGCCGGGCGTGCGCGTGGCGATGACGTTTAAATAAAGTTTGTGCCGGTCCGGCACAAACCACAAATCCACATGAACATCCTTCTCTTCGGCTACGGTAAAATGGGTAAGGCCATCGAGCAAACCGCGCTCGAACGAGGTCATCAGATTGCGGGCCGCATTACTATTGACAATCGCCCGGACTTGGATGCGCTACCGGCCGACGCCGTCGATGCGGTAATTGAGTTCAGCGCGCCCGAATCGGCGGTTGAAAATCTGACGTACTGCCTCCGGCGCGGCTGGCCGGTGGTGAGCGGCACGACCGGTTGGCTGAGTCACCGCGCCGAGATTGACCAGTTGTGCCAGGAGCGGAACGGCGCGTTCTTCTACGCGTCGAACTTCAGCATCGGCGTCAATCTGTTTTTCCGGCTAAACAAAATCCTGGCCCAATTCATGCGTAACTACCCGTCGTACCACGTGTCGATGACGGAGATTCACCACACCGAGAAAAAAGACGCGCCCAGCGGCACGGCCATTACGCTGGCCGAAGGAATGCTGGAGCACTTGCCCCACAAACGCCGTTGGGTGAGTAAAGACGCCAGCCCGGAGGTCGACCCGAATGACGCCAACGGAAGCCCGCTAAGCCCCAATTCGCGCATTAACAGCACCGACGCCGTCCAGATTGAGTCGCGCCGGGAAGGGCAGGTGCCCGGTACGCACACCATTCGCTACGAATCCGAAGTGGACCAGATCGAAATTTCGCACGTGGCCCACAGCCGGCAGGGTTTCGCGCTGGGAGCCGTGCTGGCGGCCGAGTGGCTCGTGGGCCGAACGGGCGTCTTCGGCATGGACGACCTGCTGAACGGCGCGGTTCGTGATGAACGGTAAACCCGCGGGGAGAAGAGCGCGCTAGCTTGGGGACAATTGCTTAATTTTGCCTATTCCATAATCGAACGATACTGTGTCTGTTGTAAAAACAAGAGTTGAGAACAAGGTCGAGAAACCCAAAAAGTCGGCCATTCGCGAGTGGTTCGACTCGGTGCTGTTTGCGGTCGTGGCCGCCACGCTTATCCGCTGGCTGTTCATGGAAGCGTTTACCATTCCGACGCCGTCGATGGAAAACAGCCTGATGGTGGGCGACTTCCTGTTCGTCAGCAAGCTGCACTACGGCACCCGGACGCCCAAAACGCCCCAGCAAGGGCCGCTGACGCACCAGAAAATCTGGGGCACCAACATTCCGTCGTACAGCACGGCCATTCAACTGCCGTCGTACCGGCTGCCGGGCTTTACCCACGTTAAAAATGGTGACGTGGTCGTGTTTAACTACCCACCCCAGGAACCGGGGCAGCCGGCGTACCCAACGGATCTGAAAACGAATTACATCAAACGCTGCATCGGCATTCCGGGCGATCAGTTGGAGGTTCGTCAGCAGGTCGTGTACATCAACGGCAAGCCGTTTTCCAAGCCGCCCCGCGCCGAACACGAATATTTTATGCGGACGACGCAGACGCTCGACGAAGCGTTTTTCCGCAAATACGATATTGTCAACGACTTTCGCGATCCCAGCGCGCCGACCTTAAATTGGCAGCCGCTGGAAGAATACAACGATTCGACCAAAGCCGCGGTGACCGTGGGCTACCGCGTCAACACGACCGAAGCGGTGATTGAACAACTTAAGCCGTTCGATTGGGTAAAAGGCATTGAGCCGATGGCCGACAAGCCGGGCGAGATGATGCCGGGTATCTACGGCACGCCCGCTTACAAGTGGAACCGCGACAATTACGGCCCCGTCACGATTCCCAAGCAGGGAACGACCGTTCAACTGAACGAGCAGACGATTGCGCTTTACGGCACCGTCATCGAAAAATACGAAGGCAACGAGCGGGTTGAATTAACGACCAACAGCGTCAAAATAAACGGTCAACCCATCACCTCGTATACGTTCAAGCAAGATTACTACTTTATGATGGGCGACAACCGGCACAACTCAGCCGACTCGCGCTACTGGGGTTTCGTGCCCGAAGACCACATCGTTGGTAAAGCCGTGTTCGTCTGGATGTCGCTCGACCCAAACCCCGACGCGTGGTACAACAAAATTCGCTGGAACCGCCTGTTTCGGACGATTGATTAAGAAGAAGGAGGAAAGCAGGAAGGGGGAGAAGGAGAAAGGAGTCATGCGTCAGCAATCTCT
>CAXUEB010000203.1:2678-9171 GCA_964249775.1 uncultured Spirosoma sp.
CGATAACGGCTCCTTTCTTTTGAGCGTAGGCTCCCCAGAGCATAAAGACGACGTTTTCTTTCTGGTCGGAAATTACCTTAATCACTTCGTCGGTAAACTTCTCCCAGCCTTTGCCCTGGTGCGAACCGGCCTGTCCTGTCCGTACCGTGAGCGTCGAGTTGAGCAGCATTACGCCCTGACTGGCCCAGCGTTCGAGGTTGCCCGACTTAGGAATGGGCTTGCCCAGATCGTCCTGTATTTCCTTAAAGATATTCACCAGCGACGGTGGCTTGGTGATGCCGTCGGCGACGGAAAACGCCAGGCCGTTGGCTTGCCCTTCGCCGTGGTACGGGTCCTGACCCAGAATAACAACGCGGGCGTCTTCAAACCGGCATTTGTCGAAGGCGTTAAAGATAAGTTTACCCGGCGGATACACGCGTTGGGTGCCGTATTCCTGCCGCAAAAATTCGGCTAATTGCCGGAAATACGGTTTGTCAAATTCGGGTTGTAGAAGGGGTTGCCACGATTCGGCGATGGTAACTTTCATGGGATCATGGAAGAGAGGTGATGGGCAAAATCAGCCCGAAAACGCCGGAATCCACCTTCCAAAAATTTTTTGAAAACGGTTCTTGCGTAACAAAACTAATCAACCTAATTTTCGTTCTAAGGTTGCCAAACGACAGGATTTTTATGGTATCGTCCGTCACAGAAGGGGTGAAAGTTAGCGTAAAGACCGAGTACCAGGCGGATTATTCCAGCCCGTTGCAGGCGCACTACGTCTTTACCTACCGGATTACGATCGAGAACGCCAGCGATTACACCATTCAGTTGCTCCGGCGGCACTGGACCATCTTCGACTCGAACGGCACGGTCCGCGAAGTAGAAGGCGAAGGGGTTGTGGGGCAGCAGCCGGTGTTGGAACCGGGCGAAGTGCATGAGTACGTATCGGGTTGCAACCTGCGGTCGAGCATTGGCAAGATGGCCGGCACGTACTTGGTCGAGCGCATCATCGACGGAAAGATCTTGCGCGTAACCATCCCCGAGTTTACGATGGTTGTTCCCTATAAGCTCAATTAACGTTTGTTTGGTGTTTGACCGGTTCGCCGTCGGCGGTCGACCGGCCGGGAGCGGTGCTTCTGGGTTTGCCCCGAACCGTCATCCCGTTTAACGCAATTACTCCTCGGCTTGCTACTCGCTTATCTTCGTTACTTAAGTCGCGCTCGCGACGAACACTCGCTGCATTCCCCTTTTCTATTTTCAATTTACACGGACGTTATCCGGCCTGACAATCGGCGCGAACCGGCCTTCAAAGCAATCCAATCGCTGCGCACTGAACTACGCCGGAATCGACAAACCATCCGCATAACCGACTACGGAGCGGGGTCGAAGGTCAACGCGTCGCGAAAGCGGACGATCGGCGATGTTGCTCGTCATTCGCAGAAACCGGCCCGATTCGGGCGGTTATTGTTTCGCTTGATCCGCCAGTTTGGGGCAAGAACCGTTGTCGACTTGGGTACCTCGCTGGGCTTAACGACGGCTTATTTGGCCGAGGCCATCCGGCCGCAGGGTGGTCGGGTGCTAACGTTTGAAGGGTGCCCGCAAACGGCTGCCGTAGCCCGGCAAACCTTCGAGCGGCTGGGGCAGCCGAACGTGACGATCGTAACGGGCAATATTGACCAAACGCTGGCCGCGCACGTACCCGCTTTAGAGTCAATTGATCTGGTATTCTTCGACGCCAACCACCGCTACGAGCCGACCCTGCGCTACTTTGAAACTTGCCTGCCAAAAACGCACAATGATAGCCTGTTTGTGTTCGACGACATCCACTGGTCGGCCGAGATGGAACGGGCGTGGGCCGAGATTAAAGCGCACCCGGCCGTTACGGTAACGATTGACTTGTTCTGGGTTGGGCTGGTGTTTTTCCGGAGGGAGCAGCCGAAACAGGATTTTGTGCTGCGCTTTTAGACTATCGTGTAAGCCGGCTCCCACCGATGGGCGCAAAGGCAATCGCCGATTTTTGCGGAGTTTAGTGTCCTAAGCGAAAAATCCGCTTAGAATCGATTGAATCAGCCGACGCCACATGCCATTACCAGGCAAAGAATCGTTATCTTTCGTAGCTTTTCGCCAACCGCGCATGAACCGCCTGACGTATACCCGCTTCGTTCTTAGTATCGGTGCCTCGGCGTTGCTGCTGGCATCGTGCCAAACACCCGATACCGACGCAACGACCCCAGCCCCAACCGGAACGGCTTCGTTTGATTTGTTGCAACAGCGGATGCTGACGCCGTCCTGCGCTACGTCGGGGTGTCACGCGTCCGAGCGCGATGCGTCGTTTGCGCAGCACGGGCTGGTTTTAGCCGAAGGGGTTGCGTACCAGAACTTAGTCGGCGTTGATCCGAAAAATAGTGCGGCAAAGGCCGACGGACTGAAGCGCGTTAAGGCGTTTGCTTCGTTGGAAAGTCTGCTCTACCACAAGTTGAACGTAGCGGCCAGCCACCACAGCGGCAAATCCTACGGCAATCCGATGCCCTTGGGCGCACCCGCTTTGTCGGATGGGCAAATTGAGTTTGTCCGACGCTGGATTGAAGCCGGTGCGCCCCGGACCGGCAGCGTTGCGGACGCGAGTCTGTTAGACGACAAAACCGTTGCGCTGGCTGCGTATGAGCCGCTGCCCGTGCCAGCCGCCGGAACGGGTATCCAAATGACCATCGCGCCGTTCGACATCCAACCCAATTTTGAGCGGGAGTTGTTTACGCGCAAGCTGGTTGGCAACACGCAGGACGTGTACGTGAACCGCTTTGCGATCAAGATGCGCAGTGGTAGTCACCACTTCGTAGCCTACGATTTCCGCAACAAAAGCCTGCTACCCAACCTGAACGACATTCGCGATCTGCGCAATCCCGACAATTCGGTTAATCTGGCAACGGCCATTTCGATGTCGAACCACGTGTATTTCGCCGGCTCGCAATCGCAGTCGTTGGACTACACGTTCCCCGAAGGCATGGCGCTTCGGCTACCGGCCGGCGCGTCGCTCGACTTGAATTCGCACTACGTCAACAAAACCAGCGCCGTCACGAAAGGAGAAGCCCAGATTAATTTGTACACGGTCGACAAAGCCAAGGTGACGCAGGTCGTGCAGACGCTCGATCTGGGCAACACGAACCTGAACATTCCGGGCAACAGCCGCGTGACGCTGACTAAGTCGTTTACGTTCAACAAGGCGCGCAAGATTCTAACGCTGACTTCGCACATGCACAAGCTGGGCGAGAAATTCGTCATCAAAATTAACGGCGGTTCCCGCAACGGCGAAATCGTCTACACCTCCACCGACTGGGAACACCCCGACATCGTGACGTTCAAAACACCGATTGAGCTGCAAAAAGGCGAGGGCTTAACGTCGGAGATTACCTACAACAATGCGACCAGCAAGACCGTCAATTTTGGGCTGACGAGTGAGGACGAAATGGGCATTATTTTCGGGTATTATTACGAGGAAAATTAGGTTGTACATTGCCTTCACCCATGACACTAGATTTTATTTTGTAATGAGACGAAGTTATATCTTAATGCGAGCTGTATGTGGAGTTTTCTTGACGATTGTTTTTGGAGTGGTGGCTTGCAAAGACGCTGGTATTAACGCGGAAGATTACCCAGACTACGTTACTCCGTTGGAGAGCGAAGCATTGCAGCTTCAGCAAGCTAAGATTAGTGAAATAATTTCAGTCGACCGTTCATCATGGGATACGCCCGACGAACGGGTCGAGAGCTTGACCGAAGATTACTTTAAGACAGTTATATCTACTTACAAGAATTTGGCCAGCCAATGGCTATATGAATACGATCAACAAGGAATAATCAATATAAATGGTATGTTTTATAAACAGGATGTAAATCAATTTATATCAACCAGCCCGGATCAATTCTATCCAGATACGTTGTTTTTAAGTGATCAAAAATACGTAATCAAAACATCTCAACGAAAAGATCAATCATGGAAGAACTATTTAGGTGGAAATCGATATGAGTATAGTGTGGAAGGTTATCTAATCGAAGAGTTTTTGCCAAAAATTTATATTTCTGATGAGGCATATTACCGAATACAGGTAGGGCACAACTACGAAAATGGCAATCGAATTAAGATGACTATCAGCAAAAGATACCTTGGAGAGCGGGGGTTAAAAGATAGTATCGCTGTGAGTTACCAGTATGACACTAAACTCATTAACTCAGGATTACCTTATCCCGAGTTTAATGTTACGTATACCCAACTTGGGTTAGGTATGCTAAATACTTTAGACAAATATTACCCTTCCCTTTACGGTAAGTATAACAGGAATCTGCCAGTTCGTGCTATAATCAGTTATTACAGAAGGGGAATTTGGGTGTCGGAAGAATGTAATTTCAAATATACCTTCAATGCTAAGAAACAAGTTGCATCAATGTTAATTGTAAAACGATCTGAGAATAGTGGAGAAGGATTATACCAAACATACGAGTACGTAAAATAGATAACGTAAAAACGCCGGAAAGACAAATTCTTCCGGCGTTTTTACGTTGTATCCAATCAATGAATGTTACCGTGCAACTTCCACGTTCACCCGGCGGCCTTTGATGGTGTTGCCTTCCATGACGTCGACGACGCGGTTGGCTATATCCTTCGGTACGTCGACGTAAGTGAACTTGTCGAAGATGTCGATGCTGCCGATGCTGCTACCCGGAATGTTGGCTTCGCCCGCAATGGCCCCGACGATGTCGCCCGGCCGGACAAAGTCCTTTCGGCCAATGCTGACCATCAGTCGGGTCATGTTGGCTTCGCGCTCCCGCGGAGCACGCTGTTCGTCACGGCCACCCCGGTCGCCGAAACGCGGGCGCTCTTCGCGGTTACCGTAGCTCGGACGATCATCGCGTCCGCGGTCGCCATAAGCGGGTCGGTCGCCGGAACGAGGGCGATCGCCAAAGCGGCTGTTGCCCCGATCCGGTGCATCGCTACGGTCGCGGTCCCCAAAACGCGAACCACCACGCCGGTCCTCGAAGCGGCCACCCCGATTGTCGCGGTCGCCAAAGCGGTCGTTGCCCCGGCGGTCTGGTCCTTCGCGACGGCGGTCGTCTTCCAGGCCGAGGTTCTGATCGGCAAATTCGTTTTTCTCCAGGCCCATGCTGCGTTTCACTAAGGCGGCCACGATCTGTTCGGTCGTGAAGCCCTGGTGATGCAGTTGGGTCAGTAAATCTTCGTACAGGTTCAGGTCCTTACTTTCCTGAATCGTTTGCTGCACTTGCTCGATGAACCGGGCCTTGCGAACGCCGACGATGTCCTCAAAGGAAGGAATCACACCTTTCTCAACCCGTACTTTGGTATACGTCTGAATTTCGCGGAAGCGGTATTTTTCATCGCGACCGACCATCGAGAACGCCCGGCCCGATTTGCCGGCGCGGCCCGTCCGGCCGATGCGGTGTACGTAATATTCTTCGTCGAGCGGAATATCGAAGTTGATTACCGCGTCCACGTCGTCCACGTCGATACCACGGGCGGCCACGTCCGTCGCTACCAGAATGCTGGTTGTGCCGGAGCGGAACTTGCCCATGACGTTGTTACGTTGTGCTTGCCGCAGGTCGCCGTGCAACCCTTCGGCCTGGTAGCCACGCACTTGCAGGTCTTCAACAATCTCGTCGACCTTGCGCTTCGTGTTACAGAAAACGAGCAGCAGTTTGAGGTCATACATGTCGATCAGCCGGCACATGACCTCAACTTTGGCTTTCGGCTTCACCTCAAAGTACACCTGCTCAATGTTAGTAGCGGTCAGCTCGCGCTTCACGACCTTCACCAGCACGGGGTCTTTCTGGAATTTCTGAGTAATCTGCAAGATCGGCTTCGACATTGTCGCCGAGAACAGAATCGTCTGCCGCTCTTCGGGCATGTCCTCCAAGATGCTTTCGATGTCTTCGCGGAAGCCCATGTCAAGCATCTCGTCGGCTTCGTCCAAGATCATCATCTTGACGTTGTCCAACTTGAGCGTGTTGCGCTCCATGTGGTCCATCACGCGGCCGGGCGTACCAATCACGATGTGAACACCCGACTTGAGCGAACGAATCTGCCGTTCGATGGAGTCACCACCGTAGATGGCTTCGATGCGCACACCGCGCTTATGCTTGGCGAGTTTACGAATTTCGTCGGCCACTTGCAGGGCCAGTTCGCGGGTAGGGCAGAGGATGAGCGCCTGCACCGAGCGGTCCTGCGTATCAATCAGTTCGAGCGCTGGAATGCCAAAAGCAGCCGTTTTACCGGTGCCCGTTTGAGCCTGCCCGATGACGTCGCGACCCGCCAAAATGGGCGGAATAGCTTCGGCCTGAATCGGCGATGGGCTAACAAAGCCCATGTCGGTGACGGCCTGCAAAATCTCGTCCGAGATGGCTAAGCTGGAAAACAGCACCTGATTCGGATCGGCTTTAGGCTGTTCAACGGCCGGTGTATCGGCCTGGGCGGGTTGTTGCGCCGGGGTGTCGTCAACCGTAATAA
>CAXUEB010000203.1:9234-9696 GCA_964249775.1 uncultured Spirosoma sp.
TTAGCCCACGCGCAAGGGATTCACCCTAAGTGCTTCCTCAGAAGCGTCCACACAGAAAACCCATTCAGTACATCCATACCGTGGCTCTGTCAGACCTAACTCAGCGTGTAAACAAGGAGAGAAACAGAGACGCGACGGATGCCGCTTGTACAACTATTACAAAAGTAAGGGTAATCTGGTTCCAGCACAATGAAATTGTCTTTCCTTTTGTATTAAAAGGGGAACGAGCGTTCAACACCAACTGATAACAAAGACGGATTGGCCAAATTTTTTGTTACAGTAGGGGCAAAGGCGTCTTTGCTCAGTCGTCTGTCTCCGAACGTTTATGAATTCAACCGCGGGTAAATACATCATTCTTATCGGAGCCGCACTGGTATTGATCGGCGCGGTCGTCTATTTATTCGGCGATAAGCTAAACTGGCTGGGCCGGTTGCCGGGCGATATTCGGGTGGAGGGTAAAAA
>CAXUEB010000203.1:9706-10049 GCA_964249775.1 uncultured Spirosoma sp.
AATCCATGCCGGACGCGTCCACGCCGGACATTTCGGTGTCGTCGTTGGTTTGGTCAGCAACGGGCTGCGTTTCCGCTACGGGAGCTTTTTCGGCTTTAGCCGCCTTTTTCTTTGTCTTCGGCGCTTCGGCGACGGTCGCATCGGCTGTATCAGCGTTTGCTACGTCAGCATTTGCTGCTAATTGTTCTAACAGCAGGTCATCCTGCTCAATAGTTGATTTTTTCGTTTTCATGAACTTGGAAAAAGAATGGACAATCTTCCAAGCGAAGACGAGTATGATGTGTGCCGAAGAACGGCGCGCGAATGCCCAACCAACGAAGCTGCCCAAACGACCCAACCAAGG
>CAXUEB010000204.1:0-418 GCA_964249775.1 uncultured Spirosoma sp.
GAAAAATGGTGTTGCTGCGTCCGCTGACCAAGCCCCAGTTCAAGGCACCGATGCCGTTCTGTTTCAGCACGGGCAGGTGCGTTTCGAAGTAATTTCCGTAGGTGCGGGCCATATACTCGGTGCAGATCACCGGCCGGTCGTATGCCTGACACATCCTGATAATTTTTTCTAAATGCGGCAGGTCGAGGTAATGGTGGAACGTCACCACATCCGAGTAAAACATCGACAGCGTGTTGAGCAGGTCGAACTCCGGCGTAAAGTTCCAGATGCCCACCGTTAGCGGCTGACTCGGCCGCACGGCCCACGCCCCCTCGAAGGCCCGCTTGACCAGCGGCACCGACTCGTTGCCGTGGCCGGTGTTGCCCGGCTCATTATACAAATCCCCCAGCCGCACCCGCTCGTCGTCGGCAAAGTGCCC
>CAXUEB010000204.1:428-3445 GCA_964249775.1 uncultured Spirosoma sp.
GTCAGGTACTGATCCATGCGTTGCTTTAGCCCGGCCGAATTCTGCTGCCAGACGAGGTAGTGCAAAAACACCCGCACCGTGTTAAAGCCGAGCGATTCGGCCCAGCCCAGTTCGCGGTCGATCGTGACGGGATCGAACGTTTCGGCCTGCCACATTTCTAATTGGTTGATGGCGGTACTGGGATTAAAATTGCACCCCGTCAGCCAGGGTTGGCGGTCGTACCAGTCGTAAGCTTGTTCTTCGGTCCATTGACCGGTGATTTGATTGGGCAAACCCGCCTGAAAGCGGTAGGTTTGCAGAGCAGACATTAGGTTGCGTTTCATGGAGTAAGCTACAGGTCGGTGTTCAATTCTCTGACGGAATTTGCCTAAGTCGGTTACGAAGCGGGCACGCATACTTTTTCTCTTGGATTGCTGCTGAGTCCATTAGTTTAATGATACAACATTCTTTTAATGCAAAAAATTATCCAAATTGTAGCATACAAACGCTGTTTAACCCATTTATTGTCCAATGAAGCGCTGGCTATTTAGTTTGCTTGTTTTGTCCATTCAGCAACTCGTTCAGGCTCAGAACTACCCGATTGAGCCGGTTGCGTTTACGAACGTTAAAATAGACGGCGGCTTCTGGCAGCCGCGCTTGGAAACCAACCGCACCGTGACCCTTCCGTTTGGTTTCAGGAAGTGCGAAGAGACCGGCCGCATCGACAACTTCGCCGTGGCGGGTGGGTTGAAAAAGGGCACGTTCCGGGGCATTCGCTACGACGATTAGGACGTATTTAAGGTCGTCGAAGGAGCGTCGTACTCGCTCCAGACGCAGTACGATCCCCAGCTCGACCGCTACTTGGACAGCCTAATTACGCTATTTAAGGCCGCCCAGGAACCGGACGGCTATCTCTACACAATTCGTACCATTCTGAAGGACAGCACCGCCAAACGGGATAAAGACGCCGGGGCTACGCGCTTTTCGTTCGTGGCGGGTAGCCATGAGTTGTATAACGTCGGCCACCTCTACGAAGCCGCCGTTGCGCACCATTTAGCCACTGGCAAGCGCTCGCTATTGGACGTAGCGCTCAAGAACGCCAACTACCTCATGAACACCATCGGCCCCGACAAGCTGGTCGTCGTGCCGGGGCATCAGGAAATTGAGTTGGGGCTGGTCAAGCTGTACCGCGTGACCAACGACAAGCGGTATCTTGATTTTGCCCGCTTTCTGCTGGATATGCGCGGGCGGTCCGACAAACGCGAATTGTTTCCCGACGCGGCCCGCTCCGGCCGGGGAGCCAGCTACATGCAGGATCACGCGCCCGTCACGCAACAGACCGAAGCCGTGGGCCACGCCGTGCGGGCGGGCTACATGTACGCGGCCATGACCGACATTGCCGCCATTCAGCAGGACCGGGACTATCTCGACGCGCTACTTAAAATCTGGGCCGACGTGGTCGAGCGAAAGCAGTACCTCACCGGCGGCTTGGGCGCTAAAGAACACGGCGAAGCGTTCGGGCAACCCTACGAACTGCCCAACGACGTGGCCTACGCCGAAACCTGCGCGGCCGTGGCCAACCTGCTCTGGAACCACCGCCTGTTTCTCTTGACGGGCGAAGCTAAGTACATGGACGTATTTGAGCGGGTGCTGTACAACGGGTTTCTGGCGGGCGTATCGCTGGAAGGCGACAAGTTCTTCTACGTCAACCCGCTGGCGTCGGACGGCCAGCGCAAGTTCAACGTCGGCGTGGCGGCCGAACGGGCACCCTGGTTTGGTACGTCCTGCTGCCCGACCAACGTAGTGCGGTTTCTGCCGTCGCTGCCGGGTTACGTTTACGCCGTGAAAGACAAAAGTTTGTTCGTCAACCTATTCCTGACCAACACCGCAAACCTGACCGTCGGCCAAACGCCGGTGACCGTCGAGCAGCGAACGAACTACCCGTGGGATGGAACCGTAGCCCTGACCGTCCGGCCCAAGCGGGCGGATCAGTTTGCGCTACGCATTCGGGTGCCAGGCTGGGTGGACAGCCGGCCCATGCCCAGCCAACTCTACGCTTACCGCAACGCGCAGCCTGCCCGCTACACCCTGACGGTAAACGGCAAGACCGTAGCGCCCCCGATCGAGAACGGCTACGCCGTCGTTACGCGTACCTGGAAAGCGGGCGACCGTGTTGTTCTTGCCATGAATATGCCGGTGCGGCAGGTAATGGCCAACGCCAACGTAAAAGATGACCAGAACCGCTTCGCCATTGAGCGCGGCCCGCTGGTGTACTGCGCCGAGGGCGTCGACAACGGCGGTCAGGCGCTGGACCTAACGCCAGACGGTACGCTAACGCCGGAGTACCGGCCCGGAATGCTGGGCGGTGTTACGGTGCTAACGGGCAAACAAGTACGCTCAACTACCGGTAACTCCCCCGCTACGCAGCCGCTGACGCTGATTCCCTACTACGCCTGGGCGCACCGAGGCCCAACCGAAATGGCCGTTTGGTTTGGGCAAGTGAAGAAATAAAACGTGAAGTTTGTTCAGTCTTTGTCATTCCTCCTGCGTCGAAATGACAAAGACTGAACATTTTCCAGCGCACCGCATAAACCTTAAACAGGTTCAGTTCGTATACTGGAAACACACGCCCCATCAACAATATAAAACTAAATTTTTCAGAATGCCCCAACCCAAATACGCCCGCGAGTCCGTGACGGTGATGACCGAGATGGTGCTACCCAACGACACCAATACGCTCAGCAACCTGATGGGCGGGCGGCTGCTACACTTCATGGACATCGCGGCTGCCATTGCCGCCCAGAAACACTCCAACCGCATCGTCGTGACGGCCTCGGTCGATAACGTTTCCTTTGCCGAACCTATCCGGCTGGGCAACATCGTGACGATGAAGGCCCAGGTGACGCGGGCGTTCAGTTCGTCGATGGAAGTGTTTATTGAAGTCTGGGCCGAAGACATTCCGGCGGGCATCCGGGTCAGCACCAACAGCGCGTACTATACATTCGTGGCCGTCGACCAGAGTGGCCGGCCCATCGAAG
>CAXUEB010000204.1:3455-9995 GCA_964249775.1 uncultured Spirosoma sp.
TGCGGACAATGCCCGGGCGCACATGGTCGAACTGATTGCCGAAACCGACGAAGAAAAAGCCCGCTACGACAGCGCCCTGCGCAGTCGCCAACTGCGCTTAGTCTTGGCCGGCCGCATGAACCCGCAAGACGCGACGGAGCTTCGGGAGTTTCTGAAGGTGTAAAGGGGGTGAATAGCGAGGGGTGAGGAATGAAGACGTAAATAGTACACTCGCAATTCACTCTTCGCTATTCGTCCTTCACGGCGCTAACCGCAACGACTGATACGCCACCATCTGCCACTGCGTACCGTTGCGAACGTACACATCCGTGTAGCGAATGCGGGTATTGATGGTTTCGCCGTTGCTGGTGGCCCGGATTAGGCAGACGCCGTTTACCACGGCCGTATTGCCGTAGATACGAATGGTTTCTTCCTGCACGTCGATGGCCTCGTAGGTCAGCTTACCGGCGCGAATCGACTGAATATAAGCTACTTTATTGTCGACAGGACCATTAGAATGAGTGTATATCAAATCATTAGACAAGATTTGCTCCAGTACGGCGTAATCCTTCTTAATCTGCGCGTTGAACCGGCGTCGTTCGGTGTCGCTCACTGCCTTTTGGTCGGCCGTTTGGGCGTAGACGCTTTGAACCAGCAGAAAGAAGGCGAGGGTTAGGCGTTGTTTCATGCTCACTTGTTCAGCTCGTTCATCTGCGTAATGGCCTGATAGACCAGCACTTTAAATTTATCGGTCAAGTCGCCGTAGCTGTTGGGCACCTTCTGGGTGTAGAGCAAGGCCACGATGCCTTCTTTGGGATCAACCCAGTACGTCGTTCCAAAAAATCCACCCCAGTCAAACGTCCCTTCCGACACCGGCAGCCGGGCCGCGCTGCGTTCGGACGTAATCGAAAAACCCAGTCCAAATTTATTCTGACCTTGATTCAGGTCGCCAATCTGATTGGTCGTAATCAAGCGTACCGTCGTTGGGCTGAGAATGCGCTGCCCACCGTATTCGCCCCCGTTGAGCATCATTTGCAGGAAAATGGCGTAATCGTACAACGTTGACGACAAACCCGCCCCACCCGAATAGTACGTTCCGGCTTGTTTGGGATAGTCTTCCGAGATGCCGCGTTGCGCCGGCAGCCGCCGGAGCGCCCGCGTGGAGTCTTCGGTATACACCCGCGTCAGGCGATTCTGCTTGGCCGCGGGCAAGTAGAAAAACGTGTCGTTCATGCCCAGCGGCTTAAACAGACGCGTCTGGAGGAACTGGTCGAGCGACTGCCCCGACAGCACTTCAATGAGACGACCCACCACGTCAACGCTCAGGCCGTACGTCCACTTTTCGCCGGGCTGGTGCATGAGCGGCAGGGCGGCCAGCCGGTTCATGGCGTCTTCGAGCGAGCCGTTGGGCGTACCGATGCCGCTCGGAATGCGATTCTTAGCGTAGATGGCAACGGCTTCTTTCGTGCCGATGCTGGGGTAGCTCAGGCCCGACGTGTGGGTGAGCAACTGCCGGATCGTAATCTCGCGCTTGGCCGGAACGGTCGTGTAAGTCGTGTCTTTCTCGTTGTATTTGTCCAGCACTTTCGGATTTTTGAACGCCGGAATGTATTTCGAGACAGGGTCATCAAGCAGAAACTTGCCTTCCTCAAACAGGATCATCAAACCGATACTGGCGATGGCTTTCGTCTGCGAAGCAATTCGGAAGACAGCGTCGCGTTTGAGGGGCGTTTTGGCCTGCACATCGTCCTGTCCGTAGGCTTTGTGGTAGACAACGCGGCCGTTGCGGGCCACCAAGACGCCCACGCCCGCTTGCCGCCCCTGGGCGATGTAGTCGTTAATAACGACGTCCATGCGTCCAAGCCGCTCGGTGCTCATGCCGACCGATTCGGCCGGGGCTTCCTGGAGCGGCACGGAGCCACCCGCTTCCGCCCGACGCGCGGCCTTCTGCCCGGAAGCCGACAGAAAAAAACCGGCCATCAGACCGGTTAAGAGTAAGGTTTTCATGAACCAACGGAAGTTAGGAACCGACGCGAAGATAATCACTTTCGGGTTCCCACAATCGTTTCCGTCCGCCGAACGGTCGTTCCCGTTTGCAGCGTCTCGGTAACGGCGTTGATAACGATGGCATCTTTGCCCGACGCCTGATCTTTATCGAACACGCCGGTCGCGTTAAAATTGCCGTCGTAGACGATACGCTGCCCATTAAAGACAATGTTGATTTGATCGCTGCTTCGGTCGACAACCGTAAAGGTAGAGCCGTTTAGTTCAGCCGTTACCTGCATCGGCCGGTTGCTGATGTCGAGGTAAATTTCTTTCGGATTCGCGCTCTTCGTTACCTTAATGGTTGTTATTCCGGTTTCGGTAAACTGGATGGTTCCCAAAGCAATTGTACTATTATAAGCCCCAGCGCTGCCTTCGTAAACCCCCACGTACTGATCGCGCGGGTCAACATCAGAGTCGGAACCGGATCGTTTGCAGGCAGTCGTCAGCGAGCCAACAACGAGCGTAAAGATCAATAAATTACGTAACGAACGGACGGCGTTGAGCGTGGCCATGATGCGGGATACTGATTACGTGTTTAAGTTCGCTTATCAAACGCCACGCAGGGTTCGTCAAGTATAAGCGGCCCCGAAAACGGCGAATTTGCGTAGGTTTACGGTATGGCCGAACGATACCCCAACCAACTTTCTTACGGAGCCAATAACTTAGTTGTCGCCCTCTCCGACACCGAGGTCGCTAAAATCTTCCGGGGCGATACGCGCTCCGATATCGGCTCGGAAGCCGAGAAATTAAAAGTAGCTAACGGCATCAACGACCTGCTGGTGGGCTTCGTCCGGCTCGACTACGACGAAGCCCGCGACTGGGACATGCTCGTCATGGAACGCTTGTATCCTATTGACTTTCGCAGTCTTGAAGTGAGTAAACGCGAACTGCTGCTCGATGTCTTCGAGGACGAACTGCGCCAACTGCACCAAGCCGGGTTCGTCCACCGCGACGTTAGCCGCCCGTCTGACCAGTCCGGCGAACGCTACGATAACGTGTTTCTGACCGACCGGGGTTTGCGGTTGATTGACGCGGGTATTTCGGCGCTACGTTCGCAGGTAGGCGATAAGTTGTTCAGCCGGTACGTCGAGGTCGAGGAGCAAGGGATAAAGGTGTTTCGAGATTATTTTTTGAGTCGGTAGGTTCGGTAGTAGCTTGCCTTTGTAACTTGAACTAACGCTTGTTACACGACAATTAGAAATGGCAGACTTGAACCGCCCCAACCTGTTCTCTTACGCGACCAGCGAGTTGTCGCAGGATGCGTTTATTTGTTGGCTGGCCGCTTGGGCTGATTTAAAGTATATAGACGCTGATTCTGCATTGCATCAAACGGCTCGTGAGTTTATCGCATCAATGATTCGGAAGGTTAAACCGGACTACGATCAGACATATATCAAAACTGTTAACGTTCGACGGCAAGTTGAGAAGCTGGACATCTTGATTGAAATTAACAAAGGAGCCGACGACCCACTGGCCATTTTAGTTGAAGACAAAACGCATACCGATCACCATTCGGGACAGTTAAAACGGTATTATGACAACGCTGGGGAAGATTATGCAAGTGAACAGATTGTTCCCATCTATCTCAAAACGGGTTATCAATCAAAATTTGATGTTGAACAGTATAAATACAAGACGTACCTGCGTCAAGAATTTTTTGAAGCTTTTACAAGGAAATGAAAAAAAGGTGGACAACGCTATTTATAATGACTTTCTAACACATTTAGAAGGCATAGAATCGGCCGTAAATCAGTTTTTGATTAAAGACTTGACGCTGAGGGAAGGTGAGCTTGCATGGAATGATGATGACCGGCGTGGTTTCTTTATGCACTTATACGAGATATTTAGCCAAACAGATAACAAAGCGAATTGGAGCTACGTAGCAAACCCATCTGGTGGTTTCTTTGCCTTCTATTGGAATTACGAAGTTCATGCAAAAGGCGACTACTGGACATATCTACAGTTAGAAGGCGATAAATTACGTTATAAAATTGGCTTCTCTAACGATGTTTGTGAAACCGCGAATTGGAAGGCTAGGGGCCGGAAGATCAAATCGACATGGTCAGCTATTTTAACGAAGCTCGATACGGAATTAACCGATAAATCCACAAAAATTGGTAAGACTACGACCATTGCTAAGAAGGCAGATGGAACCAGATACCTTATTGCAAAAGCCGACGGCACTTTGGCTTTAGAGAAGACGCTCGGAGAGCTACACAAGGCACAAGCAATTTTGAAGGAAGCGCGTCGATCATTTGCTGCCTCTGAGCAACAATGACCGACTATCTTGGTTTCTTATCCTGCTGTGTTCTGGAGCGTGAACATTCCAATGTCAAATTACAAATCACCTCAGCAAAACCTTACCGAATGCCCGTCTGTCAAAACTGAACGGAGCAACGGATAACAGCGTGACCTGTGGAAGTAAAGAATGCAGCGGATTTATCAAATAATTGCACTCATTCGGAATGACCGCTGAAGGCACCTGCATAACTAAATACTCATTCTGACTAATCCAGCCATCCGTAAGGTTGAACAATGCTTCCTCTTCGCGTGCCCACTGCTCTGGCAGGTCGCTGGCCGTCACTATCAACGTTGACGAGTCAGGTACTTGTATGGTTGCAACCGCGAAAGCGTTCTGCTTTAGAGTAATCGTTTCAGGCAAATGAACCCAATATTCCCAGCCAC
Source organism: uncultured Spirosoma sp. (assembly GCA_964249775.1). Taxonomy (GTDB): domain Bacteria; phylum Bacteroidota; class Bacteroidia; order Cytophagales; family Spirosomataceae; genus Spirosoma. The sequence continues at coordinate 8,166 of CAXUEB010000204.1, forward strand.
AAAGGGCAATGCTGCTTCCCGTATATAGCACGGCGACGCCCTCGCGGTTCCAGCGTCCGCCGTTTAGTTTAGCACCGTAGCCTGACAAATCGTGAATGTACTCGTTGCTGGCGATTCGATAAACAAGCATCATTTTACGCCATAATGCCGTGTTCTAAACGGCCTAAGAGTTTACGTACCGTTTGGTAACCTTCCTCATCATTGAGCAGGCTGATTGGCATACGCTGTTGAACGGCTAGGTTTGAAGCCGTTAGCCATTGCTCAAAATCTGCTTCGGACGCAAACAACTTCTGAGCCTTCTCCCGCCAGAGTTCTTCGACTCGTTTCGCAACCGCCGTTTGTCCACTCTCCTTGATCTCCTGAACGAATGAGAATTTTCTAAGCAGTTCGATCACAAAGGGTCCTTCTTTGTCGTCAACCTTAATTGTCAGTTCCATACACGACGTAAAACTGTGAAATCTAACGAAAAATTACGCAGCGCAACCGAATACTGATAAACAATCACGCCAACACCACATTCTGGTAACCCCGCAACTGTTCAACAATCCAATCGAAAACCGCCAGCAGTTCGCCGGGCTGGTTGAGGTAGTACCGTTGCGTGTCAATCGTGACTAACTGATCTTGCAAGGTTAGAAATTGCCAGTCTTCGCCGGTTGTCACGCAGCCGTAGATAATCGGTACCGGGTGGTCTTCTTTCAAGTTGTACAGCCGCGCCCCGAGCATTTGGGCCACGCACTGCCCCAAGCTTAACTCAATGTTGTCGTTTTTGGCTTCCACCAGCGAGAAGATGGGAGCCTGTACAACGTAAGAGCTTTGGAAGCTGATTAGAAAATCGCATTCCCCGTTGAGGTCGTTGTCGGGGTCAACATTCAGGTTGTAGCCTGAATAAATCTCGAATAAATCGGCGTGGCGCTCCTTAAACTCGAACAGGATCGGCGACACGATTCGCAGGAGCGCCCGCCCGGTCTGACTTTGCCTTTTCCGTCAGCATCACCGACCGGGCGGCAATCGCCAGCGACTGCTTTAACCAGTCGCTCAGCGCAACCGGTTGTACGTCAGGAAACAAACGTTCGCGCTTTTCTTTTAATTGAAACTGACGGTAAACTTTTGCCAGCGTAAAATTGGAATAGGCCATCAGGATACGCGGTTTTTTATCAAATTTACGGAAGCTAATCAGTTTACCCGATGAAAGGCATTAGCTATCTCACCAACGAAAACGGCGAACGAACAGCCGTCGTCATTGACCTCAAGGCGTATGGCGAAGCCGCAGGGATTTTCTGGATGGCCTGGAAGCCGAAGCCCGGCGCGACGAACCAACGGAAGATTTTGAGCAGGTCGTTGACCGGATTCTAACCAGTAAGACGGCCTATTAACCGTAACCGTTATCGCCATTGGTGACCGTAAATACATTTATAGCTAATGCAATTCTCGCACCTCCACTGCCACACCCAATACTCGCTACTCGACGGGCAGGCCGATATTAAAAAGCTGGTTAAAAAGGCCGTAGCTGACAACATGCCTGCTGTTCACTGTGTCGAATCCTTACCTACTCCAGCAAAGTATTGAATGAACTATTGCTTCTCTGATATAACTTAACAAAATCACGACAATGACCAAAATTCAGTTAGATACCCAGCCAGATAAATACATGATTTCGATTGACCGCTCCGCCGTCGACCGGCAGTGGCTGGTACAGTTGATTGAGCGGCTACGCCTGGAGGAACTGGCTGGTCAATTCGATTTTGGCGAAGACGTCGAAGCACTCGGTGAGCAGATCAAAGCTGACTGGTGGGCCAAAAACAAAAGTCGGTTTATCAATGAGTAGTAAAC
>CAXUEB010000205.1:0-9984 GCA_964249775.1 uncultured Spirosoma sp.
GGTCCAGGTCGACGGTCACGACGTAACCGAACTAACGCCCACCATCGACCGGCTGACGGCTACTCACAACGGTAAGCCGAAGGTGATTATCGCCCGGACGGTGAAAGGCAAAGGCGTTTCGTACATGGAAGACCGGCTCGAATGGCACTACCTACCCATGACCCCGGCGCAGCACGAACAAGCCCGCGCCGACGTGCACGAACGGTACGGGTTGTCCGGCGACGATTGAACAGGATTGGTTGTCCTTTCGGTGACAAACCCGGCTTTGATTACCCAACTCCCGGCCGTTTCGTGTACTTTTGCGGCCTGAAACCATTCGTGCCCTCCCACTTTGCTACCTGAACAAATCGCCCGGCTTCGGGGACCCCTTGTTGTGTTTGGTGCCAGCGGCTTCATTGGCGCCAACCTGTTTGAGCAGTTGTTTCGCGTTCGGCAGGACGTGTACGCGCTGACCCACGATGCCACCAAAGCCTGGCGGCTCAAACTGTTGGACGTACCGGCCGAAAACGTCGTGCACTGCGATATCCTGTCGAATACGTCGGTGGCCGATGTCTTTGGCCGCATCCAGCCCAAAACTGTTTTTAATCTGGCGGCTTACGGCGCGTACAGCAAACAGAAGAACGTTGGTCTAACCTACGAGACGAACGTGCTCGGCACGGTCAACATCCTGGAAAACTGCCGCCCCGATATGACGTATATACACGCCGGGAGTAGTTCTGAGTACGGCTTCAACTGCACCGCACCCAAGGAGGAGGACCGCGTTGAGCCGAACAGCCACTACGCCGTCTCGAAAGTATCGGCCGCCTACACGCTTGAATACTACGCCCGCGTCCACGGCATCAATACGCTCAATTTACGTCTGTACTCGATTTACGGCGGCTGGGAAGAACCCGACCGGTTAGTGCCGCGCTTGGTCGAAGAGGCCCGCCGGGGACAGTTACCACCGTTGGTGTCGCCCGACATCAGCCGCGACTTTGTCTTTGTCGACGACTGCGTGGGGGCGTTCGTGCAGGCCGCTCTGCGGGTGAACGAAACGATTCGGGGCCGCTCGTACAACATCGCCACGGGCCGGAAGACCACCATGCGCGAGTTGGTCGACGTAACGCGCGGGGAATTCGGGCTGGCGCAGGAGCCGGTCTGGGGCAGCATGGCCAACCGCAACTGGGACCTCGCCGAGTGGTACGGCGACCCCACGGCCGCCCAAACTGATCTGGACTGGACGGCGACTACGTCGCTGGCCGACGGCCTGCGCCAAACCGCCGACTGGCAGGTCGCCCACGGGTACGAAAGCCGGGTGATTCCAGCCTTTCAGACGCCGACGCTCAACCCGGTTATCTCGCCTATCATTGCCTGCTACAAAGACGCCCAGGCGATTCCCTACATGTACGAGCGGTTAGTTGAGACGTTTAACGCGATGAAGGTGCGCTACGAAATCATTTTCGTCAACGACAACTCGCCCGACAACACCGACGAAGTGCTGGACGGTATCTGCGCCAAAGACCCGAACGTGATGGCCATCAAGCACTCGCGTAACTTTGGTTCGCAGTCGGCCTTTCTGAGCGGGATGGAAATTGCCACGGGCGACGCGGTGGTCCTGATGGACGGCGATTTGCAGGACCCGCCCGAGGTAATTCCCCAGTTTTACGAGCAGTGGCAGCAGGGCTACGACGTAACGTACGGGGTGCGGGTGCAGCGCGAAATGGCCCCGCACGTCCACTTTTTCTACAAGCTCTTCTACCGGCTGTTCCGCCGGACGGCGTACATCAACATTCCCGTCGACGCGGGCGATTTTTCCTTGATTGACCGCAAGGTGGTACGGGAACTGGTGGCCCTGCCCGAAACTGAGCAGTTTCTGCGGGGGCTGCGGGCGTGGGTCGGGTTTAAGCAAACGGGCGTCAACTACGTCCGGCCGGAGCGGATGTTTGGCGTGTCGACCAACAACTGGACCAAAAACATCTGGTGGGCCAAGAAAGCCATTTTCTCGTTCAGCTTTGCCCCGCTCGAACTAATGACCTACGCCGGCTTTGTCTTGACGGGCCTGTCGATGCTGGGTATCGTCTGGCAAATCGTCTCGCGGCTTTTCAACTTCGATCCCAATACGCCCTACGGTCTGTCGACCGTTATTGTGTTGGTCATGTTTTTCGGTGGCATCAATCTGCTGGGTATTTCGTTCTTGGGCGAGTACATCAGCAAGATTTTTGAGGAGACCAAGAAGCGGCCCAAATTCATCCGCACGATGGTCAGAAAAGGGCAGCGGGTGTACCGAACGGCCGCCGAAATCAGGACGTTAGTCGAGCAGCGCAAAAGCAAGTAGATTTGCAGTCAACGACAGACAGTTAACCATGAATGTAGAACGCATTACAATTAATCCGGCCGTTTGTCATGGTAAACCGTGCGTACGGGGCATGCGCTGGCCGGTCGAAGTAATTTTGGATATGTTGGGATCAGGTATGACAATTTCAGAGATTTTAGCGGATCATCCTGAATTAGATCGAGCCGACATTACGGCCTGCACGGATTACGCCAAACTGCTGATGTCGGGACAAACACCTGTTCTTGCCGCCTGATGCGCTTTATCTGCGACGTTCATCTACCGATTCGATTGTCAAAGTTTCTGGTTGCTCAAGGGGCCGAATCTGTTCACGTCAATCAGATTCTGGATGGTTCATCCACCGCTGACGTGTCCATTTGTCATTACGCAGACGAGAATGATTGCATTGTTATTACGAAGGATGCCGATTTTAAGAATTCGTATCTGCTTCGCAAAACGCCCCGCAAATTGATTCGAGTTTGCTTGGGTAATCTATCAAACGACGAACTGGTTGAACTGTTTACCAAACACCTGCCCTTAATTCGGCAACTAAACGGAGAAGACTCGTTTTACTTAGAATTTAGTCCTAACGCGATTCTGCTTTTTTGATTGCAGCGTCTGCAACGCTATTTGTATGCGTAACGAATTTTCAGCCGCCGTTGAACGCCTGGCCGAGGCCGACGACAAGGTGGTATTTATTACCGGCGATCTGGGCTACAACGCCCTCGAAACCGTAGCGGCTACCTTGGGGCCGCGCTTCATCAACGCGGGCGTCGCCGAGCAGAATATGGTCGGCGTGGCGGCCGGTATGGCCTACCGGGGCTATAAGGTGTTTTGTTACAGCATCGCCCCGTTCGTGGTGTACCGGTGCTTAGAGCAGTTCCGCAACGACGTTTGTTTGCACAACATGCCGGTGTTTCTGGTCGGCAACGGCGGGGGCTACGGCTACGGCATCATGGGCAGCACCCACCACGCCATCGAAGATTTGGCTTGTCTCAGCAGCCTACAAAACGTGAACACGTACGTTCCGGCTTTCGCCGATGAAGTGGACCCGATGGTCGAGCAGATCATCGCCGACCGCCGGCCGGCGTACCTGCGGTTGGGAGCCGGGCCCAAAACGCCCGACGGTGCCCAAACCCACGGTTCGTTCAAGCACATCGTGCGCAGTGCGCAGCCGGTTGGTACGGTGGTGTCGCTTGGCCCCGTAACGGCTAACGTCTTGACGGCCTTGCAGGACGAACTGCTGACCGATCAGTTCGACGTGTACACGGCCACTAACCTGCCCCTCGATCTGCCCGCTGACTTAGCTCACCGCTGGGCGGGCAAGCCCTTGCTGGTGGTCGAAGAGCACGTATCAGTAGGGGGGTTAGCCCAACAGCTATCGGTTCGGTTGTTGAGCGACGGAGCCGCGCCGAGCCAATTCGTGAGTTTGTCGGCGCAGGGCTACCCCAACGGTCGCTACGGCGATCAGAAGTACCATCAGCAACAGTCGGGTCTCGATCCGGCCAACATCGCCCGGCAGTTGACCGGCTTCCTGAACGGCGCGTAATTATCCCTTGAAACTCCACCTCACCCAACGAACGGATTACCTGCTGACCGGCTTGCTGACGGCCGTGCCGGTGGTGGTATTTACGCTAATCTGGGCGTACTACGCCGTCAATATTCCCAAGTGGGACGATCACGCGCTCAAGTCGTTTCTGTTGGAACTGGAAGGCGAAACAGACCTAAAAGGCAAAATTTACCAGTTTTTTAAGCAGCATAACGAGCACCGGATTGTCCTCGATCGCGTCGTTACGTACCTCGATTATCACCTGTTCGGCAAACTCAATTACCTGCGGCTGATGACGGTGGGTAACCTGAGTTTGCTGGGTCTGGTCGTACTATTTGGGGCCGTGCTGCGACGGGCTGGTCAGCGGTTGCTTTACGTCGTGCCGGTAACGTTTATCTTAGTCAACTTGGCGCAGTGGGAGAATATGTTTTGGGGTATGGCCGCGCTCCAAAATTTTACGGTCGTGCTCTGGGTGCTGTGGTCCCTGTACGCGTTAACGCACCAAACCAGTTTAGCTCGTTTTGGACTGGCCTTCAGCCTGGCCGTGCTGGCCACGCTGACGAGTGGCAATGGGCTGCTGATCTGGCCGATTGGTGCGGGGTTGCTTCTGCTGCAACGGCGTTGGCAGGGCCTAATTCTTTGGGCGGTCGGCACGGTCATTGTCATCCTACTGTATTTTACGGGATACGCCAAACCGGCCGGCAACCCACCGGTGCGGGGCAGCGCGCCCGACCTGCTGCTGGGTTGGCTGGCGTTTAACGGCTCGGCGGGTGAGGTCATGCCGGTGGGGTCACCGTTCGGCGTGTGCGTCCTGCTGGGCGGTGTAATAACGACGTTCGCCCTGGGCTTAGCCGGCTATCGTCTGTGGCGGCAACGACCGACTTACGGATGGCACACGGTTCTTCGGTTTCGGACGGGCGCTGACCACTTCTTCGCGGGCAGCGTGGCGTTTTTGCTCGGTACGGGCGCTATTGTGGCTTGGTCGCGGGTGGGATTTGGGCTGGAAATGCTCATGACGAGTCGCTACAAGATTTATTCGCTGACCTTGCTGGCAGTGCTGTACGTTTACGGCGTTATCACGGTACCGGACCGGTATCGGCGGAGCGTAGGTGGCTGGGGACTGACGGCTGCGGTCGGGCTGGCGTACCTATCCTACCCGGCGTTCTTAGACGAAACCATCTGGTGGCGGCAGTACCTCACAACCAGTCAGTTCAACTGGACCTACACCGCTAACGTCCCACGCCCGGCCATCGACACCAACACCGCCCGCTTCGTCAACAACGCGCCGGCGTTTTACGATAGCCACCTGCCGGCGCTGTACGCCAACCGCCCGGACAGCACCCGGCGCGTAACCCCCACCGACACGCAACGGCACACGCTTACGCTGGACCTCACCGCCCCCGACTTGATTCCGCCGGTCAGTCGGGACGCCGGCACGTACGTAACGCTCCGGTCGGCCCGGCGCTTGTATGTGTTCAGCACCACCCCACACCGCAACGGCTCGATTGGGGCGCGGCTGGGTCTGGGGCCGCTGTTCGCACCGGGGTTTTCGACGCGCGTTCGGGAAATTGATGTTGAGCCGGACACCTACGCGGTTGGTGTCCTGATGATTGATGCCAAGGGTAACCGGCGCGAACGGCCGCTCAATGAGGTATTCGTAGCGACCGGACAATCCGGGTCGGGGATCGAAAAAAACTGGTAAGTCCGCAGATGGCAAAACTTCGTCTCGTTCCGGTTTATGTGTTGCTGCTGACGCCCCTCGTCCTTGTCGGCGTGGCGGTTGCTACGTACGCCGTGAACTTTCCGTTTTGGGACGATTATCTGGTACAGCAGCATCTGCTGAGCATCCGGTCCGGCGGGTCACTGCTTCGGCGGCTATCCCTTTTTTTCGATCAGCACTGGGAGCACCGCATTGTTTGGACCCGGCTCATATTCTACGGATTCTACAAACTAAACGGTACGCTCAACTACGCCATCCTGCCGTGGATCGGCCTGAGCGGACTGGTGGCCGTGCTGGGGCTGCTGTTCTTGGCCTTCCGGCGATTGCGGTTGCCCTTACTTTGGTTCGCGCCGGTGCCGTTTTGGTTGTTTACGCTACAATCCCACGAAAACGTCATCTGGGCAATGGCGTCCATCCAGAATTTTTGGGTGCTGGCGTTCGCGCTGGGCGCGTTCTACGCCCTGGCCCGACGAACCCGAGTCGGACGCTGGGCCGCGCTGGTGCTGGCCGTTACGGCGACGTTCACGAGCGGCAACGGCGCGCTGGTGCTGGTTGCGGGGCTGTTACTTCTTATCTATCAGGACTGGATTCGTCCCGGCGGGCACTCGCGCCGAATCGCGCTTGGCTGGTTGGTAGGCTGGACGGTGACGACAAGCGGGTGTCTGCTCGCCTATTTTTACGATTACCACCGAGTCACGTTTTTTCCGTCGCCGTTCCGTTATCCGTTCATCGACTGGATTGGGGCGTTTTTTGTCTTCTTCGGCGCGTTCGCCGACCCATTTCCCTACTCGGGCACGGCGGCTTTAGGGTATCAGAACCCCATTGGGCTGACCATCGCCTTAGGAGCCGTACTGATGGTGGGTAGCGGTTATTTTATGATTCGGCTACTTACGGACGGTCTGCCTCGGTTGCGGAATGATTACTGGGCGCGAACGTCGGCCCCTGATGTGTTCTGGTCTGACTTCTTTCTCGGAACAATGCTGTTCCTGCTGGCAACGGCGGCCATTACGGTTTACTCGCGGGTAGGCTTTGCCGGGCCGGGCTACCTGCTTCAGGGTCGTTACAAGATTTATTCGGCGCTGACGCTGAGCGTAGTGTATCTCTACAGTCTGTCTAATTGGTTTTTAACGCCACGGTGGTCGGCGTCTCCACGAACCCCGACGAGCGCTAACCCGCGTCGGCTTGCGTACCCGTTGGCCGTTCTATTAACCACCGTTGGCCTAAGCTTATTGTCGGATTATTTGTGTTTGGAAGGCGTTATCAACCAGCACCGGCGGGCCGTGGCCGAGCACTTCAACTACCTGACTAATACGCCCCTCGACCGGCAGCGGGCCGTGGCCTCGGTGTACGTCCCGACGGAACCGGCGTTTTTTTCGGGCGAAACGGCTCAGATTGCGGCTCGCTCGTGGCTACTGGTTCCGGCGCAAACGGCCGTCGACCGCGTGGACGATCAGCGGTTCATGTACAACCTCCCCAAATCGGACGCCGTTAACCCCACGCCCGGCCGCCCCGACGAGGGTTCGTACGTAATCATGAAAAGTCAGACGCGTACGTATCTGTTCGCGGCCCGGCCGGTGCGAACCGGGCCGATGGCGTTGTCCGGCTTTTCAGCTTATTTTACGTCGAATCAGATTTACGCCCAGATTTTGAAAGAGTATTTAGTACCAGGACGTTACCGCATTGGTATCCTGACGCACCAAAATGGCGGCAACCGCATCGCCATGACGGATCAATTTGTCCAATTTGCCGGATTGTAGATTGTATGCAAGCAACCGTCTCCACGCCCCCGGCGCTCCACGCGGAAAAGGGATACCTCGTTCAGTTGGACGGGCTGCGGTTCATTGCCGTGACGCTGGTCATGCTGGACCACTGGCTGGGCGAAGCTAATCCGTTACCCCTGGGCTACTTCGGCGTCAACTTGTTTTTCGTGCTGAGCGGGTTTCTCATTACGCGCATCCTCATCGCCAGTAAACAGCAGGACGAACGACTCGGCCGGGGCCATGGGCACGCCCTGAAAGCGTTCTACATTCGCCGGAACCTGCGCATTTTTCCGGTGTATTACGTGACCATCGGCGTTCTGGCGCTCGTTAGCTTTCCCGCCGTTCGGCCCAACCTGGCTTGGCTGCTGACCTACACCCAAAACATCTGGATTGTGGTGCACCAGACGTGGCTGGGGGCCATCGATCACCTGTGGTCGCTGGCCGTCGAAGAACAGTACTACTTGTTTTTCCCGTGCCTGCTCTTGTTTCTGCCCTGGCGGTGGCTGGTGCCGATGCTGGTCGGCTTGATTGGCCTGTCGGTGGGGTTACGGGCGTATCTGTTCCTCACCCACGCGCCCTGGATGGCGCAGTTTGTCTTGATGCCGACGTGCTTGGACGCGTTCGGACTGGGCGGTTTGCTGGCGTATCTGTTTGTATTCCAACGCGACCGGTTCACGCGGCTCGTGCAAAACAACGGGTTGCTGATCGGCAGCTTCGTGCTGTACGCCTGCCACATTTGGCTCATGCTGTCGATTCAGCCCAGCCGTAACGCCCTGACGGACATCAGCGACCGCTTCGTTACGTCGGTGTTCTGCACGCTACTGATCGGCCGGGCGGTCATAGGCTTTGGGCAACCCGGCAAGTGGCTGCTGGAAAACCCGGTGAGTAATTACCTCGGCCGCATCAGCTACGGGCTATACCTGTTTCACAACTTGGTTTTCAATTTTTACCACACGCCCGCTACGTACCCCACGCTGCGGCTGTGGCACAAGATCACTACGGTGCTGCCCGCGCTGGAAACCTCGCCCGTCTTCCGAATTGGTTATTTTTACCTCTTAACGGTGCTGCTCGCCACGGTATCGTGGTACCTGCTCGAAAAGCCGATCAATGCCCTTAAAAATCGGTTTGCGTACTAACTCGACCGGCGCAGACGGAACCCAAAGGCCGTCGCCACTGAATAATGTACCAGTTGCCTGATGTGCCGGCCCGTAACAATTCGCTATATTTGTGCTCGGTATACCGTCGCACCCGTAACCCGTTGGACCGAATCACGTCGACGGGCGACGATGGCCTGATTGTTGCAATCGGCCAACTAATAACCTCTCCCATTTCCGCTGCATGAGCCTATTGCTGTCCATCGTAATGCCGGCCTATAACGAAGAAGAAGTTATCGAACTCGTTGTCAGGCAATGGACCGATTTACTGACCCGCCAATTTCCAACCGAAAACACGCGTTTAATCGTCATTAACGACGGCTCGCGCGACCGGACGGGGGAGATTCTGGACCAGATCAAGGAGCGTTACCCAAAGTTGATGGTCGTGCACCAGCCCAACGGCGGGCACGGTAACGCCGTCGTTAACGGCTACCGGCAGGCGGTGGCGCTCGACTCGGAATACGTTTTCCAGACCGACAGCGACGATCAGTTCGTTACCGACGATTTTGGCAAGCTTTGGGCCAAGCGGACGGAATCGCCGTTTATCCTGGGCTACCGCGCAGTGCGGTACGACGCCCCGGCGCGGTTGGTGATTACTCGGATTTTGCAGTGGAGCATCGCCTTCATCTACGGCACGTACATCAAAGATAGTAACATCCCGTTCCGGCTTATCCGGGGTAATTTCCTGCGCAAATTGCTGGCCCAACTGCCGACGCCGACGCCGTTCGCGCCGAACATCTTCTTAGCCGTTATGGCTAAAAAAGCGGGTTACACTACCTTCGACATTCCAATTACCCACAAAGAACGGCAGACGGGTACGGTGTCGATTCTGAAGTGGAAACTGCTGAAAGTGTGCATCCAGAGCTTTGGCGAACTGGCGCAGTTTCGGTTTGAGCTGGGCGGTAAAGTTAGGGCGTTGCAAAAGCCGGAGCCGGTGGGTGCGGTGTAAGGCGTGACAAAACGGGTAAGTACGGAGCGCATGAAACGAAGCGTCTGGATTGGAGTTGGAGCGGTGCTGCTGATTGTTGGCGGCTGGCTCGGTTACCGCCAGCTTCGTTCCAACGCCCCGTCCGTGGGCGCGCTGGTACCGCCCGACGCCTTGCTGATGCTGGCCAGTAACCGCTTGCAGGATACGCTTTCGGAGCAGGCCTTGCGGACGCAGATGTCGCTCCAACAGGTGCCCATCTTCGACGAGGCTCGGCAGCGGCTCGACCGAATCCTGTACGCGGCCGCCGATACGGCCACGACGCTGGGGTTTGTCCGGAACAAGTCCATTCAATACTCGCTCCACCCCATTTCCAAGCAGTCGCTTGATTACATTTTCTACCTGCCCATCTCCGACGCGGACCGGCCGTTTCTGAACCGGCTCACCAACCCCGACCCGCGGCAGTACCGGGTGCTGAACAACACCTTAGCGGGCGAAAAAATCTCCGATCTGGTCAGCCGCGGCAACGCCCCCGTCGGCGCGTTTATCTTGACGGCCGACTTTC
>CAXUEB010000206.1:0-9929 GCA_964249775.1 uncultured Spirosoma sp.
AGAACGACGACATACCGTACACTTCGGCTTCTACGGCCGAGAACCAGAACGTATCCGAGAAGGTGTAGGCCAGCGCCCCGACCAATCCCGTGCCGATCACGAGCAGTTTATCGGCGAGGGTATAATCCGCTTCTTCGCGGGCCGTTGGCACGTCAACCGCCTTCGTCTGGTAACTCGGGGACGACTTGGTATAGACGCCACCTATGCTGGATTGCGTGGTTGTTTCGAGCGGATGGGGCTTAACGACCGACACATCAAGCGTCGTCGTGGCGGCCATGAGTTTCTGCGCCAGCATCGTGATCGTCCAGAACAGGAACGCGATGGTGAACGCACTCGCCAGCACCGACACCATGTTGACCCAGAACGCTACGCTGGTCAGATCGCCGAGTGAGAACATGGAAAAAATGCGACCCAGCAAAAGAAAAAACGGTGCACCGGGCGGGTGGGGCACTTGGAGTTTAAACGAACAGGCAATGAACTCGCCACAGTCCCAGAAACTGGCCGTGCGTTCGACGGTGCTCGCGTAGGTAACGAGCGCGACGACGAAAACGAACCAGCCCGTGAGGGTGTTCAGGCGTTTGAATGAGGTCATAAACGTAAAATCTTGGGCGACTTTTGCGTAAGAAATAGCCAATTCCGGCCCAAAATTAAGCAAAAATAAGCCCGGCCGGGTTAGGTCGGGCTGTTAAAGTATGTTAAGCCGGGTTCGGGCAACCACTAAACCGCGGTCCTACGTTAGCCGGTCGATCATCTCGATGCAGGCGCGGGCGTTGTGGTAAGGGCACTTCCACATGCTGATCTTGCGGTTGCCGGTGGGTTTATGATCGGGGCCAACGCCCATGAACCACTCGCCCCGCCGGCGGTCGAGCAGGTGATCTTTGATGAACGTCCAGCTTCGGATCGACTGCTCTAAAAACTGGGGTTCGCGGGTCAGTTGATAGGCGTTCATGAACCCGACCATCGCTTCGGCCATCACCCACCACGAACGTTCGGTATTCTCGTGGCCCGTTTTGGTATCAAGCTCGTAGGTCATACCGCCGTCGGGTTGCAGACCCGTCCGGGCGGCCCGCGCCATATTCACGGCTACGTCCTTAACGCGTTTGGTCAGGGCTTCGTCGTGGATCGCTTCAGCGGCTTCGACCAGCAGCCACGAGGCTTCGATGTCGTGACCGTAGGAAATGGCCGTTTTGCGCACCCGCCAGTCGTCGTCCATGAACAAGTTCATCCGGTACGTTTTCGGGTCGATGATGTGGCTCAGGAATACGTTGATCAGCCCGCGTACCTGTTCCTTTACGTCGTCGGCTGGTTTGGCCCGGTACAGATTCGTGAACGCTTCCAGGATGTGCAGGTGCGTATTCATGGTCTTGGTTTCGGCGTTGTCCCGCTTGCTGAGGATGTAATCGTCGGCCGCCGACCAGTCGCGGGCAAAGGCTTCCCGAAAGCCGCCTTTGGGCGAATCAAAACTGTGCCCAACCATTGCGTCGTAGATTGAGCGGGCGGCCGTCAGGGCCGGTTCGTGTTTGGTGGCTCGGTAGTACTCGCTCAGGCCATAAACCGCGAATGAATGGCCGTACAACTGCTTCGTCGTCACGAGTGGCCCGCCGGCCGCATCCACCGACCAGTACACGCCCCCGTACTGTTTGTCGATGAAGTGTTTGTCTACATACCGGAACGCCCGTTCGGCCGTGGTCAGGTACTCTTCGTGACCCGTGTGCCGGGCCGCGGCCGAGAACGTCCACAGAATACGGCTGTTGAGCACGACGCCCTTAGCCGCGTCGGGTTTGGGTTGATTGTCGTAATCAACTTCGCCGTAGAAGCCACCCCGCGAATCGGGCGCGTGGCGCTCCCAATAGGCCAGAATGTCTTTTAACTCCTGTTGGAGTTCACGCTGAACGGTACGGAGATCAGGAATCATAACCAAAAATCGGGTATGGGCGAAAAAGGAGTTACCACCCAAAAACTACCGAACGGCGGGCGTCGATGGTCGTTTAACAAACCTAAGCAGTGGGCAAAATAGGCCAGATGGCCAATCTGCATCGCCCAATTTGCCCTACTTAAATTTTCGACCGGGACGATGACTTCACCAACTTTCTCTTACTTTTATGGCTTCAATCAATTAACAGACAACCAACTAACACGTTAACCCGTATCACACATGGCACAACTGGCCAAATCTGTTTTCTTCCTGCTGGCAATGACGTTGCTGGCCACCGCCTGCTCGACCGAGAAATCGGCCACGAACGACACAACGACCAGCGTAACCGAATCGAGCACGGCGGTTATGTCGGACACCGGCACGTCCATGAGCACCGACAGCACCACCATGACCACCGACACCACCCGGCGCGATTCGACCCGGTAAACCTTCTCCCGTGGAACGTCACAAAACCGGCGACCGTCCAGACGGTCGCCGGTTTTGTGTACGGCGCATGCTGTCGCCCCGCCAGCAGCTACGTGCGCTTCTCGTTCGCAAATACAACACCGCCAACGAAGTCGACTACGTCGTTGATCCGTTGGTGGGCCTGTACGAAAAGGAAGCCGCGTTGAGAGTGTAGTGCTTGCCGTTCAGACCGGCTCGTTATTAAGACATACTGCCATTATTGAGTACACAACTTGCAATCTAAGTAAGCGTTGCATTACTTGCGATAGGGAAGCTCTTCTAACGAAAAATAGGACCCATCACGAAACTGTATAAACTTAATTCACAAGTACTTAGAATTCCGCAACTTTGCGGTTACACGTCCCGCGTGGGCAGATTTGAACTTCGCATTCGGCTAAGAAAAAGTAAACGCAGAAACAAAATCAGTTTTTAATGCCCAATTTGAACAAAATAAACACCTGATGAAAGCCACTCTATTTGCATTCATGACCTTGGCCGCCTGCACAGGATGGGCGCAAACTATTGATAGTTCAAAAACTAAACCGGCCAATTCACTCTCTAAGTATCAGGAGCCGAGCCGTTTTGGAACTGTTCAGACCACGCCCTCCTCTACAAGCCAATCAGTTCCTACTGTCAAAACAACAATGCAAAGCCGCGTTAAATCAACTTACACCTACGAGAATGGTCGTATTGTAGGCGGCTCTACCAGTGTTCAACTTAGAAAAAAGAAAAATTAGTTACCGATTTCACATGGGAGGCTTGTCGGGCGACAGGTTGCTTGTCCCGAAGGCAGGCCAACAGCCCAACGAAGGCAGGTGTGTAAAGGTAGTGCGCCCCTGCGTTCAGGTTATTAACTTGCTCACCATCATCCCTCTCGGCCATTAGAAGAACCGTCTAATCTGTGTGGAGTGAGTCACCTGCAATAAGGTAAACGCTCATACAGGCTGGTTTTTTACGGCGCTTTTTACGTCCCCGGTGACAAAGTGAGCGTCGGAGACAAAAGGGCTTTAAACTAAGTACAACAAAGATGAGTATGAACAAAATCACAAAAGATTTATCAATGCAAGACTATGTTACCCTTGGCTATTTGTATTTAGTATTATTAGGTGCTATTAACATTGTTATTTATTACTCCGGTTTTGATATTAATATATTTGACTACATTGCGATTTCAGATATCCTATTAGCGCCAATAAATATGCTTTTCCTTAGTTATAAGGAGACAGCAGTCATTATACTGGTTATAGGAGTTATTTCCTATTTATTAAAGCTTGTGTTTTTTGGTGTAAATAAATTACTTGAAAGGATAGCAAATAAATTTAACAAGCCTATCCGGCGTGTAATCTATCAACCTGTGGTTGTGTTCATTATTTTATTTAGCTATATATTTCTAACCCTAACTGTAGAGATGACAGATAGCGTTAGTTCAGAGGTGAAGAATAGGAAGTATGAACTCAACACTAAACTTACTTTCACGGATAACACTCAAAAAAAAGTTCGTGTTATTGCCACAACGAGTCTGTATATATTTTATGTAGAAAAAGGCGAAAATATAGTAACTATTATGCCAATTAATGGCAACGTAAAATCGATAAAATATATCAAAAACGAGTAATTTGGTAATTGGCTACACAGCAAATCTTTGATTAACACTCGGCTGGTCATATTGCTTATAGACACTTTGCTGGCAGACTGGCGGTAACCGCTAACATAGCATTTATGAAAAAGGTGGCGGGCGGAACGCCCCGGTCAGGTAACTTTGGTTTGCGGGGCCGCGTTCGATAGGGTAAACGCCCCGCAGGTCAGACTTCTAAAACAGCAAGGCGGGTCGCGTCCGACAAGTCAAACGCCCTGATTACGAAAGTTGAGGAAGCCTACTGAAAAACAAACTCGTAAAACGATCAAAGACTACACAGTTGAAGCCCTGATTTACTACTCAATACTAACGCTTGACTCGGAATACATCGTAAAGAAATCTAAAGAAGAAATTCAGTAAAGCTTGATGAGTACACTTCTCAAGGTTACAGGTTAACTTCGACAACGTCCACCAATTTTGAAGCGGATGTATATGTTTATCTATGTTTGAAAAAGACATCTAACGGGTTTTTCGCTTTCCCGAAGGCAAGCATCAGCCCAACAAAGACAAGGGTGTAAAGGTCGGCAGTACGTTCGTTTCGCCTATCTTGCTTTCTCATTCATCAGCCCTCACAGGCGTTAGGCGTCTCTACAATCACACCGTTACCGCTTCGGGTTGCTTCACCCGGCTCGATACGGCCCACAGACCGACATACGTAAACAACCCGTTGAGCAGCAGCCGCTCGAAGCCGAACTGGTAGCCCCCGAACCAAGCGGCCGAGTTCTCGTTGACGATATACGTCAGCACCGGCGAGGCAATGCAGATGGCCGGCACGGCGCGGTCCAGAACGGGGCGTTTGGAGAACAGCCCAAAGGCGTAAAGGCCCAGTAGCGGCCCGTAGGTGTAGCCCGCAATGTCGAACACGGCCGTGATGACTTCTTTGCTGTTCACTTGCCGGAACACCAGAATCACGACGTAAAATAAGAGTGAAAAGCCGATGTGCACGACCTGTTTAATGCGGGCGCGTTGGGCTTCGGGCCGGCGTTCAACGTTCATGAAGTCGATGCAGAACGAAGTCGTCAGGGCCGTCAGGGCGGAGTCGGCGCTGGCGTAGGTCGCGGCCGTGATGCCCAAGAGGAACGTAATGCCCACCACCAGACCGAGGTGATTGAGGGCCAGCAGCGGGTACAGATCATCGGTGCGGCCGGGAATAGCGATACCCGCCCGTTGAGCGTATTGGTAGAGCAGCACGCCCAGCGACAAAAACAGGAAGTTAACGAAGACCAGCGTGAGGGTAAACCAGAACATGTTTTTCTGGGCTTCGCCGATGTTTTTGCAGGTCAGGTTCTTCTGCATTAAATCCTGGTCCAGCCCCGTCATAACGATGGCGATGAACGCGCCCGAAACGAACTGCTTGAAAAAGTTTTTCGGGTCATTGCCGTCCCAGAAGAAGATTTGCGACATTGAGCTGTCGCGCACCGTTTGCACCAGCCCGCCCAGCGATAATCCCAGTTGCTGACCAATTAGGAAAATAGTCAACACGACGGCCGTAATGAGAAAGATGGTTTGCAGCGAATCGGTCAGGATAATGGTTTTGACGCCCCCTTTGAACGTGTAAATCCAAATCAGGCCGATGGTGATGAGCACCGACACCTCGAATGGGATGCCCAGTCCGTCGAACAGGGCCAGTTGCAAGACCCCGGCCGCCACGTAAAGCCGCACCGCCGAGCCAATCGTGCGGGCCAAAACGAAAAAGCCCGCGCCGGTTTTGTAGGACCAGAATCCAAAGCGTTTTTCGAGGTAGCCGTAGATCGAAATCAGGTTGAGCCGGTAGTAGAGCGGCATGAGCACCGTGCCGATGACGAAGTAACCGACGATGTAGCCCAGCACCACCTGAAAATACGAAAACCCAATTTTGCCCACCGCGCCCGGCACCGAAATAAACGTCACGCCCGACAGCGACGTACCAATCATGCCGAAGGCCACTAACCACCAGGGCGATTGCCGGTTGGCGGTAAAGAACGTCGTCGTGTCGGCCCCGCGGGCGCTGTAGAACGAGACAACGATCAGCATTCCGAAATAAACGACGAGAATGACTAAGGCAATGGTGGTGTTCATGCGGTGCGATTAGGCCGGAAAGCCGACCCGATTACATGGGGGAATTAACGAAGGGTTGACCAAGCCAATCCTGGTTTTAGGCAACTTTCCCGGCCAAAATAGGGTTCTTCTTAGACAAGGCAAGCGTTTTTGGAAGTGTTATTTTTGCCGTAAATTTGCTAAGTAAATACCTTTTTGCGCTCCATGCAACCTTTCAAAGAAACGGACTGGTCAACCGACGTTGACGTGTTGGACGAAGTCGTTGAAACCGACGTCCATAATCTGGTGGTGTTTAACGACGAGGTTAACACGTTCGATCACGTGATTGCTACGCTCATCGACGTTTGCGAACACACGCCCGAACAGGCCGAGCAGTGCACGCTGCTGATTCATTACAAAGGCAAGTGCACCGTCAAGAACGGCTCGTGGGAAGAACTCGTGCCGATGCGCAACGAAATCTGCCGCCGGGGCATCAGCGCCGAAGTTCTGAAATAGTGATGCGTGATTAGCGGTGAGCGACGAGTTTTCGTTCAGCGCCGGTCACTCCTCGCTTATCACTCATAACTCATCACTTAACTTGGAGTATCCGTCCAAACTGATAGAAGACGCGGTGAACGAGGTGTCGAAGCTGCCGGGGATTGGCAAGAAAACCGCCCTCCGGCTGGTACTGCACCTGCTCAAACGCGACGAAGAACAAACTGAAACGCTCGCCCAGGCGCTGACGGCCATGCGCACGCGGGTGAAGTACTGCCAGAAGTGCTATAACCTATCCGACCACGATCTTTGCACGATCTGCGCCAGCAACAAACGCGATCAGTCGCTGGTCTGCGTCGTGGAAGATACCCGCGACGTGCTGGCCATCGAAAATACGGCGCAGTACAAAGGACTGTATCACGTGCTCGGTGGCATTATATCGCCGGTCGAAGGCATCGGCCCGAGCGATTTACAGATTGATTCATTGCTGAGCCGGCTGCGTAGCCCGGAAGGCGAACAGGTCCGTGAGGTGATTCTGGCGATTAGCCCCACGATGGAAGGCGACACAACAGCCTTTTACCTGCAAAAGCGACTCAAGCCGTTCAACCTCAAAATTTCGACCATTGCGCGGGGCATACCCATCGGGGGCGACCTTGAATACGCCGACGAGGTGACGCTCGGCCGGAGTATTCTCAGCCGCATTGCGTATGATTAACCGCAACGGCTCCCCAACGTTGGGGAGCCGTCTCTTTTTGACAAACGACCCAAGTAACCGTAGATTCTGTCCATTTTATGGCGTTTCTTTGCGTTGATTGAACACCAGCCCGGTTCGGGTTTCGTTCGGTCAGCGCATTTTTTGTTTCCCACAAACCAACACGTACATGAATCGCTCCGAATTTTTGAAACTGGCATTTGGCGCTTCGGCTGGTTTAGTAACCTTCCATTCGTTCGGCGACTCGCTGGCGCAGGCGGAAGGGCCGTTCAAACTGGCCGCCCTGCCCTACGACGCGGCTGCGCTCGAACCGCACATCGACAAAGCGACGATGGAAATTCACCACGGCAAACACCACAAAGCCTACGTGGACAACCTTAACAAAGCCGTAGCGGGTACTGATATGGCCAAGATGGACATCGACGCCTTGGTGAAAAGCGTGAGCAGCAGCACCCCGGCGGCCGTTCGCAACAACGGCGGGGGTCACTGGAACCACACGTTTTTCTGGAATATCCTCGGCCCGAACGCGGGCGGTGCACCCAAAGGTGCCTTGGCCGACGCCATTAACAAGAAATTCGGCTCGTTCGACAACTTCAAAACCGAATGGGGCAAGGCCGCCACGGCCCGCTTTGGTTCGGGTTGGGTGTGGCTCATCAAAAACGGCACCGATGTGGAAATCACGACGACGCCTAACCAGGACAACCCGCTAATGGGCGTTGCTGAGAAAAAGGGTACGCATCATGGGCCTCGACGTGTGGGAACACGCCTATTACCTCAAATACCAAAATCGCCGGCCCGAGTACGTCACGGCCGCTTTCAACGCCTTCGATTGGAATAAGATCGGCAAAAATTTCCAGGCGTAGGGGGTATATCGTGTAAGGTGTAGCAGGGTGTAAGGAGTAGGTTGCACCGGTCCGCCGTGCGGTCAGCTACTTACCCCTTACACCCGGCTACACCCTATACTCCTACCCCCTTTACCCCTTTTTTGTTATTTTTGCCTAAACAGATTCGTTTATGCAATCAGAGGAGTTATACGACGACATTCCGTCGCTGGATTTAGCCGACTTTACGTCGGGAGACGCCGACCGGAAAGCCCGTTTTGTGCAGAATTTGGGCCGGGCCTTTAACCAGATTGGTTTCGTGGCCATTCGTAATCACGGTTTGACCGATGATCTGACGAAACGGCTTTACGGCTCGGCACAAGCGTTTTTTTCGGCTTCCGACGAACTGAAAAAGAAATACGAACATCCCGAGCTGCACGGTCAGCGCGGCTACATCGGCAAAGGCAAAGAAACAGCTAAAGGCTTTAAAGTGGCTGACCTGAAAGAGTTTTACCACATCGGTCAGCCCGAGCCGGTTGGCGAGATGCCCGCTAACGTCTTGCCCGACGAGTACCCCGAGTTTGGCGAGGCTACGCTGACGGCTTACCGGACGCTCGAAAACGCCGGTCGGCAACTCCTGCGGGCCATCGCGCTGTATTTGGAATTGCCCGAAACCTACTTTGATGATAAAGTCGAAAAAGGCGATAGCATTCTGCGGGCGCTGCATTACTTTCCGCTCGACCCCGACACGACGCCCGACGG
Source organism: uncultured Spirosoma sp. (assembly GCA_964249775.1). Lineage (GTDB taxonomy): Bacteria > Bacteroidota > Bacteroidia > Cytophagales > Spirosomataceae > Spirosoma. The sequence goes on from CAXUEB010000206.1 coordinate 8,823, forward strand.
GGCCGTGCGGGCCGCGGCCCACGGCGACATCAACCTGATTACGCTACTGATGGGCGCTTCGGCCGATGGGCTGGAAGTGCTCCGGCGCGACGGCAAGTGGATTGGCATTACGGCCTTACCCGACCAGGTTGTCGTCAACGTCGGCGACATGCTCGACCGGCTGACCAACCACAAGCTTAAGTCGACGATTCATCAGGTTGTCAACCCGCCCCGCGAGAAGATGAATCAGTCGCGCTATTCGATTCCGTTTTTTATGCACCCCCGCGCCGACATGAACCTGACCAGTCTTGAAAGCTGCATCGACGCTAAGCACCCTAAACTGTACGTCGACATGACGGCCGGCGAATTCTTGGACGAACGCCTGCGGGAATTGGGCCTCAAGAAAGTTTAATTGTTTGTCGGTTCGTTTGTTTGTTTCCGTTGGAACGTAACAAACGAACCGACAAACAACCGAACAATACTCCATGCGCCCGACCCTGCCCTACATCAAACCCGTCCGTAAGATTCGGTACCTGATCTTCCTGAAAGACGTGCTGGTTCTGGCGCTGACGACGTTTGGTGGGCCGCAGGTCCACTTAGCCATGATGCACGACCGCTTCGTGCGCAAGCGACGCTACCTGACCGATGCCGAGTTGATGGAGCTAAACGCGCTGTGTCAGATTCTGCCGGGGCCGACTTCCACGCAGACCATCACGGCGCTGGGCTTCAAGATTGGCGGCCCCAATCTGGCGTACCTGACCTTGCTAATTTGGGTACTGCCCGCCGTTTGCATCATGACGGCGGCCGGTATTGGCATTCATTACCTCCAGCAAAACAATCTGTCGCTGCGGTTTGCCCGGTTTATTCAGCCGATGGCGGTGGGCTTCCTGATTGTGGCGGGGTATCGCATTGGGCGGATGGTCATTAAAAATCGAGTAAGTCTGGCGCTGGCGCTTACGGCCGCGGTGGTGGCTTACGTCTTTCGGTCGCCGGTGATGACGCCCGTCGTGATTGCCGTGGGCGGGCTGACAACGGCGCTGACCTACGAGAAGCAGGAACGGATGGAGAAAAAGCCCTTGCGCGTGCAGTGGGCCAATTTTTTTCTGTGGCTGGGTGTATTTCTGGGGG
>CAXUEB010000207.1:0-1125 GCA_964249775.1 uncultured Spirosoma sp.
GCCCGCCGGTGCGGCTCGATTGTGTTTTGGCTTCCTCGATGGTAATGCAATCGGCCAACGATTGAAGCGGGTGGCGCGTGGCCGATTCCAGGTTGATAATTGGAACGGGACGGCCTACCGTGCCCGCGTACTTGGCAAACTGCGTCATAACCTGCTCCCGGTAGTCCGTGGCGCGGTCCTTTAACTCGGCGAAGGCCCGGATGCCAATAAGATCGCAGTAACGGCCAATGACAGCGGCTGCCTCGCGGACGTGCTCGGCTTTGTCGCCGTTCATGACGATGCCTTCTTCCATTTCCAAACCCCAGCTATCCTGGCCGACGTTCATCGTCATCACGTTCAGACCCAGATTCTGAGCGGCTTTCTGGGTGCTCAGGCGCGTCCGCAAACTGGCGTTGAAAAAGATTAAACCAATGGTTTTGTTTCTGCCCAAATGCTGGTCAGCAAACGGATTGGCTTTGGCGTCGCGACCGGACTGAATCAGGGCGTCGAGGTCAGTAACGTCGGCGAGGGAAAGGAAGTTGGTCATTGGAATTTAAACGCAGAGGTAGCGGAGGATTCGCAGAGAACACAGACTTGAAGCTTGTTTGCGACTCGTCGTATGCCTTGTTTGAGTAGAATTACGTTGTAATTAACCCGTAAACCAAGCCGGATGTCGGCCAAGCGCAGATAAGTCATTAGTTGTGCCAAATGAACGTCGCTCAAAGTTTCAACCGCCTTTAACTCAACGATCACTTTATTTTCAATTAATAGGTCAAGGCGATAACCTACATCCAATTTGATTTCATCGTAAATAAGTGGCGGTCCTTTTTATCGTTCGACAGATAAATCTGGTTTTGCAGTTTCATAGGCCAAGCACTCTTCATACGCCGATTCAAAAAGGCCCGCACCTAATCGCCGGTGTACAGTTAGCGCGCGTTGATACGCCTGACGAGCAATGTCATTCTTGCTCATAGCTTAGCGACCTTTGCGCTTCCTTTTGTGTCTTGGCGGTTAAGTAAGCGATTCAACGCTTCCAGAAACTGGTCAGCCTCCCCAACGCCAATCGCCAGTGACGGCAGTAACCGAATCGTATTTTTGCCCGCTACGCCCGTAAACTGCTTGTGCTCGAACAAGAGCGCCTTTCGT
>CAXUEB010000207.1:1135-9788 GCA_964249775.1 uncultured Spirosoma sp.
GTAGCGCGTCGACCGGAAAGTCGTACTCAATACCAATCATCAGTCCCCGGCCGCGCAGGTCCCGGTAGCCGCCAATCTGCCGAATGCCGTCCATGAGGTAGTTACCCATCCGCGTGGCGTTGTCGATCAGGCCTTCGTCGTTCATAATGTCGAGCACCGCAAGGGCCGCCGTGCAAGCCAGGTGATTACCGCCGAAGGTCGTGCCGAGCAAACCGTAGCTGGCCTTGAATTTGGGCGAAATCAGGATGCCGCCGATGGGAAAGCCGTTGCCCATGCCTTTCGCCATCGAAATAATGTCGGCCTCAATACCACTGAATTGGTGCGAGAAAAAGCGGCCCGACCGGCCGTAACCGCATTGTACGCCGTCCAGAATCAAGACCGCGCCGGTTTCATGGCAGCGCCGGCGGAGTGCTTGCAAAAATTCGTCCGTGGCCACGTGAATCCCGCCCACGCCCTGAATGCCTTCGACAATAACGGCGCAGGTTTCGTCGGTGATGCCCGCTGTGGCAGCCGCTACGTCGTTGTAAGGCAAGAATCGAACGTGCCCGTTGGCGTTAATTGGCGCAACAATGGCCGGGTTGTCGGTAGCCGCAACGGCCCCGGCCGTGCGCCCGTGAAACGCTTTTGAAAACGCAACCACCTGCGTTCGGCCGTTGTGGAACGAGGCTAACTTGAGGGCGTTTTCATTGGCTTCGGCCCCCGAATTGCACAGAAATAGGGCGTAGTCCGGGTGGCCCGACAGCGTACCCAATTTGTCGGCCAGTGCCTGCTGCTGCGGAATCCTGACTGAGTTGGAGTAAAAAGCAATCTTCTGGAGTTGGTCGGTCAGCGCCCGCACGTAGCGCGGGTGGGAGTGCCCCACCGAAATCACGGCATGACCGCCGTAGAGGTCTAAGTAGCGGGTGCCGTCGGCGGCCCAGAGGTAGCTGCCCTCGGCCCGCACGGGTTCAATGTCGTAGAGCGGGTAAACGTTAAAAAGTTCGGCCATTGATTGACAGGGCGTGGCGTTCTGACAACATACAAGTTGAACCAGAACGGCGTAAACAGGTGCAAGTTTACGGAGAATCAGCCGGAGATTGGGCTAAAAACGCAAAAAGGAAGCCGTCGCTTCCTCTTATCCGTGCCGGGTCGGTTTCGTTAGAACCGGGCCATAAACGACCGCAGCGTTTCGACCGACGCGTCGGGGTCTTCGACCATACTCAGGTGCCCAACGTCTTCCAAAATAACGACTTCCACGTTTTCGCCCAGCTCGCCCATAGCCTGTCCCTGCTCGTACGGAATAATTTGGTCTTCGCGACCCAGCACAACCAGCACCGGATACGTTGCATTGCGCAAGACGTGCGTCCGGTCGGGGCGGGTAGCAATGGCCTTCATACCCGCCACGAGCGCGTCGGTCGGTAAAGCCCTGAAGCGCTCTTCCAGTGCCTGAACGAGGTCGACGGGGTAATCGGGCGCGACCATCTTCGGCATCAGTTCGTGGATGTACTTGGGCGCACCGCCTTCGGTCAGCGCGCCGATGGCTTTAGTGCGTTGCTCTTTCTTAGCTTCATCGTCGGCGTAGGCCGTTGAGTGGTATAACACCAACCCACCCACTAAGTCGGGGTGACGTTCGGCGAGCGCCAAAGCAATGTACCCCCCCATTGAATGCCCAACGACGACGGCCTTTCCACCCGCGTCGATGTCAGTTTCGGCCCGGATGTACTTCGCGACAATTTCGGCGTAATCGTCAATCGTCTCGTGCGTGGCCAGTTGGGAAAGATCATGCTTCCACACGTGCTGCGGAGATTCCGACCCATCGTCCGACAAATGGGCGTAGACGCGATCCCAAACGGACGCGTCTACGCCGTGCCCATGCAGCAAGACAATTGGCATGGAATAACTCATGCAGTTGATTTGTTAGCGGACCAAGTCCAGTAAGACTAAGACTAAGCCCACAATTAAGGCAATCAATCCAAGCGTTGCGCCGAAGCCGTTACCAACCAGCAGCAAGATTAAGCCGATAATACCAACCACTAAGCCAGCCGTCAGCAGCGACCGGACCATCGTGCGGTTGGTTTCCTCGGGAGCCAATCGGTTTTTAATCTGCTTGTCTAAACGCTTGACGGCTACGCGCTCCAGCAGATTCATCTTCTTGGGCGAAGCCGTCGCGGTCGGTGCCGTCGCGGCCTTTGTAGTTTCCGTGGCCAAGAGTTGCTTAACCCGCTCCATCCGCTTGTTCAACTTTTTATCGGCCGATAGCTTGCTGTCGTTGCGCACATACGCTTCGACTTGCGTCAGGGCTGCGTTCGCCTGCGCAACTTGCTGCGCGGGCGTCGTGGCGGGCGCTACTGACTCGGCGGGCGTTGCAACGACCGTAGGCTGAGCGACCTCAGTTGGCGTCGTGGCCGCTACCGTCTCCAAAGGGGCCGTCTCCACGGCGGCTATTTCCGTTTTTGGCGCGTGGTGGTTTTCAACCGGGCCGCGCTGGAAGTAAGCTACTGGACGGCTGCACGAAGCCAAAGCCGCTACGCCAAGTAAAGCCGCGCAAAGTTGTTTGGTGAATGTGTTCATGGGAACCAAGTTTATATTGAATGATTCATTTATCACCCTCAACAACTACGGATGTTCGGGTTTGTTGGTCGACAGATGATAAAATGGCAAAATTTAAGCAAACAATCCATTCAATACTAAGCCAACGGGCCTACCTGTTAGGACAAGTAGGCCCGTTAGCGGGTGATGCAAGGGTTATTCGCGCGGGGCAACTTAGTTAGGCCAATAAACCGACGACTAAGACAATTGCTCCGGCCAGGAGCAAAATCAAGCCAATGATATTGGAACCACCCAGCAACAGCAACAGCAAGCCAACAACAACCGCAATGGCACCGGCCGCCAAGATACCCGTGCTGGCCATCGCGCGTTTGGTTTGTTCAGGAGCCAGTCGGTGTTTGATTTGCTTGTCTAAGCGCTTAGTGGCCATCCGCTCCAGCAAGTTCATCTTCTTAGGCGATGTTGTAGCCGCGGGAGCCGTAGCCGCTTTGGTGCCGGCCGTGGCCAAGAGTTGCTTAACCCGGTCCATGCGTTTGTTCAGCTTTTTATCGGCCGATAGCTTGCTGTCGTTACGGACGTAGGCTTGCAGTTGCGTCACGGCCGCGTTGGCTTGAGCAAGTTGCGTGGTCGGTGCGGCCGTGGGCGTTTCTATCGGGGCCGTAACCAGACCCTCTACTGCGGGAACCACCGCAACCGGCGCAGCGACGGCGGCAACGGGCGACGTAAACTGCTCACGGGCGCTGGGCTGGAAATGGGCGACCGGACGGCTACAGGCCGTGAACAGAGACGCCATTAGTAGGGCGGCTCCGAGATATTGGGTAGTAACGCGCATGGAAACAAACAGTTAGACGTGAGACAATACGATTATCAACGGGTGAACTGTTTCGCAACGGGTTTGTTAAGGCCCAATCTAACTTTTTGATTTAGTGGAAATAATAACGCCCGCCGTCTGGATTGACGGCGGGCGTTGATGGGTCAAAAACAACTTGGCTTACGCAACCGAGCGCAGTTGGTGGGTGCTGGACTTACCGAATTTTTCGCGGGCGTACTCTAAACTAACGGTCAGTTCTTTAATGCCCGTTTGCGACGGCATTTCAAACATGGCATCCGTAATAATCGACTCGCAGATAGACCGTAGCCCGCGGGCACCGAGGCCGTACTGCAATGCTTGGTCCACGATGTAGTTCAGGGCGCTGGCGTCCCAGTGGAGTTTGATGCCTTCCATTTGAAACAGCTTGTCGTACTGTTTGGTGATGGCGTTCTTCGGCTCGGTCAGGATGCGCATCAGGGCCTCGCGGTCGAGCGGTTCGAGATTGGTCAGCACCGGTAGCCGCCCGATGAGTTCGGGAATCAAACCAAACGATTTGAGGTCGAGCGCCGAGATGTAGCGCATTAGGTGGCCCCGCTCGAAGGTTTCGTTCAGCCGTCGGTCGCCCGAGAAACCGATGGGCCGGGTGTTGATGCGTTTGGTGATGTGGCGCTCGATGCCGTCGAACGCCCCCCCGCAGATAAACAGGATGTTTTCGGTGTTGAGCGCAATCAGCCGCTGATCGGGGTGTTTGCGGCCACCCTGGGGCGGCACGTTGACGACCGAACCTTCGAGCAGTTTAAGCAGCGCTTGCTGCACGCCTTCCCCGCTCACGTCGCGGGTGATGCTGGGGTTGTCGGACTTGCGGGCGATTTTGTCAATCTCATCGATATAAACAATGCCCCGTTCGGCGGCTTCAACGTTGTAATCGGCGGCCTGTAACAACCGCGTTAGAATCGTCTCCACGTCTTCGCCGACGTAACCCGCTTCGGTAATCACCGTTGCGTCAGCGATACAGAAGGGCACTTCAAGAATTTTGGCAATCGAGCGGGCGAGGTACGTTTTGCCGGTGCCCGTTTCGCCGACCATGATGATGTTCGATTTCTCAATCGTCACGTCGTCGGCCGTTTTGGGTTGCATCAACCGCTTGTAGTGGTTGTAAACGGCGACGGTAATGGCCTTTTTAGCGTCGTCCTGACCAATGACGTACTGGTCGAGGTGGCGCTTCATGTCGACGGGCTTGATGAGATTGATTTTCACCTCCGACGGTTCGCTGCGTTGGGGGCGCATTTCTTCGAGCACGACCTGGTGCCCCTGCTCAATGCAGTAGTTGCAGATGTGCGCGTCGATGCCCGACAGCAGCAGCATCACCTCGTTTTTGCGCCGTCCGCAGAACGAGCAACTGATTTGTGGCATGAATGGTTGCAGTGTGAGAACGTGATTAAGTCCGGCCGATGCGCTGGCGGTTACCGGCGGGTCCGGGCTTGGTTAACGGTTCGTGTTAGAGCATTGTTACCCAACTTCGGATAATTAAGACGCCCGCAACGCTGAGTTGGAGGCCCGGTAAATGACAAAGTTATTAATCGGTGGCAAAACGCCCAAACGAAAAAGCGAAGAACACCCGTGGGTGCCCTTCGCTTTCATTGCTTGATCAATCGTATCCGCAACCCGTTGCTTACGCAGCTTTTTCCCGGCGCAGGACTTCGTCGATCAACCCGTATTCTTTGGCTTCTTCGGCGCGCATCCACTTGTCGCGGTCGGAGTCTTTTTCAATCTCCTCAACGCTTTTACCCGAATGAAGCGACAGAATAGCGTACAGTTCCTCGCGGAGCTTGACGATCTCGCGGGCCGTAATCTCGATGTCGACCGACTGACCCTGCGCCCCACCCGACGGCTGGTGAATCATGATGCGGGCGTGCGGCAGGGCGGTCCGCTTACCGGCGGCACCACCGGCCAGCAAAACGGCCCCCATCGACGCGGCTAAGCTCGTGCAGACCGTTGCCACGTCGGGGCGCACGTACTGCATGGTGTCGTAGATACCCAAACCGGCGTACACCGAACCGCCGGGGCTATTCAGGTACATCAGAATGTCTTTCTTGGGATCAGCCGACTCCAAGAACAGCAACTGCGCCACAATGATGTTGGCGATGTTATCGTCAACGGGCAGACCCATGAAAATAATTCGGTCGGCCATCAGCCGCGAGAACACGTCGACTTCGCGGAAGTTCATCGGGCGTTCTTCGATGACCGAACGGGTCATGTTCTCAACCGTGTGGTTGTTGATGGTGTGGTTCACGTAACCGTCTACCGTCAGGCCGTTGAGACCCATGTGGTGCACGGCGAATTTGCGGAATTCGTTCTGAAAATTCATAAATTGGCTATACGCTTTGGTTGGAAAACGAATATTGGTTGGTGTAAGTTTCGGGTCTTGGTTAAACCCAGAGCAGCGGAGGTCGCGCAGAGAACGCAGAGGTACAAAAAATAAAAACTGTGCGCACGCTGCGCAGCCTCCGCTGCTCTGGGTTTAAACCACCTCCGGCACCGAACGATACAAAATTGCGTTATCCTCGCAAAAATCAGCGTCGGTTTGGGTTCAGAATTTATCGTTATTACTTGATATGAAAGCTTCCATCGCAGAGAAAATCCGCTTACAGCGACTCCAGCGCGGGTTTTCGCAGGAAAATATGGCCGATCTGCTGGGCCTGTCCACGACGGCTTACGGCGACATTGAGCGCGGCAAAACCGACCTGACCATCGCCCGGCTGACCCAGATTGCCGACGCCCTGAACGTTTCCCCCATTACCCTGCTGACCGACGAAGCCGTGGCCGTGCCGGTGGTGGACGTAAAACCCGACGAGACCAAACACGAACTGGAAACCTTACGCCTGACGGTTGAGAAGCAGCAGGTTGAACTGGACAAATTGCGCTTGGAAGCCGACTACTGGAAACGCAAATACGACGACCGCATCGCGCTGGAACTGGTTCGGGCCATGGGCACCGAGCCGAAACGCGAACGGATTGGCTTTTAGTAAAACCGATAAGGTCTTTGAGATCTTGTAGGTTTGTTTGCCCCGCAACTAATCTACGTCTTTGCTTAGGGGTGCGGGTCACCGGAGTTGTCTTACCGGCAAACGAACCGTTTGCTTTGTCTGCCATTCCCCGTGTTTCAACCGGCCACGCCGTGCAACCAACTCCTGACGAGGATCTGATTGGGGCCATTCGCCTTGGCAATGAAGCGGTCTTTGAGGCTGTTTTCCGGCAGCACTACGCACCCCTGTGTCAGTACGGCCGCTCCATTGTGAGCGATTCCGACGAGGCCGAGGAAATGGTGCAGGCCGTGTTTCTGACGATGTGGGAACGGCGCGATTCGCTGCTGATTACGGTTTCGCTGAAGGCGTATCTGTACCGGGCGGTGCACAATCGCTGCCTGAACCGGCTCAGACAAATCGCTGTGCAGGCCGGCCACCGCGAGCAGGCGGCTGGTGAATTGTACGCCGATCAGGCCGGCCCGGCCCAGGCGATGCTGACCGATGAACTGGCCGAACGGCTGCGGGCCGCCATCGCCCGCCTGCCCGGTCAGTGCCGGCGTATTTTTGAGATGAGCCGGTTCGACGAACTGCGCTACGCCGAGATTGCGGGTCAATTAGGTTTATCGGTCAAGACCGTTGAAAATCAGATCGGCAAAGCCTTACGCCTGCTACGAAGCGAGTTGAGCGATTATCTACCACTTTTTCTTATCTGGCTCTGGGAGAGCGCGCTGTGATGGCAGAAGAGCAGAATCAACCCGTCGACGACGCCCTGATTGGCCGATACCTGTCGGGCGAAGCAAACCCGGCCGAAGCCGAGCGGGTCCGGCAATGGCTGGTCGACGCGGACCCGGCGGACCGGCAACGCGCCGGGCAGATGGCGAAGATCTGGCATCTGTCGGGTCAGCTCAACGACGCAACACCGGTGAATACCGATGCGGCCTGGGCGAAGGTCCGGGCGCAGATGCAACCGGCTGACACGACCGTCTCCGGAGAGACCAGTTCCCGTTCGGTGGGCAGACCGTTGACCGTTACGCCAGGTTGGTCCTCTCGGAAGCTGTATGGCCGGGTGGCGGCTGTTATGCTCCTGGCCGGGTTTACGGGCCTCGCCGTCTGGCAACTGCGTCGCGGAAATGCACCGGCTGCTACGCCCGTTACCGTTGCCACATTAACGGCAAAACGAACGCTTACGCTACCCGACGGTTCGCGGGTTACGCTCAACCGCAACAGCCGTCTAACGTATCCGGCCACTTTCGCCGACAGCAGCCGCGTCGTATCGCTGACGGGCGAAGCATTTTTCGACGTAGTGCCCGATTCGGCGCATCCGTTTCGGATCGGGGCAGGGCAAACAACCGTACGGGTCTTAGGTACGTCATTCGGCGTGCGGGCGGTGGGCGACAGTGTTCGGGTAACCGTTCAAACGGGCCGCGTTCGATTTTCGGCCCCGCGCCAGACGGTTGTTCTGACGCTGAATCAGCAGGCGACGTATCACACTTCGGCCGATACCCTACGCCGGGTGCTGCGCCCAACACCGAACGCCCTGGCTTTTCAGACGGGTCGGCTGGTGTTTGACAATGAACCGCTGGCCGGCGTAATCCAGACCCTGCGCGAGGTGTACGGTGCCGACATCCGGCTGGCTCCAACCCTGCGCACTTGTCGTTACACGGCCCGCTTCGATAAAGAGTCATTAGATGCCGTGCTGTCGGTTCTCGCGGAAACTTTTTCGCTAAATATCCGGCGCGAAACCGGTCAGATTTTGCTGGACGGAACGGCTTGTCCGTAGGAAGTGACGACCGGCGTAGGGGCATCGGCCGGTTCGGTTGTCCTTGTCGCAAATGCCAAGCTTTCCATGATTCTATCCCGACTCTGGCACGTTCTCATCCTCCTTCCCTTACTGCTCCGGGCGCAGTCGACGCCCCCGCTTGAACGGCTGATTACCGTCGATTTTCGGAGCGAACGACTGGGCAACGTGCTGAACCTGATCAGTCGCGGAGGCAATTTTAGTTTTTCGTACAGCCCGGCCGTCTTAGACGAAAACAAATCCGTTACGCTCCGGGCCACCAACCGACCCGTGCGCGACGTACTGGGTCAATTGTTCGGCAACCGCATCCGGCTCCGGGCGCGGGGCAACCACGTCATCCTGCTCCGGGGCGAGCGGCTCGACGAGCCGCCCCGGAACGTGCTGCTGGAAGGCTACATGTTCAACGGACAGACGGGCGAGCGGATTGCGGAGGTCAGTGTGTTCGAGCGGCAATCGCTTCATTCGGCCGTTTCTAATTCGTTTGGCTATTAC
>CAXUEB010000208.1:0-9699 GCA_964249775.1 uncultured Spirosoma sp.
CGTACACGAGCAACATCTACACCCGGCGCGTCTTGTCGGGCGAGTTCGTGGTGGTGAACAAGCACCTGCTCAAAGACCTCGTCAAGCTGGGTTTGTGGAACGACGCGATGAAGAACAACCTGATTATCGCCAACGGCTCGGTGCAGCAGATTCCGAATATTCCGCAGAACATCAAAGACCTGTACAAAACCGTTTGGGAGATCAAGCAGAAGCACATCATCGACATGGCCGCCGACCGGGGCGCGTACATCTGTCAGTCGCAGTCGCTGAACATTCACATTCAGGACTCAAACTTCGGCAAACTAACGTCGATGCACTTCTACGCCTGGAAAGCCGGCCTGAAAACGGGCATGTATTACCTCCGCACGAAAGCCGCAGCCGACGCCGTTAAGTTCACCGTCGTGCAGCCGCAGGCCGAGCCGCAGTTGGAGCCGGTCGTGGCCGAAACCGCCCCCGTCGAGAAGCCCCTCGATTACGTGCAGTACGCCAAAGAACACGCCACCAATCAACAGCCTACGCCTGTACCGATGGTAACTGAACTGGAGCAGCAGTATGCTATGTCTTGCTCGCTGGACAATCCCGAAGGCTGCGAGGCTTGTGGGTCGTAGGAGAATTTAAAATTTTAGGTTAGAAGTCTCGCTCCCGGCTGTGGTTAACATGGCCGGGAGCATGTTTAATATTATAAGACAACACTCACAGTGGTGTTACAATGTTTTTCGGTTTTATCTTAGAAGATGGAAACACAGCAACAGGGCGAACATCTAAGTTTGGAAGATTTACTTGATCAATTAGATTTTACGATCGGAAGTAATGATATTAACTTGAATAAATTAATATACGTTAGGGAGTATTTCAGGGAAAATATGCGTTTTTTCTTTAATGATCTGTATTACTTAGAAGGTATAAAACTTGTGGGAGGTTACGGGTATTGTGGAATTCCTCAGTTATTGTCCCTTTTCTCTGTTATGGAGTTATGGGGATATCTTCTTAATCACGAGGAGAAAGCAGAGCAAAAACAAAGAATTTTCTTCTTCATAGAAAGGTTCATGCCATCAGTTGGAGCTTCGAGAGAAGCATTATTGTCTTTAGTGAGACACGGTATTTCTCACCTCTATTTTCCAAGGTATATAGCTATCTCTAAATACACTCCTGAAGAAGCGTCGAACTCTTTATTCTTTCTGGAGGAAAGCAACAAGGTAGTATTGAATATCAATCATTTTACCAAGCTTGTAAAATATGCATTGTTTGCGGTAAGGGATGTATTAAGAACATACGAACATATTGAAAAAATATACGAGCGGCTCAAAATTATAGAAGAACGGGACGGTTTAGAGTTTAGGAAGATTAATAAATCAGGAGTTTTTGATAACGTTCCGAAGCAGCGGCCAAGTAGTTACACTACCGTAATGCCTACGGAACAACCAATGGTCATCGGGGGACCAGGGCGAGAAATATAGTATGCTACATTTCGTCGGCTTAGATGGGCTGTTGTGGTATGTAAATAGGTAGCTAAGTTACGTACCTTTACGACAACCAATGCCATCATGGAACTCTCACTGCTCAGCCGAATTACAATTAATCCGAATGTCGGGCATGGCAAGCCGACTGTTCGGAACAAGCGGTATTTGGTTGAATCGTTGCTGGAGTATTTAGCGGGCGGTGATACGATTGAGGACTTGCTCGACACGTTTCCTGATCTGGAGGGCGAAGACTTACTGGCTTGTCTGCAATTCGCGGTTGAAACGATCCGCTCAAAACGTGCTAACCTGTCAGTTACCGCATCAAATTTATCATCAACACGTAAACTTCTCCGGTAGCGGATGTCGACTGGCTAAATCCCGCGCCTGTTCCAACTTTGTCCATCGGCGGGAGTACTCGCGCCATTGTAAACCTTTCGGTAGGCTGCGGTCGGTCAGTTCGAGGTGAATAACGCGCCGGTTGCCGGAACCGGTGCTTTTGCCCGATGCATGAACCAGCAGGGGCTTCATAATCAGCAACCCACCTTTGGGCACACAACAGGTTACGGCCTGCGTTTTGTCTAACGACTGAAGGTCGGCGTCCGTAAGAATGCCACGTTTGTGCGAACCGGGTATGACTTTTAACGCGCCGTTGGTTTCGTCGCATTCGTCTAAGTGGATGCGGACGGTTGTGAGGTAATTCAGGTAATACGTCGACGGCTGAACACGCCACTGCCCATGCCGACGATTCCAGTTCGTCCAGCGGGCCACTGACTCCTGGCGATCAACGGAAATCTGTAAATCCTGATGCCAGGGAACGACCCAATTTGACCCGGCTGGCTTATCGAAATAAATTGCTTTTACGCAATCCGTTCCGTAGCCGACAACTTGGTCGAGCAGTCGGTTAAATGGTGCGTGCCAAAGCAGTTTGTCCAGTTCTGGTACTTCCTGCAACAGATTGCGGATTGCAAACAGGTCGTTGGTACGCCGAAAGTTGGTGTTTGTAATAGACACTTGTTCAATCGCATCGGCAGAAGACGCAAGTGTACTATCATCAATGCTGTTAGGCAAGATTATGAATCCGTTTTCGGCTAAGTCATTCCGGACTTGATGCATGTGCGGCCGATAGGGTATTACTGGCTAAGTGCGTCAGCTTTCGCCGTATTGTGTCTATTCAATAAATCGTATGCTTCCCAGGCCAGCGGGTCTTTCTCGATCATTTCCTGTTCTATCTCGTCAAAAAACGGTTGCATTGCGTTCCGAGCGGCCGACCGTTCAGTAGCTGAAGCATGATAGTAGTTGAAACAAATTTGGTTTTTGATCGATTGCCTTTGGTCTTCTGTCTCAGCCGCATTGTGCAGATCAATAAACGCTTTAATCGTCATCATTTTGGTCGTTTAGTCATCATCGGTGTTTACTAACTTATCCACCTGGTTAATCATATCCTGGTCGTAAAGGGCTTTCTTGGTCAGAAACCAATAATCTTCGTCGTTTGCTTACGCTGGATAGTCAGTAATCTGCTGTTGGGTTGCTTCGAGGTAAAGGGTTAATCGCTGACGCAAAGCCAAATACTCCGCGCGTTCGTCTTCGGTCATAGTCGGGTTGTTACGGTAGAATAGTCAACTGTAATCGTTCCGGTAAACACCGCCAAGCGTAACTGACGAAGGTCGGTCTGCGGAGCAGACAGTCAATAACAAAGTAAATTCTACCCTAAACAACTTATTTTAAGCCGATGCGGTTAGTTTAATAGCGGCCTTCGCAAGTCCGCCCGGATTGGCCTGATCCCCTTTTCTTGTTGGCTCACCTTTCTGGCAATACGCTCCGGCACACGCGCGCCGGAGTCTCACTTAACAACCCCAGCGAATGGAAACCTTCAGCAAAAAGGAAAAAGAAAAAGCACGACAGAAAAAGCGCAAAGACAAAGAAGAAAAGAAAGAAGAGCGGAAAGCGAACGCCCGCAAAGGCCAGGGTCTCAACGATATGCTGGCCTACGTCGACGAAAACGGCAACATTACCTCCACGCCCCCGGACCCCCAGAAGAAGCGGATCGTTGACCAGGATGCCATTCAGATTGGCGTTGCCCGGCAGGAAGCGGCTGCGCCACAAGACACCGTTCGGCAAGGCGTTGTGACGTGTTTTAATGCGTCGAAAGGGTACGGTTTTATTCGGGATCTCCAAAGTCAGGAAAGCATTTTCGTGCACACGAGCGGCTTGGTCGATGCCGTCAATGAGCAGGATAAAGTAAACTTTGAAGTGACCCGGACGCCGAAAGGACTCAACGCAATAAGTGTCAAAAAGTCCGTATAGAGTTGTCTGGTTCGTCAGGGAATAGTTCGGATGCAGCCAATTGGGTTTAACGGACGTGAGTTGTTAACCGAGTTTTTGCGCCCAGATCAGCCCATAGTCCAGTTGGGTCGCAGTCGCGTCCTCGGTCGGCGCTAAGCCAGCTTGTGCAAACCAGTTTCGGTATTCGGCGCGGCTGTAGCAACGGCCTTTGGTGCCCCAAAATAGTTGAGCGGAGTAATCCGTAACCGCCAGGGGACCATCGAGCGTATCATTTAGAAAGGCATCGTGTACCCACAATTCACCGCCAAAGCGTAGGGCTGCAGCAAAGCGGTTAGCCAGTAGCTGACAGGTCGGCGCGGGCCAGTCGTGGAACAGACTGGCGGCTAATAAAACATCGGTTTGCGGGAGTGCGTCGGTCAGCATATCACCGGGCAGAAACGTTACCCGCGCCCGTACGCTCTCGGCACCCGGCCGACCACGCTTAACGAACTCATCCAAAAGTTCAGCGGCTACCGTTAGCACGGCCGGACGGTCCAGAATTGTAGCCGTCGAGGTGGGATTGTTCAACAACCATTCGTAGGCGTAATAACCCGTGCCGCCCGCTACGTCGAGCAGGTGGCCTTCGCGTTTGGACATACGAGCGGCCACTAAGGGAGACAAGTAGCGAGCGCGACCGGCTAAGCCCAGCGTTAGGCTACGGGCCAGTTCAGGGTCATCCATTGGCGAAGGTTCTTCACCTTCTTTGACGAACGAAATGCCCCCAGGCGTCTGCAACGGCCCGTCGTTTCGCAGGCGAAGGGCCATCTCAATAACCCCCGAATCGTCTTTCTCCAAACCCGTGTAACCTGTCAAGTTGGGTGACTGACCCAGGGTTAAGTAGCGGCCCAGTGCCGTGATGGACAAACGACCCGTCTTATCAAATTCGAGCAGTTCCATGGCGCAAAGGGCGGGAAACAGCACCATCGCCGGGCGCTCGCCGAGGTGGAGTTGGCTGCGCAGTTCGGCCATTGACAGCGGGCCATCACCCAACGCTTCAAACACGGAAAGATGGTGAACGGCCGCCACTAACAGGCGCGAGCCGTACATCGCCCGCAGGTGGCGGGTAATGGGCGCGGGATCAGACGGTTGGGAGAAGTGCATACGTTTGGAAATCATAAAAATAGCGAAACAAGTGAGTCCTTGCTGGACGGTCTCCGAATTAACCAATTGTTGAGAGGGTCGACCGTTCATCCAATTCAATTAGAGTTGAGCGAAAGAGTTGCTATCATTGTACTATCAAATTGATAGCACTAACTTAAACACAATTCTTAAACTCATGACTGAAAAACCGCTTACTTCGCTCTCCGGTTACCTGCTGCTGACGGTTGCCGTGCTGTGTTTATTGGCCTCGGCTGGCTTATTCTTCGCCCGATTGGGTTTGGTCTTGCCGGGGTTACTGTTTCTGATTGCTATCATCCTGTTCATCGGTATTACGGTCATTAATCCGAACGAAGCGGTCGTTTGCACGTTCTTCGGCGATTACGTCGGAACAATGAAACAGAACGGTCTGCGGTGGGTTAATCCGCTCTACAGTAAAACTAAGATCAGCCTGCGTGCTCGCAACCTGAACGGGCAGACCTTGAAGGTAAACGACAAAATGGGCAATCCCGTCGAGATTGCGGCCGTCGTGGTGTGGCAGGTTAAAGACACCGCCAAAGCCTTATTCGACGCTGATAACTACGTAAACTTCGTGCAAATTCAGTCGGAAGCGGCCGTGCGGAAATTAGCGAACTCCTATGCCTACGACCACGTGGAAGACGAGACGTCGTCGGTGACGCTACGGGACAGTACGGGCCAGATTAACTTGTTTCTGGAACAGGAATTGAACGAACGGCTCGAACGCGCCGGGGTCGATGTGATCGAATCGCGCGTCAGTCACCTCGCTTACTCGTCCGAAATTGCCGGCGCGATGTTACAGCGGCAGCAGGCATCGGCGATGATTGCCGCGCGTCGGCTGATCGTTGAAGGAGCCGTCGGCATGGTCGAAATGGCGTTGGAACGCTTAGAACGGAAAGGTGTCGTGCAATTGGACGAAGAACGCAAAGCGGCCATGGTGAGCAACCTGCTCGTGGTGCTTTGTGGCGAAAAATCGGTCAGCCCGGTCGTCAACGCGGGAACGTTGTATAATTAAAAAAGGAGGAAGGGAGAAAGGAGTTGTCTGTAAGTAAACCTTTTCTCGTTTCTCTTTTCCTCCCTCTCTTTATGGCTGCCGAGAAAAAAGCGTTTGTTCTGCGCATACAGGCCGAAACCTTGAAGGAGTTAGAACGTTGGGCGCAAGAAGAGTTTCGGAGCGTAAATGGTCAAATCGAATTCTTGCTCAGTGACGCCCTGCGTCGGCGCAAAAAGCGGGATCGAAGCGCCCCAGGCGAACCGCCCGATCAATCACCTACCGATGCCGACTAACGAGCGTAGTAAAGAAACGTCGTCGCGAGCCGACGGGGTAAAACTACTGGGTTGAAGCCGCTACTGCTTCGCCGATGAGCCGAACACCCTCCAGCGTCAGTGACGGAACAACGTCGATAAATAGATCGTGCAGTGACGGAATACGGCTCGACAGACCGCCCGTCGCTACGGCGACGCAGTCGCCGTTTAGTTCGGTTCGGATGCGGCCAATGAGCGAACGCACCAAGCCTTCGTAACCCAGCACGACGCCGGCCTGAATGGCGTGGGTGGTGCTCAGGCCCAGGGCCGAAGTGGGCACGTCGATCGGCACTTCGGGCAGTTGAGCCGTGTTGGCAAACAGCGACCGAATGGCCGTTTTTAAGCCCGGCGCGATGGCTACGCCCAGAATTTTGCCCGTGCCCGATACGGTCGTGAAGGTCAGGGCCGTACCAAAATCGACGACGACGCAGTTCCGCCGGTAGCGCGTGTAAGCCGCCAAGGCGTTAGCAACTAAGTCGGCTCCGATCTCGTGCGGGCGCAAGATCTCCAACGGCAGCAGCGGGTAAACGCCCGGCCCAACGACCACCGGCTCAACCCCAAACAAACCGCTTAGCATGGTCCGCATCGTAGGCGTTAAGTCGGGAACGACGCTACTCACAACCGGGTGCCCAACGGCACTCAACGGTACGGCGGCTTCGAGCAGCCACAGCCGCAGCCGCCGTTCATAGGATTCGGCGGGTTCGTCGGTACGAGCGGGCGTTCGCCAGATGTGTTGCCAGTTGGTTTGGTCGTAGAGGCCGAAAACAGCGTCGGTATTGCCAATATCAACGATAATCTGCACGGGAGCGGGGTCAGAACGGTTACCGGGGCGAAATACGGAGAAAACCGGCAGATTCCCGCGCTACCGTACGAAGTTGGATTCATTGACGTGCTTGATTCTCCTCCGCGCACCTACATAACGACCTTCTTGGGTGCAGTTATCATGAAATCTTTGAGGTAGAACGGCTCGAACGTCGCTACGTTCTCAAACTGTCCGGCTTCAAACGCGGGCGTTGCCAACGCGCCAACCGTGCGGGCGGAGGGCGTAATGGCAGACTGAAGGAAAACGGCGTTCAGGTGATCGCCCAGCACCGCCTGGCACTTGGCGGCTCCGTCACCGAAAAAGAGAACCGGCCCCCGCATCAATTCCTCCTTAAACGAGTGTTCGTCAATAATTTTGGCTGACGTGGGCCGCACTTCCCGG
Source organism: uncultured Spirosoma sp. (assembly GCA_964249775.1). GTDB lineage: Bacteria > Bacteroidota > Bacteroidia > Cytophagales > Spirosomataceae > Spirosoma. The sequence goes on from CAXUEB010000208.1 coordinate 7,408, forward strand.
CCGGCCGTGTCATAAAACGCACAGTAGACTTCCATCCGCCGGGCATCAATCATTGGGCAAAGCACGTGGTTGGCCGGGTAAACTAAGCGCACTTGCTCGGTCATAGCCTGTAGGGTATTAACCGCCAGCAGGGGTTTGTCGAGCGCGAAACACAAGCCTTTCGCCGTTGAAACGCCAATGCGCAAGCCCGTGTACGAACCCGGTCCCTTTGCCACCGCAATGGCGTCTACCTGCCTAAGTTCGTGGCCAGTGTGCCGCACAACGTTGTCGATAAGCGTCGTGAGCATAGCCGCCGAGGTGCGTTCGGTGAAAAGTTCGTAACAACCCAGTAGATTGCCGTCCTGATGCAACGCGACGGAACAAGAAGTCGTGGAGGTGTCGAGGGAAAGAATAAGGGGCATGAAGTAGAAACGAAAAAGGACCGGCCGCCGGTCCTTTTTCGCTTTATTTTTTACCTTTCAAGACCGTACCGTACCGGTCCATGTCTTTGAAAAGCGCCAAGGCCGCTTTTAGTTCGGGATCGGTGGCGAACGACGCTTCTTTCAAGCCGCGTTGCAGGTAATAATGCCCGGCAATTTCGCTTTCCAGCAGGGTCTTGATTTCACCCTTGAACGTCATCATGTCGGCGTCTTTGCTGTGCGATACCTTGTTTTTAAGCGCCTTCAACTGATCCTGAATCTGATCGAAATACTTTTCTTTCTTGGCCGAGGCTTCGAGCGTGCCGAGGTCTTTTTCTACCTGCGTCGTGTAATCGTATTCTTTATCGGCGGCCCACTTGACGAACTCCGCGTATTCGGCGTCGGTCAGGCGAAACTCGCGGGCGGGTTTAACGGTCGGGTGCTCGTGCCGGTACTTCACGGCATAATCGAAAATCAGCCCTTTGTTGGTCAGGCTCAGCGCAATAGGCGTGGGCGTTTGGGCTTCCACGACCACGTCGGGCAGAACGCCCCCGCCGTCGTAGACCACGCGGCCGGCTTTGGTTTTAAAGGCCGTTTTGAGCGAATCCGCGATTTTGCCGACGCTGCCATCGGGGTTGCGGTGACTGTAGTCGATGGCCTGAATGCACCGGCCGCTGGGGATGTAGTACTTCGCCGTTGTGATCTTCAATTTGGTGTTAAACGACAGTTCGCGGGTCGTTTGCACAAGGCCCTTACCATAAGTGCGTTGACCAATTAGCACCCCCCGATCGTAGTCCTGAATGACGCCCGACACAATCTCGGCCGCCGATGCGCTACGGCTGTTGGTCAGGACGACAATCGGAATTTCGAGGTCAATTGGTGGGTTTAGGGCCGTGTAGGTTTTATTCCACTCGGTCACTTTCCCCTTCGTGGTCACGACTTCCGAATCTTTTGGAATAAAGAGGTTGCAGATGTCGATGGCCATGTTGAGCAGACCGCCCGGATTCTCGCGCACGTCGAGGACGAGTTTTTTCATGCCCTTGCCTTTCAGTTCCTGAAACGCCGTCCGCACCTCGCGCGAGGCCGTAGCCGTGAAATCTTTCAAGTCGATGTAGCCAACCTCCTCCGAAATCATGCCGTAGTAGGGTACGTTGGTCATCTTGACCACGTCGCGGGTAACGCTCACCGTAACCGGGTCTTTCTGACCAAAGCGCCGAACGGTCAGTTTCACGGCCGTGTTGGTCTGACCCTTGAGCAGCTTACCCGCGTCGGCATCCTTGCGCGTCTTAATGTCCACGCCGTCAACTTTCAGAATTTCGTCGCCAATCTGAAGACCCGACTTTTCGGCCGGTGTGCCCTCGTAAATCATCAAGACAAGACTTTTGTTCTGTCGCTGCCCGATGAGCGCGCCGATGCCGTTGTAGCGGCCGGTGGTCATCGTCATGTAGTCCTCAATCTCGTCTTCGGCAAAGAAGTTCGTGTACGGGTCGAGAGCCTTCAGCATAGCGTCGATGCTGGTTTTGACCATGCGGTTTGGATTCACCTCGTCGACGTAGTACAGGTTCAACTCCTTGAACAGCGTGGCGTAGATGTCGAGGTTGCGGGCGATCTCGAAGAACCGGTCGTCGTTCTTAAACGAGAAAAACCCGATGCTGCCCGCCACAAGGGCTGAGGAAGCGAGAAGCGTAAGGCGTTTGGGAAAGCGCATGGGACGGGGAGGCTACAATTTCTTCAATGCTAATTTCATACCTTTTTCTATCTCTTCAAACGAAATTATCTGTTTGGCGGTATACAAAAACGCAATGTAGGCCGGGGGCGTTTTGTCGGTCACCAGCAGAGCCTTGTTAAGCCGGTAAGCCTCGCGGACGCGCCGGCGGATGAGGTTGCGGTCGAC
>CAXUEB010000209.1:0-9237 GCA_964249775.1 uncultured Spirosoma sp.
ATACGTGGCGTCGTCCTGCACGCTCCACAGGGTACTAACGATGCTCGGCACGCCCAAGGCGGCAAAGCCCCGCGCCAAGCTAAACACGCCCTCGCCCGCCTGATCGGCTCCCACGCCCGTCTGGCAGGCCCCCAGCACGGCCAACTGCGCCCGAAGCGATTCTACCCGGTTAAAATCGGACAGCCGCAGGGTATCGTCGGCAAAGTACAGCAGGGGTTCGCGCTCGGTGCTGTCGGCAACGGCGTGGGTAAAGAGCAGAATAAAGCGGGCGTCGGTCACCTCGTCCAGAAAATTATGACGCGTGGCGCTGTCTTGGGTAAACAACCTGGGGTTGCGGAACCGCTTTCCGATGGCTTCCAAAGCCTTATCGGAGCCGGTCAACGAAGGCTGACGTAACTTTGAATCAAATTTAACCGGCGCAAACCCCAAGAAATCGTCTGTCCATAAACTCCGCCATTGAACCGGTTGATCCGGTTTGCGCAGCAGCAGCCGGGCCGAATACGCATAATCGAAGGCGTACTTCTCGACCAAATAGTCGGCTTCAATGGCCGAATAACTCAGGGCCTCAAAGGGCACAAAAAACCGGTCGGGCGAGACGATCACGCGGCTGGTCAGCGGTCCCAGCGGAGCCAACACCTGCCGATACACGTCGTTCGCCGATTGAAGGTATTTCGCTAAGTCGTTTCGGGTACTGAGGGCGTCGGGATCGGCCAAGCGGGTCATGAACGCCTGGATGCTTCGCTGGAACGTCGGTACGGGCGGTTTGAGTTGCTGGAGCTTAGACCGGTCACCCGTAACCGTCAGTACGTACACCGCACTGTCGCCCACGAAGTAGCTGATGAACGTAGCTTGGCGAGGTTTCAGGTAACGTTGTAGGTCGGCCAGTTTGGTGGTGGTCGTGTCGTACTTATAATTATAGTAGACTGGGTTTGAAGCTTCCAGCTCTTTCAGAAAGGCATCTAAGCTATCCTGTTGAGTGGCCAGCTTCGCCTGGGCCTTACTGTAATCGGTTCCTTTAGGTGGTTTGTTAGCCAGTTCCGTTTGCGCAGCGCTAACGGCCTGCCGCAACTCGTTTTCTTTGTTTACCTGATCGTCGCGTAGCTGCTGCCGGGCACCAAGTTCGTTGAGCTTGTCGGACAGCATCACGGCTCGGCTCTTCTCAAAGAACCGAAACGCCTGCTCCGTATCCTTGAGCAACAAGCAAGTTTCAATGGCCCGTTCGTAAATACCTCGCGTCTTTTCGCGCCAGTACAGCTTAGACTGGTCGGCCGTGTGGTCCCAGCGCATATAGTCGATCATCTGGTCAGCTACTTTGTATGCTTCCAGAGCGTAACGCAGACACCGCCGGTCATTGGCAATCCGGGCGGAGTCGAGCCATGCATCGGCTTTATTCCGAACCAGTATCAGCAAATATTCTTTTTGATCAGCCCGGCGAATGGAGCCGGCATCGGGTAGGCTGGTAATCCCCGAATCATGGAAGCCAATTGGCATAACAGTTAACCCCTGCTGATGATATCGCAACGCTTTCAGATAGACTCGCTTTTGCTGGTAGGCCTGCCCTAACGCCGTTAATGAGTAAGCCTTATCATAGTCGTTTTTATTATTGGCGAAGCCAAACTGAAAGTAAGGAATTGCCTCGTTGTATCGACGAAGTTCATAATACAGCCTTCCAATTGATACGGCATAATTAGGGGCCATGGAATCATCAATATTCCGAGCAATATCGAAAGCCCGTTTACCGTACCGCAAGGCGTCCGAGAATTGTTGCTGATTTCTGGCAGTGACACCCAGCAGTTGATAGGCTCTGGCAATTACACTTGGGTAGACGTCCTGTTCCGCCAGAACTACGGCTCGTTCGGCAGCCTGACGGGCAAGGCTATAGTTTCCTAATCCATTAAGTACTTTAGCCTTTTCCTGCAATAATTTTACTTGCAAAGACTTAATGCTTGTGCTTGCAGCCACCCGCTCACCAAGATTTACATAATTGAGCGCCAGTTGCGTATCGCCAGCCGAGTAATAAACAAACGCTAAGTATAAGTATGCATTAGCCACCCACTGGTCTGCCGAGCAGATGCCCTGCCCCCGCTGCACGGCCTGCTTGAGCACGCCTATCGCGAGGACAGGTTGATTCCATTCGCTCAAGGTCATACCTAAGCGATAAAGGGCTTTGGCGGGTTGATCAGCCGCAATATCTGGGCGTCGGACTTGGCTTAGTTGAACCGCTTGCCGATTCACCTGCGTTGCTGCTGAGTAGTCACCCTTGTAAACATGAGCCAGTCCCAATTGTAGCAATCCGCCAACGTAATTTGAATCGGGTGGATACCCTGCCTGCTGCCACTGTTGCCGCCACTGCTGTAACGTACTAATCTGACCACGAGGATTGGCCTCTGCCAACAACCGTTGCAAACTACGTTGCAACTGCTCACGGGAAGGGTGCTGCGCAAGAGTATGACAAGGTAGCCCGGATACCAGTACCCAAGCCATGAGCCAAACCCGACGCAACGAATGTTCCATACCAAACCGGAATAACGTATTAATGAGCAGATCAATCTACTGCGTAGCCGTTGAGGTAGTACCCTCCGTTCACATACTCGTTTTTCAAATTCTCATCGGTTTGGTTGCCATTCATGGCTTCGAGCAGTTCCTGACGAACTTTGTCTGCATCTCCGGCTTTTAATAAAGCTAATAAGTTAGGACGGGTGCGCAACTGTCGAATGACGAAACCAGCTACAAACGCGCAGGCAAACGAACTGCCACGCACAATGGGGTTATTCCAGATCGGGCTGCGGAAATAACCAAACGTACTCACAACTCCGACGTTAACGTATTCGGTTGAGTAATTCTCTACGGCCACGTAACCGGCCGTTGGCAGTACGTTTTCTAAAACATCATCGACTCCTTCTAACGCGTTAAACAGCCCTAAATTAATCGCCCCGGACAGTACGGTTCCAATGAACGAATCCTCTTTTGGTGAGAGTAAGGTAGTTGGAAGATACGTCTTTCGGACTGAAGTAACCGTAATTACGTTTGGCATTTCCCGGCTGTAGCAGGCAGGGTACACTTGTACATTACTCAAATTCCGGTCGCTCGTTTGGCCTTCATTTCCCGCAGCAGCTATGACCATCACACCAGCCGACAGTAGCTGCTCAAATTTTTTTCTCAGCAAGGGATTATCCTGGCCAAAAACCCAACTGATGTTGACCACCCGAATATTTGTACTTAAACAACGTTGCAGCACGTAGTTAAATCCATTCAGCACGTCGAAGAGAGTGGCAAAACCAATGTTATCAAATATCTTAACCGGCAGCACTGGCGCATCACTGCCGTTCTGCTGAATAATTGCTGTAACAAAGGTACCATGCCGGGCATCCTGTAAACTGTTCCGGTCGTCAGAACCAAAAAGTCGGAAATCGTCGAATGGACTGTTCATTACGTGAGTCGACAAATAGAATTCCTTTTCCGTTGTCGTTGGTAAAGGCGTCATTTCGCCGATGAAGGTCTTATTGCGATAAGCCAGTAGAGCGCAGTAGCCAAGGTGATTGTCAATCATCTCGTCACCACAAACCGTGCCCGGCTGTTCCTGATAAGCAAGCGTGAACCGCCGTTCTTGCCCATCCGCGTCCCGGTACACGTATGGGTCAATCAACGGTTCTTTATCATCCGGATTACGCAAATTGAACTTCAAACCCGTGTCTATTACCGCAACTGTCAGTTCATTAGACCGATCTCTGTCCTGCTTGTAATAATCAAGGTCCTCGCCTGAAGCCGGTCTGAAATCACTTTTTATAGGATGATTGTTCAACGGCTCAAACGAAGCCGGAGGACGAGCCGGACGGTTATTGGGGTCTTCATCCAGCATGGTAGACACCAAAAAGTTGTTTTGCTGCGAATCTGGATCCAGCTCAATAACGTTTCCCGAAGAATCGCGCAACTCTAATGAGGGAAATGAACGCGATGTTTCTTTGTCTTTCTCCCAATCCAGTAGTACCGTATATTGCCCGTCGGGATTTGGGCAATCAGTTACGATAATTTCTCCCGCTTGCTCGGTCAATCTCAATTCTTTTTCAACTACACCAGTATCTCTAATTACACTTACTGATAATCTTCCTGCCTTTAAATCATCAAGTTGGCTTCCTGTTAATAGAAGTATTTTTTGTTTTCTAACCGCGTACTGGGGTATCTGATTTCCGTCTTCAATTCGCTCAATGCGTTCGTTTCTAAATTCTAAGCGCGGATCAAGATCGACGGAAGGCGGACGGTGCTTGATCACCGTTGGAGCACCATCCCTTCCCCGCTCAACACAAACGGGCACTTTGCCGAAATTAGGAACATCAATGTTAACTTGTGTGGGTTTAGTAGTCATGCGAATTAAGGTTAGCGTATTATAACTCATTGAGCAACTGCTCAGCCTCTGCCTTCCCGTCCAAGTTCTCCCGAATCACCCGTTCGAGCAACTTCTTAGCCTGCTCTTTATCCACCGGTTGATTGCGCTTGATGCGGGCGAGGGCTTCGAGGAACGGGCCGGACGTGTCGAGCAGGTCGGTGCGTTGGCTTAGTCGGCTAAACCGCTCGATGGCCTGGTCGTACTTAGCCTGGCGCAGGGCGGTCAGACCCGCGAATTTGAGTGCCCGGTCGTTGTTAGGTTGTTGCGTCAGGACGTTTTGGAAAACAGCTTCGGCTTGGGCGAATTGCCCACCGTTGTATAACCCAACTCCCTGCGTTAAGCTGTCCACCGGGCCACTACCACCCATGCGCAACGTTAACTGGTCATACTCGGCTGCGATGTAACGATCAACCCGTTGCGTTGCGTTGGCGGCAACGACACCGGACGTATTACCAAATGAGCCGCCCCCGTTCTGGAAGAAGAACCAGCCCAGACCCAGCAGCAGCACGACGCTGGCGGCTGCGGCCCAGCGCATGGGCGCGGACCAGGGGGAAACGGACGTTTGGCGGAGGGCCTTAATCTCGGCAATGCGCTGTTCGCGGGCTTGCCGACGAGCGGCTTCTTTGGTCATGACGTAAAAAGCCAGGGCGTCGGCAACCGCCGGATTGGTGCGGAGGGCAGACTCGAACTGCGCTCGCTCGTTGGTAGAAAGCTGGCCGTTCAAGTAGTTTTCAATGGTTTCTAAAGTTTCCAGGTTGTTCATCGTCTTGTTGTTTGGTTATCGGTCACGGTAGCGTTCGCGCAGTTTCTCCATGCACCGCAGCCGGCTGGTTTTGGCCACCGCAGCCGAGTTGTAGCCCATCGTCAGGGCAATCTCGTCGTCCGAATAGCCTTCTCCATTCGCTAAAATCATCGCCCGGCATTTTTCGCCCAGTTCGCGCAGATGCCGGTGTAGTTGCTCAATCTCATTCTGCCAATTAAGCTGTTCAAGCGCCGACCGGGCCGCGTCGGGCAGTTGCAGGGTCAGATCGTCGAGCGAAAACGCTCCTTCGTTTGGCTTCATTCGGTTAGTCGTCTTTTTCCGAATTATGTCAACACATTTAAACGAAAATATTTGATACAGGTACGTTTTCAACCCCGACCGTTCTTCAAACCGCCCGTTGACGATGTGCTCAACCACCGTCATGAACGCGTCGGAGTAGGCCTGGTCGCATTCGTCTTCGGTCAGGCGGTGTTTGCGTTCCCCTTCGGCGACGAGGTAGGCGTATTTTTCGTAAAACTTATTCTCGAACAGCCGGCGTTGCGTGCCGCCGGCCCGGATGCCCGCAATGATGTCGTCGTCGGAAGGATGACGGGAGAAGAGGCCCATAAGTTTACCAGTTAGGAGAGGGTAGTTCGGTGAAAAATCAGGCATCGAAGCCAACACTAAGCGAACCGTTATTCAGACGTTAGTCCGTTTCTATTCACGACGCAACAGATAAACGTTAAGGGCAAAGGTGCGTATTTTTCTAATTGATTGTACGTAGTAATACGCTGGTTAACTGACCGTTCACTCAACAAATTAAGGATATTGTTTGCGTTTGGAACGACGCGCCGACTAAGGTGCATTCCGTTGCTTTCTGCTTCTATCCCCGCGTTCGCGCCGGGCAGCCGCATTGCGTCGCCCGACGCCTTCTCGCAAACTGTTCCACCCTTTAACCGTTTACCGTCATGCCCGAACCCCTATTTTTAGACCAGTTTCCGGTCAACCCGACCAATCCCGTGCTCAACGACCTGCAAGGTAACATCCTCAAAGGCCACGGACGCCAGTTTACGTTTAATCTGTTCCTGAGTTTCCGGCCAGACAAAATTACCGCCGTCAAAACCTGGATTGCCAACTTCAGCAGCGTCTTTGTGACGTCGGCTCGCAAGCAGTTAGACGAAACCCGGCGCTTTCACGATGAACGTATTCCGGGCAGTATTTTCGTATCGTTTTTTCTGACCGCCGACGGCTACCAAGCCCTTGGTGTAACGGCCAAGATGCCGACCAAGACGGGTCCGTTCGTTAGCGGCCTGGAAGCCTCCGGCCCGGCCCTCAACGACCCGGCTCCGAGCACCTGGAGCCGGGGGCTTAACGGCAACGACGGCACCATCCACGCCATGATTTTAGTGGCCGACGCCGACATTCACCACGCCCGGTCGCTGGCCCGAGCCATTAAGCTGTCGCTAATTGGCAAGGCCAACGTGGTGGCCACTGAGCGGGGCGTGGTTCTGCGCAATGCCAAAGGCGAAGGCATCGAACACAACAACTACGTAGACGGCGTGAGTCAGCCGACATTCTTCACCGATGAACTTCCTCCGGCCACCGACAAATGGAACCCGCGCGCGACGCCCCGACTGATGCTGGTGAAGGACCCCGGCGGCAAATTCGGCGACAACAGCATGGGTAGCTTTTTTGTGTTTCGGAAGTTGGAGCAGAACGTGCGGGGCTTCAAAACCCGCGAGAAAGAAGTGGCTAAAGCGGTTTTTAACCTGCCTGCCAACGAAACGACCTGGACGCCCGCTCAGCAAGAACAGGCCGAACTCATCGGCGCGTGGGCGGTGGGGCGGTTTGAAGACGGTACGCCGGTGGTGCTGCACGGCACTGAGCAGGACCCGGATCTGGGCGCGCAAGAAAACAACTTTAACTATTTAGACGCGGGCAGCGCGGGCAAGTGTCCGTTCCACGCCCACATCCGCAAAACCATGCCCCGCACTGACGGGCCGGGCGGGTCCGGTACTTCGGCCAATGTACCGTTTAACCAGTCGAAGTTTCTGGTACGCCGGGGTATTCCCTACCAGAACGCTCCCCGCATTCGCGACGCCGAAGGCAATCTGTCCGACAAACCCGAACACCTGCCGACCGGGGGCGTTGGGCTGCTGTTTATGTGCTACGTGGCCGACATTGCCGGGCAGTTTGAGTTTGTGCAGAAAGCGTGGGCCAACGCGCCCAATTTCGCGCCGGCCGGCACGGGTAAGGACCCGCTCATTGGGCAGCCCGCCGACAAAACGGTTTACCACTGGCCTCCCGCTTACGGCGATACGACCAACCCGCGGAAAGACGTGCCGTTCGGCGACTTCATCACCATGCGGGGCGGGGCTTACTTTTTCGCCCCCAGCATCAGCATGTTGAAAAGCCTGAAGCCCCCGTTCGTGCTCGGCCGGGGAATCAGTTTGCCGGCTGGTCTGAAGAACGCTGACATTCCCACGATCAACGAAGCTCTGAAAAATCCGCAGCTAAACCTCGACGCGCTGCACCCAGGCATCCGGGTAATTTTGACGGACTTGGCCGTTGCGCGGTTAGACCAAACCCTGCAATTGTTCGTGCCCGAAGAAGCCGACATTGGTGCGGGCGTCGTTAACGTTCCCAATGGCGATGAATAAGACGATTTGTCGTTCGCGGTTAGCTGCTATATTCGTAATTGGCGTGTCAGTCAACCACAAACTTCTTTACAAGCGTAATCCCCGCATCACGTCCGCCCGGCTCAGGCTCCGCACCTGACCGGGCGTCATACCTTCGGCGGTCAGATCTTCAATGGCCCAGCGCACCAGCCGAAGCGTGGGGAAACCTACGGCGGCCGTCATCCGACGCACTTGCCGGTTCTTGCCTTCGTGCAGCGCAATTGACAGCCAGGACGTTGGAATGCTCGCCCGGTAGCGAATGGGTGGATGCCGTTCGGGCAAGTCCAGTTCAATTAATGACCGGGCGTCGGCGGGCAGTGTGTGGTACGGTTTGCCGTCGACCGAGATGGTAACGCCCGCCGATAATTGCCGACAAGCTTCGTCCGTCAACGCGCCCTCCACCTGCACGTAATACGTTCGGTTGTGGCGAAAGCGGGGGTTGAGCAGGCGGTGGTTAAGTGGCTTGTCGTTCGTCAGCAGTAGCAAGCCCTCGCTGTCGGCGTCCAAACGCCCGACGGGATACACATCGCCGGGAAAGTTAAATTCCAGATTGGCCAGCGTCAGTTTATCACCCTCGCGCCTTTCGTGGACCGGCGAGAATTGCGAGAGCATGTTAAAGGGTTTGTAAAGGAGGAAGTACATAGCGAACGAGCGAAAAAAAGAGCGGATAGCTGACCTCAGTATTCGCTCTTTCACCACCCGGCGGCCCGGTCATTCACTCGTTCGCTCATTGACAGCCAAACCGGGCAATGATCAGCGTGAACGGCGTCGGGCAGCATCCGGCAGTCAACGATGCGGTCGCGGAGGTTGTCGGTGACGGACGCGTAGTCGATGCGCCAGCCCCTGTTGCCGCTGCGGGCACCGGCCCGATAACTCCACCAGCTATACGCCACCTCGTCGGGGCGTTTATGGCGGAACGCGTCGGTTAGGCCGCTCGCGAACCAGCGGTCCATCCAAGCCCGTTCGTCGGGCAAAAAGCCGGTCGTGTTTTTGTTGCGCACCGGGTGGTGGGTGTGGATGGGGTTTTGGGCAAAGTTGTAGTCACCAACGACGATCAGGTTGGGCCGATCTTGCCGTAATTCCTGCACGTAAACGTAAAAATCACGTAAGAATTCTTCCTTGACGCCCTGTCGCACCTCGCCGGTCGTGCCGGATGGAAAATAACAATTTAGCACGGTCAGGTCGCCGAAGTCGGTACGTAGAATGCGGCCCTCGCAGTCGTAAACGGGTAGCCCGCAGCCCAGCACGACGTTGGTCGGAGTCACCCGCGAAAACGTCGCCACGCCGGAGTAGCCTTTCTTTTCGGCCGCGTGCCAGTGGTACTGGTAGCCCAAATCCGCAAACGGCTTCAGGTCGACTACGTCGGCGGTGGCTTTAACTTCTTGAAAGCAAAGGATATCAAAGTCGTTTTGCGCCAGCCAGTCGATCAGGCC
>CAXUEB010000209.1:9247-9683 GCA_964249775.1 uncultured Spirosoma sp.
CTTGAACCAATTGAACACCATCCAAAACCGGTCGTCAACTGGCACCTTGCTCCATTCCTCACCCAATGCTCGAATACGCCGAGTCACAATCGAATCAAATTCCGAAGACGTGATAGTTTTCCTGACCGATTTAATCTCGTTGTCTTCTGACATTGCCTGTTCTTATCTTCTTTACAACGGCCCCGTTACCAACTCGCCTTCGGTCGGCACGACCTTCTTTTTGTCGGTGAACATAAGCACGAACACCACCAGCACGGCTAAGGCAATGCCGGCCGGCACGAGCCAGACGCCTAACCAGTCTTTCGTGCCGTCGGGACGGGTGTACTGATCCAGCACGATGCCCGACAGTTTAGAGCCGATGCCCATGCCGATGCCGTAGGTTGCCAAAGTGATCAGCCCCTGCGCCGACGATTTGATTCGCTCGCCCGCTTTGGTG
>CAXUEB010000210.1:0-9659 GCA_964249775.1 uncultured Spirosoma sp.
TCCGACCGATCATTGCCCGCGGTGAACCTGCGCTACTTTATCGGGGCCGAACTGGGCATTCTGGCGTTTGCCGCCCTCAGCAAATTCATTCTCTACGACGTGTTGTACGCGTCGGCTCCCCCGTTCGGCGATACTCCGGCCCTGCTGTATGGCATTGTGTTTGGCGTCTTGCTCGTCCCGACGTTTCTGATGGGCGTATCGTTGCCGGTTCTGTCGCGGGCGTTCCGGTTCGGCGACATCGGCGAGCAGGCCCGCTACATCAGCCGGCTGTATTTCGTCAACACGCTCGGGGCGGCTTTTGGGGCGCTGCTGACGGGCTTTGTGCTGGTGCGCGAACTGGGCTTCGACAACGCCATCTGGGTCGGGGCCGCCTGCAACGGTATCTGCGCGGTTGCGGCCTGGGCGCTGGGGCGTCGTTGGCTGACCCAACCAGCCGCTTTGGCAGAAGCCGAGACGACTGATACCGGTCCGCTACGGCTGACGCCGGCCCTGACGATCTGGTCGGTGCAGTACGCCCTGTCGGGGTTTGCGGCCCTATCGCTGGAACTGATCTGGTTTCGGATGCTCGAAACGCTCATTAAATCGGTCTCGCTAACGTTTGCCGTTCTCCTGGCAATTTACTTGGGTTCGATGGCCATCGGTACGGCGGTTGGCACGTACCTGTGTCGACCCGTGGCCAAACGAACGGCGGCCTGGCGGGAGCGGGCGTTTTTGGTAGCACAAACGGCCTTATACGGCTATACGGCCCTGTCGATTGCCGTATTCATCCACGCCATCGGGCGGGTTCCGGCGCTGCGGTTTCTCTGGGAGTACTTCGGCAGCTACGAACCCAACTTATCGCCCCGGTTTGGCCTGTTCATTTACGGGGCGGTGCCGCTATTTCTCTTATTTGTCCCGACGTTTTTAATGGGCCTGAGTTTCTCGCTTTCCCAGTCGCTCATTCAGGATAAGTACGACGAAGTGGGCCGCAAGGTCGGCTGGTTGCAGTTCGTCAACATCGTGGGTTCGGCGGTGGGAGCCTGGGCCATTACGTGGCTTGGCTTTCCCTTATTTGGTACGGCCACCTTGTCGAAAGGCATTGCGGCCCTGAGCTTGGTGTATCTCGGTGTGCTGTTTGTCCGGCAGCACGGGGCCATTTTACCCACTGTGGGAACGGCCATTGCGTTGCTGGTCGCCTTACTGATTATTCCAACCAACGCCCGCTTTTGGCAGATTCTGAACGGGGTCGACCAGGCAAATCAGTTTCTTTTCGACGAGAATGAGTCGGCCGTTTCGGTGATCAAACTAAACCCTGACCAGAAAGGTGGCATTGTGTTCGTGAACGGCTTGGGGCAGAGTGGTATGCCTTATCAGCACGACGAGGTCCACACGCTGCTGGGTGCGCTACCGGTCATGATTCATGCCCGACCCGAACGCGTTGCGGTCATTGGTTTGGGATCGGCGGGAACGGTCAACGGCATCGCCGGGCGGGCCGAGACGCGCCAAATTGATTGCTTCGAGATTGCCACTAATCAAGCAGAGGTGCTTGCGGAATACGCGGCCCAAGCCGGCGATACGGCCGTGAACGCTGTGCTGAGCGATCCGCGGCTGCGATTGATTTTCCGGGATGGCCGCTACGCCATCCGCAACCGGGCCGTTTATTACGACGTAATCGAAGCCGACGCCTTGCGTCCTACGTCGGCCTACTCGGGCAACGTTTACTCGCGGGAATATTTTGAACTCATTCGTTCGCGGCTCCGGCCAAACGGGTTGGCCGTCACCTGGTGCCCCACGGGCCGGGTGCTGAACACCTTCCGAACGGTGTTTCCCCACGTTGCCTACTGCGATCAGTTGGTGCTCATCGGCAGCAATCAACCCATCCAACTCGACTGGACCCGCATCCGCCAACGGGCCGAAAGTACGTTCAGCCAGCACCACTACGGGCGGTCGGGCGTCAACGTTTGGGCGTTGCTGGACCGCTACCGCCCGAATCTGCGACTACTGCCAACCGCGACGACGCCGTTGGGCGAAATTAACACCGACCTATTTCCCAAAGACGAATACAGCATCCGCGGCCGGGACAAAGTGGGGTTTTAAATTAAATTCTTTCTCTACTTACCCGTCGAAACGCGCGCCGACTTAGCCTCATCAACCTGTTGGAGGAGTTCCTTGACCGCTACGTCGAGCTGGCGATTCTGGCCGGTGTAGCTTTCGCCGATGGGCCGGGAGACGGGCACGTCGACGGGCCGGGGAGCCAGTTCCATGTTCTTGCCCATGTTGTCGGTGACGCGCGAAAACGGTAGCCGGATCGTCGAGCCGTCGATCAATTGAGCCGCCGAGGTGTAGACAATCCAGCCCGCGGTCGGTTCGCCCACCACTTTACCCAATTTCAGGGTGCGGTAGCCTTCCGTGAAATCCTCCGCGTCGGAAAGCGAGTGCTGATTCGTGACTAAAATCGTCGGCGTTTCGAGCGATCGCTGCCCCAACTGCGACCGCGCCGGGGCGGACGGCAAGCCGCGCGGGGTCATCGTCATGTAACCCTTGCGGGCAAACACGTCGATGGCGTAGGCATTGACGAAACCCCCGTTGTTGTTACGCACGTCCACGACGACACCCTCGCGGGCGTGATTGTCGGCGTCTAAGTCTACGTAAAGCTGGTTGAGCGATTCGGCCGACATATCGAACATGTGGACGTAGCCCAGCCGCCCGTTACTGACTTTGTCAACGTAATCGCGCTGCTGCTGCACCCATTGTTTGTAAAGCAACCCCTTTTCAGTCGAGAGGTTAACGGGCAACAGGTTGACCTCGCGGGGCTTCGTTTCGGGCGTAGCGGCCACTGACAGGGTAACGCGTCGGTTGATTTTGTTGCTCAGCAACTGGTCGAGATTGGTGCGGGCGTCAAGGGGCGTTCCGTCGACGGCCAAAAGGTAATCGCCCGGTTTCAGGCCCGCGACGGCCGCCGGTCCCAGTGTCACGACTTCCGTAATGAGCAGTTTGCCCGTCGTTTCGTAGGTGAGCCGGTCGAAGCGCAGCCCTAAGCGACCCGTCGTTACGTCGGCCGTTCCCGGCGGACCCGCCACGCCTGAGTGCGACGCGTTCAACTCACCCACCATTAGGTTCAGCAGCCGGCGCAGTTCATCCGACGTGCGGGCACCGGCCGCCAAGGGTTCGTATTCGGTCCTGACGGCTTTCCAGTTTACGCCGTGAAATTCGGGGTCATAAAAGCCTTTGTTCTGCGCATCCCAAGCCTGCCGGAACACTTCGAGCTTTTCCGTGGCAAAATCAACGTCAACCTCGGCCGTCACGGCGACTGGCTTCGGCTCGCGCTTGTCCAAACTGACCGACTGAATCTTACCCTGTTCCAGGTAAAATACTTCTTTGCCATCGGCCGTAAACTGCGCGTTGTTTTTGGTGCCGGCCGTCGACGTAAGCTGCCGCGCCACGGCCCGTTCGCTGCCCGACTCGTCCAAAGAGTACGTGTACAGGTTCTGCCGCCCGGCCACCGTCGCCACCAACAGAAGCGTTTTTCCGTCCTTGCTAATCGAATGCGATTCCACGTCGACGCCGACCGACAATAGGCTCAACCGCTGCCGAATGCCGTCGAAGACAATCGTCGTCGCTTCGCTGCTCGGGGCTTTTTTTGACGTCGTGCCCGCGAGCGTATCCTTTGGTGTTGTCCGTTCGGGTGCGGTTGGTGTCGTGGCAGGCTTCAGCGTTTTAGGCACTTCCTCGTTAAACAGATCCCGGAACTGATCTTCGCGAAACTTGGGCGAGCGGGGTACTAAGTCAACCCGCGCCACCTGAGCCGTTTCGGTACGCTGGGTTGTCACGAACAAAAGGTATTTGCCGTCGGGACTCCAGTTGACGGTACTGCCGTACGAATTGGCCAGAAAACTGACGGGCTTTGCGTCGCCCCCCGCGGCCGGAACGACCTGAACGTTGCGAAACAGCCTCGTACCGAACGCTCCGAACGCCAGCCACTTACCGTCCGGCGACCAAGCAATGGTCCCGCTGCTGGCGAACGTCGGGCGGCCCAAATAGCCTTTGTACAGCACCCGATCTTTTCGACTATTGAGGTCCATGACGTGCAGTTCCTGGCTTTTCCGTACGAAGGCGACCGACCCTCCGTCGGGCGAGACCACCGGCGAACTGTCGTCCTCTTCGTCGCTGGTCAGGCGCGTTTCCTCGCGGGTCGAGAAGTCGTACTGGAACAGGTTAGCCGATCCATGTCGATTGCTGATGTACAATAACTTGCGGCTGTTGGGCGTCCAAACCAACTGCGACTCTCCGGCGGGCGTACTGCTGATCCGCACGGCGTCGCCCCCGTCCTTAGCCGAAGCCGCAAATACGTCGCCGTGGGCCGTAAACGCCACTTTTTTGCCGTCCGGCGATACGGCTAAGTCCCGAAACTGACCTGTTAGCTTCTGATGGTCAACGGATAGGCCGGCAGCCGCGCCCCGCAGCCGAATTGCGACCGGAGCCGCCTGTTTGGTGGCCACGTCGTATTTCCAGATTTGGAAGTCTCGCTCGAACACAATCGCCCGGCCGTCGTGACTGATGGTCGGCCACAGCACCCGTCCGCCCGTGAACGCGGTCAGCATAGCGGGCTGGCCTTTGAGTGGTTTCGACCACAAATTTTGGTGGGCGTTGCGGTCCGAAACGTAAAACAGCGTTTGCCCGTCCGGACTCCACAGCGGCCATAGTTCTTTCGCTCCGCTTTCGGTGATCTGCTCATACGTCGGCTTATCGCCCCTCTTCGGGCTGATGCGGCACGTCCAAAGTTCGGTTTGGTCGAGGTGGCTGCGGCCTTTGCGCCACCACTGACTCGCGGCAATGCCCCGCGCCGAAAACGCCAAGGTGCTGCCGTCGGGCGAGGGCGCGCCGTAAAATTCACTGGCGTAGCGGTCGGCCGTAACGGGCATGGGCGTTCCGCCGGTGATACCCACCCGGTAGATGTCGTTCATTCCGGAAATATCGCGGCTGGTCGATTGAAAATACACCAGCCGCCCGTCGCGGGACCAGGCCGTGAGGGTTTCGGCCGCATCGTCGTGGGTCAGTCGGCGGAGTTCGCCGGTCTCAAGCGTTAAGACGTAGATGTCGCCGTTGCCCGAACGCGTCGAGCCGAAGGCCAGATAACGGCCGTCGGGCGAGTAAAGTGGGCGCGTTTCGTTGTCGGCGTGGGCCACTAACAGCCGGGCTTCGCCCCCACCGGCGGAAACGGTCCAGATGTCGCCCCCCGAAACGAACGCAATTTCCGACCCGTCGGGCGAGAGGGCCGGCTCGGCAAAGGCAAAGCGGGGCGTTGTTGGTGTTGGTTGCGCTGATAGGCGCGGACTACCGCCCCAGATCCAGCAGACGGCGAATAGCAGTGGAAAAAGTTTGACGTTTGTAAAGGTGTGCATACAGAGAAGCGAAAGCGTTTTAAGTCGTTCTATCCAACAGCAAGATACTTATTTTGTGATTCGCCCATGCAGAACGACACGGAATAAGCCGTAGGCCGGAACGAGGAACGGTCTAACCACTTCCCTTTCCGGCCTACGGCTTATTGATCCATTCGGCGCTATTGCTTGATGACCTTCACCGTCTGGGTTTGCCCGCTGGTCGTCGTCTGCAACAGCAGCGTCCCGGTCGGCTGCCGGTGTAAATCAAACGTTTGACGCTCGGCCGCCCCTGCCGACTCCACGGCCCGTCCTTCCACCAGCCGCCCGCGGGCATCGAATAAGTGCATCCGCAGCGTCTGACCCGCGGCCCCCGTTACCTCGACCGTCACGGCGTCGCTCACGGGGTTACCCAGCACCGATACGGTTAAGCCGGTGGGTTCATCCACGCCAATGCGCGCCCGGCCGCATTCGGCTTTCAAATTCCAGAGCAACGTTACGACGCGGCCTTTCTGGCGGGCCATCAGCAGGAACGGCTGGATGTCGTTAGCGGTGCGGAGCGCGGCTTCGACCACGTGCGTCGAATCCCTGGTCCAGTCGGTAATGCCCGCGGCTTTGTACTCAACGGTCGAGCCGTCGCCCCCGGTCACGCGGAACGCAAAGATTCCCGTTCGGCAGTTGTAAGCCGGTAGAATTAGCCGCAGTTCGCTCGTCGCAATCTTACCCGTATCTGGGGCAGCAACAGCATCCTGGCAATAGGCTGCCAGATCAAAGTCGTAACTAACCGTTTGACCGCTCTGCGTAGCCCGGATGGGGATCACTTTAGGATCGGCGCGCAGCCCCGGCTCCACCGTGCCGACGGTATCGGTCGCGCTGGCGCGGATGACGCCCACGGCGGTGAAGGTAATAGGCGAACCGTCGCCCCCGCGGGTGTTAAACACAATCCGGCCGGTCTGGCAGTCATACGTCGGGGCCAGTAAGGTCAGCGGATTGGCGGCATCGGCCCCGCCCAGCTTGACGACCCACACGGCCCGGCCGCTGGTCGACCGGCCCGTTGTGCTACCGTTAGTCGACGCAGTCGTGCCCACGGCGAGGTAACCGCCGTCGTCCGTAGCCAGCAAAGTAGTTGGTACGTCGGCTCCGTTACCACCGAGCAGGGTAATCCAACGCACCGCGGCCGACGTAGCGAAGCTGGTTAGGCGAAAATCGCCCGCGTTCTGACTCACGCCGTCGAGCACCGTCGGGTAACCCGCTCCGTCATAAGCCAGCGCGGGTTTCGACGCCGTGCCGGAAAGGGCAGCGATTTCGGCACCATCGCCGGTACCGTTGGGGGCAACCGTTAGAACGCGACTGATTCCGCCCGCGCTCAGCCCAACGGCCGTGTAGGTGCCATTCGTCGATGCGTTCGGTACCACGTCGTCAAGCGCGTAGACCGTAGGGTACGTCTTTTGCCAGACGATGTTGTATTCGTTATCCAATTGAATGGCCAGCCCATTGCCCTGACTGCTGTTGGTTGATGTGCCGCCCGCCAGTAGGTAACCGCCGTCGGACCGGGGCAGTACGGTTCGGATAAACGGCGTAATGGCTTGGCCAGCGTCCGAGAACTTGACGCGCCACTGACTGACAATAACGCCTTCCTGATTCAGTTTGGCCAGCGTTAGGTACGACGCTACGTCGCGGTACGTTCCGACGACCAAAACGCTGCCGTCGGCGGCTACCCCAACGGCTTCTTTCGTAATCTGGACCGAAGAACCCGCGTCGGCACTGTGCAGTGCTTTGGTCCAGATGCGATTGCCGGCCGCGTCGAGTTTAGTCACAAAATACCGGTTTCGGGCGTCTACCCCCAGGACCACCAGGCTGCTGTCGGGCGTGGCGGCCAACGCCTTGGTTTGGGTTACGGCCACGTAAGCGGCCAAACTGTCGAAGTAAGCGCCCTGAAGCAGTTTGTTCCACACAACGGTGCCGTCCGTTGCTACGTAGAGTAGGTTTCTACCGGCCAGCAGAGCATACCCCCCGTTGGTGGCTTTCACAGCCCGGAGGGTGGCGGCCGGCGTTCCGGCGGCCGGAGCGCCGGTTGTTAGTGTCCCGTCGCTGTCGTCAATGACGCGCTGCCAGCGAATGGTGGGCGGTGTTGTTTGCGCCCGTGTGCTCAGGGCCGCCCCGACCAGCCACAGCACCAACCCCCACCGACCGCACGCGTTTATGTATTGGTTTTTCATAAATGACCCAAAAACAAACCGTCAATTTGTATCCAATACCAACCAGCAAAACGAGGGTTAGAACTCCGTTCAAAAACTGATTAAATGGTCTTGAATTGGCTACGCTACCCGTGTGCCGAACGCAGTTTTGACCGCGTATCCGGGTGCACCGATGCTGTAATCGGTGCACTCGTGGAAGCCAATCCAGTAATTTTTTACGGTCCGTCGCAACCATCGGGCCAGTCGTCAGTTAATCGGGCAATAGCCATTAAACCAACTTAGCCGCGTGCATGAACCGTTTACCTGATTTTCTGAAGAAGCTTCTCGACGCGCCAAAGCAATCGCGCAAAGAATTTCTAAAACTGACCGGCCGAACCTTAGCCGTCGGGGCTACTGGTGGGTTGCTAACGACCTACGGCCAAACCCAATCGCGGGGCGGGAGCGTACGCTCGGCGACGGCCGCGGCCGACAGCGTGCCGATTATCAAGCCGGTTTCGCCCCCGGCCATCATTCCGGCCAAGGTCGACGAGCCGATCCAGTTAGAGCAGTACCGGGGCGACGCCGACCGGCAGCCGCCCCCAATTCCGTCGCCCCAGCCGCCCGATCAGCGAATTGGCTACGCGCTCGTTGGTCTGGGCCACCTGACGCTCGAAGAACTGCTGCCGGCCTTTGCCGAATGCGAAAAATCGAAGGCGGTGGCGTTGGTCAGTGCCAGCCCGCAGAAGTTGCAGAAAGTTGCCCAGCAATACGGTATTAAACCCCAAAACTGCTACAGCTACGAGACCTACGATCAGCTCAAAAACAACCCCGAAGTACAAGCCATCTACATCGTGCTGCCCAACGGGATGCACGCCGAATACACCATCCGCGGGGCGCAGGCCGGTAAGCACATTCTGTGCGAAAAGCCGATGGCTAATACGTCGGCCGAGGCCCAGGCCATGATTAACGCCTGCAAGCAAGCGGGCAAGAAGCTGATGATTGCCTACCGGATTCAGTACGAGCCGTACAACCGGTACGTGCGCGAGTTGGTCCGGCAAAAGCAGTACGGTGCGCCTAAACTGTTAGACATGCACAACGCGCAGGTCGAAACGAATCCGCAGCACTGGCGGCACATTCGGGCGTTGGCCGGGGGCGGTGCCTTGCCCGACATTGGTATTTACTGCGTGAATACCGCCCGGTTCATCCTGGGCGAAGAACCCATCGAAGTGTTTGGTTATCAATATAGTACGCCGGGCAACCCCCTGTTTCGGGAAGTCGAGGAGATGGTGACGTGGCAGATGCGCTTTCCCAGTGGCGTCATTGCCAACTGCGCGACGCAGTATTTCGCCCACGAGTCGCGGTGGTACCGGGTGCTGAACGAACGGGGCTGGCTGAACTTAAACAACGGCTTCGCCTACCGGGGTCAGGAACTGCAACAATCCTACGCCGTAGGGCAGAACGAGCATACCGACATGACGACCCTGCCGGAACGCAATCAGTTTGCCGCCGAAATCGATCACTTCTCGGATTGCATTCAACAAGACAAACAACCGTTCACGCCCGGCGAAGAAGGCTTGCAGGACCACCGAATCATGGAAGCCATTTATCAGTCCACCACCACCGGCAGGCCGGTTCAACTGCCCTTAATTACCAAAATCGACGCCTTCCGCGGCCCGGAACCGGTGTTTAATTAGTTTATGGTATGTCGTTCGTTGACGCGTCAGCGAACGACATACCATAAACTAACTACTATACTCCACTACCTCCCGAATCGCCCGCGCTTTGAGCAAGCACTCGGCCCACTCGGCGGCCGGGTCGGCGTCGTAGGTGATGGCGCTGCCGACCGAAAACGACGCGTACCGACTTGGGGCGTCGTAGAGCAGTGTTCGGATGGCGACGTTAAAGTCGAAATCGCCGTCGGGTGTGACGAAGCCGATCGCGCCGGAGTAAACGCCCCGCCGACTCACCTCCAGTTCATCAATCAGTTCCATCGCCCGAATCTTGGGCGCGCCCGTCATGCTGCCCATTGGGAAGGCCCACCGCATGGCGTCGGCCCAGGACACGTTCCCACGCAACTCCGCCGATACGGTCGAAATCATCTGGTAAACCTGCCGGAAGCCGTAAA
>CAXUEB010000211.1:0-1032 GCA_964249775.1 uncultured Spirosoma sp.
GCGCACAAGGGTGGGGGCGGAGTGGCCGACCTCGAAGATATCAACTTCTACGAGCAGCACAACCTAACGCAGCCGCAGCAGGGTGGCGGCTTTTATCACCCTTACACCTGGGAGAATTACTACAAATCCATCTCCCGCGCCAACGTGGCCCTACGTTCCATCAATGCGCTGAGCGAAACAGATTTTACCCTGAAAAAGACCCGGCAGGCCGAACTGCGTTTGCTGCGGGGCCACGCCCACTTTATGCTCAAGATGCTATTCAAGAACGTGCCGTATGTGGACGAAACCCTGACCAATGAGCAGATTCTGCAAACCTCGAATCGGCAGTACACCAACGATCAGCTTTGGGACAAGATCGGCGAGGATTTCCAGTTCGCGGTCGACAATCTGCCCGAAACGCAGCCCCAACGGGCGCGGGCCAACAAGTTTACGGCAGCCGCGTACTTGGCGAAATTACGGCTGTACCAGGCGTATCAGCAGGACGACGCCCATAAAGTGACGGGCATCAACGCGGCTAAATTGCAAGAGGTTGTGCGGCTGACGAACTTGGTCATTAGCTCGGGGAAGTACAGTTTGCAGCCCGATTACGCCGAAAACTACCTGCCCGAATTTGACAACGGGGTAGAATCGGTGTTTGCGGTGCAGTACTCAATCAACGACGGCACAACGCTGGGGCGGCTCAATTTTGAGACGGGTTTAAACTACCCCCACGGTGCTCCGCAGTACGGTTGCTGCGGGTTTCACCAGCCTACTCAGAACTTAGCCAACGCCTTCGGCACCGACGCCAACGGCCTGCCCAAATTCGATACGTTCAACAACGGCGTGATCGATTTCAAAACCGCCACCGTCGACCCGCGCGTGGACCACACCATCGGCATCGACGGCCACCCCTACAAGTACGATCCCACGCGCCCGTTCAGCAATAGTTGGGTGCGCGATCCCGGCGTGTACGGCTTTTTCCAGACGATGAAAGAGCAGCAGTTGGCCACCAGTTCGTCGTACAAAAAGCAAGGGCCGTTCATGGGTGTGTCT
>CAXUEB010000211.1:1074-1984 GCA_964249775.1 uncultured Spirosoma sp.
CCTTTGCGTCGAACTACCTGATCCGGCCCTACGACGCGGCTGGATGGACGCAGGCCTACGCGCGCCGGGCGTTGCAGTTTGAACGCCGGTTAGAGTTTGCCACCGAAAGTCCGCGCTTCTTTGATCTTGTGCGCTGGGGCATTGCCGAACCGACGTTGAATGCGTATTTAGCGGTCGAGAAAACCCGGCGGTCGTTCCTGAGCGGTGCCCGCTTCACGGCGGGCCGCGATGAGTACCTGCCTATTCCGCAGCGAGAAATTAACTTCACGAAGGGTTTGTACCAACAGAATCCGGGATATTGATTTTAATCGAACCGCACCGGCGGACCGCCGGTGCGGTTAGATGTCTCTACAAAACACGATGCGAACGCTCTTCCTCAACGTTGTCCTGCTGGCTACTGTCGTTCAGGTTGTCAACGGCCAAAAGGGTCCTGATCGCTACCGGCCGGCGTACCACTTTACGCCCCCCAAGAACTGGATGAACGACCCCAATGGGCTGGTTTATTACGGTGGCGAATACCACCTGTTCTACCAGCACAATCCGTTTAGCGCGGATTGGGGCCACATGAGTTGGGGCCACGCCGTGAGCAAGGACCTGGTCCGGTGGCAAGACCTGTCCATCGCCTTGCGCGAATCGGTCCCGGCCGCCGACAGCAGTCAGACCATGATTTTTTCGGGTAGCGTCGTGGTTGATACGGCTAACCGGCAGGGGCTGTGCCCGCCCGGTACGACCGACTGCTTAGTAGCGTTCTACACCTCGCACGTACACCGTAAGCTGAAGCCCATCGTGCAGCACCAGAGCATGGCCTTCAGCGCCGACCGGGGCCGCACCTGGACGCAGTACGACCAAAACCCAATCATCGACCTAAAAACGACCGAGTTCCGCGATCCGAAGGTGTTCTGGTACGCGC
>CAXUEB010000211.1:1994-8479 GCA_964249775.1 uncultured Spirosoma sp.
CCGACCCAAACGTGGGTAATGGCCGTTGTGAAGCCCGACGAACGGAAAGTTCTCTTCTACGGCGCGAACGATTTACGGCGTTGGGAGCGATTGAGCGAGTTTGGTGGCGTGGGCGACGGGCGTAAAGCCTGGGAGTGCCCCGACTTAGTGCAGGTGCCCGTTAGTGGACAGCCCGGAAAAACAAAGTGGGTGCTGCTGGTGTCGAGTAACCACAGCCAAGCCGGCTACACGGGTATGCAGTACTTCGTGGGAAACTTCGACGGTAAGGCGTTCACGCCCGACGAAGCCCAGCCGACGACCCGCTACGTCGACTACGGCAAGGATTTCTACGCCGGCATCACGTACGCTAATTTGCCCGACGCGGCAAAAGGCCCCGTGCTGGTCGGTTGGCTGACGAACTTGGCCTACGCCGGTCAGATTCCGACCGGGCCGTACCGGGGTACGCAGTCTATTCCGCGCCGGTTGTCGCTGGTCAGTACGCCGACGGGCTGGCAACTGCGGCAGACGCCGGTCGAGACGGTGGCCTCGCTGCGGGGGTCGGGGATTCGGCGGTCGAACGTTGCGCTGATGGATAAACCGCTGAGCCTGACGTCCTTAGCGACTGACTCGTACGAGATCGACGTAACGATTGACACCGGTCAGGCGGAGGAAGTAGGCATCCGGCTGCTGAAAACCGCCACCGACGAGACCGTCGTGCGGTTCCGGCCCCGGCCGAACCGGCTGGAGTTGGACCGAACCCGCTCCGGGCAAACCGCGTTTAGCGACCGGTTTTCCAGCGTGGAATCGGCTGCATTGACCACTCGGCAAAAAACGGTTCACCTGCATCTGCTGGTCGACCGCTCGACGCTCGAACTCTTTGCCAACGACGGCGAGGTTACGATGAGCGAACTAATCTTTCCCAATTCGGCACCGGGGCGGCCTGAGCCGGGACGGATTGAATTTTACGCCAAAGGCGGTTCGGCTTCCGTTCGAGAACTCAACATCTGGCCCCTAAAAGCCAGTTTACCCACCGACCGGGTTAGTCAGTAAATTGATAAATCTTGGATTCATCATGCAAACGATGCGAACACTTCTCCTCAACGTAGCCCTGTTGGCCACCGTCGGTCAGAGCGCAATTGGCCAAAAAACTACGGAGCTGTACCGGCCCCAGTTCCATTTTACGCCCAAAGCCCACTGGATCAACGATCCCAACGGGATGGTTTACCACAAAGGAACGTACCATTTATTTTACCAGTACCACCCGGCGAGTTCGGTCTGGGGACCGATGCACTGGGGTCACGCGACCAGCAAGGACATGGTGCGCTGGCACGAACAACCCATCGCCCTGTACCCCGATAGTCTGGGGTGGATTTTTTCGGGCAGCGCGGTGGTCGACGTGAACAACACCACCGGCTTTGGCAAAAACGGGCAAGTGCCGCTGGTCGCCATTTTTACGCACCACAACGACAAGTTGGCGAAAGTCAAATCCGATAAGTTTCAGTACCAGAGTCTGGCGTACAGTCTGGACGATGGAAAAACGTGGACCAAATACGCCGGTAATCCGGTGCTGCCCAACCCCGGTATCACGGATTTTCGCGATCCGAAGGTGCGCTGGTACGAACCCCAGAAAAAGTGGGTGTTGACGCTGGCCACCAAAGACCGGATTACGTTCTACTCGTCGCCAAACCTAAAAGAATGGTCGAAGGAAAGCGAATTTGGGCGCGACGCGGGTGAACACGGGGGCGTTTGGGAATGCCCGGACCTGTTTCCCCTGAAGCACAACGGCAAGGAGGTTTGGGTGCTCATCGTGAGCGTTAACCCCGGCGGACCCAACGGCGGCTCGGCTGCGCAGTACTTCGTGGGTGATTTCGACGGTAAAACGTTCAAGGCCGCTTCCAAACAAACCAAATGGATGGACTACGGAACGGACAATTACGCGGGCGTTACGTTCGCCAACACCGGCAACCGAACCCTGTTGATGGGCTGGATGAACAACTGGCAATACGCCCGCGACGTGCCGACGCCCAACTGGCGTGGAGCCACCACTGTGCCGCGCGAACTGGGTCTACGCGAAGTGGGCGGGGATGTATTTCTGACTTCAACGCCGGTGAAGGAGTTGAACGCGCTGGGTAGTAAAGCAACCTCACTGGCGAACGTGAACGTAACCGGCAGCTACGATTTGACCGCCAAAACCGGCGGTAAGTACGATTCATTTAAGCTCACACTCGCGGCTCCGACTACGAACGATTTTTCAATCGTGCTCGCCAACGAACGGGGTAACGAACTGCTCATTGGCTACGACAAGGCCGCTAATGCGTATTACATCGACCGGACGAGATCGGGTAGAACGAATTTCGAGAAGGGCTTCGGTAAACGCATCACCGCGCCCCGGCTGGCGACGGACAAAGCCGTATCGCTCACGCTGTTGGTCGACGCGGCATCCGTTGAGTTGTTTGCCGACGGTGGGCTGAGCGTCATGACAAGCATTTTCTTTCCCGATCAGGACCTGACCAAACTGTCAATTAAATCGGCGGCTGGCGTTTCGTTCAAGAATCTGACGTTTGCGCCGGTAGCGTCTACGTTGCAGTAACGCCTGACTAGTCATCGCCCGAAGGAACCACCGACACAAATCGGTGGTTCCTTGTTATTTTTAGACGCGAGGTTTGGTTCATCAGAACACATGGGCCATGCCCCCCGTCCGTACGCTGGTCATGGTATCCAGGAATGGATGGTCGGCGACCAAACCTGCGGTTTTGTCTTATTATGCGACACTAATCGGATAGTCGAGCATCTTCAAATAGTTTTTAGTAAATGCTCTTGAACCGCAAGCCGGTTGCTTGTAAATTGCCGTAGAGTTTTTCACGTCAGTTCTCTGTTCCCAAATCATCATAATTAATCGTTATGCTATTATGGCAAGCTTATTTGAAGAGGTAGAGGAACAGCATCGTCGAAGCGCAAAGTTTTTCAGAGATCCGTTCTATAAAGAGCCTGTAGAGCGGGACCCGTTTCGAGTGGCATCTCAATCAATATCGAGACACAGTCAATCAATCGAACAACTGATAGTTACTCAGGCCCGCTAATCATTAGTTCAGCAGACGCTACACAAGCTGGAGCGAGAACGATTATTGATTCCTCCAGGCTTTGCTCAAGTTACTCCGCAGATCCATTTCTCTGCTACCGGTAGATTAATAACGCCCGGCATTTTTAACATTAATAAGTCAGCATCCTATTGGGCGCAAAGTCTTCAGAACAAGGTAGATACAGCGTCTCAACCCGTTAATTACAGAAGAATCTATCCGATTAGTATTCTCATATACAATCCGTTTTCTAATACGTATCGTTTCACAAAGCCGGCAGCTCATTTACTTAGTTTAGTTTCAGGAGTTAGCTGGGAAACAATATCATCAACAATCATCCAAGAGCGCCGGATTGGGCGGTATAGGCCTTTCTACAAGGCATCTGAGGGGGGAGGAGCTATTACACTTGGTTCGCCGGATGAGAAAACGATCACATACACAGAAAACTTCTTTGCGGCTGAAGGCTATGATGGTCATGCTTATGGCAGAGACATCTTTACTTGGTTAGACTTGTCAGCTCACGAAGTAGGTCATTTACCACAGATCGACCGTAAAGGTGGCTTGTTTTCTTACTTAGGCGAATTCATCGAGCAGTATGCCAAGCATGGCCATGATAAAGCACCGTACGAAATAGAAGCCGAACGGGGTGCAATTACTTTTGAAAAATTTTACAAATACATTAATCAAACTTATGGAAGCAGAGCTTTAGAAAACCTTCTTCAAAACTGGTCAATTTCGGAAGCCATTAAGGTAGAACGAATAATGCTATGGTGGCAAAATTACCAACAAACAAAAGGGCGATGATGAAAACGATTAGCATGTCCTTGTTTCTGTGGATAGTTACGCTATTACTTGTGGCTTGTCAAGGTAATAGTTTTTATATACAAGAGGGAACGCAACTTATCCGGCGGTGGTGGTACAATTCGAAGAATTACCGTTGAAGACAGCCTGGAATTGACATTTGTCGAATGCAGAGGTTCAGCAGAGTGCTCTTCACAATTAGATTTGGAAAATATTGGCACTGACTACGCTATAAGCCGTGGTGAAGATACACTAACTGATAACCGGCTGTTCTCGCTCAAACCACGAACGAAGTACGTCATCGCGCACCACACTGTCGGCGATGCGACAGGAGTAAGAATTACTATCATGACCGATACAAATGGAAAGATTAGTTATGCTTCCCAGACGAGTTGCGACTAATCTACGGGCCAATATAATAGTAGTTCCGTCAGAATTCAGGCAATCTTTATTTCTTGTGCCTATTGAATATTAACAGCGCCTGCGTAAACGCAGGCGCTTTTTTGTTGGCTGAAATTTTTTACGATCCCGTGCAACCTGCCCCCGGTCTTACGACATCTTCTCGTCAAACAGCACAACCGCGCGCAAACTGACTGCTGGTATCATTCTATTTTTCGACACACTAAAGCAAACTCAGCCATGAAAACCGGCCTATTCTTTCTTGCTGCGGCCTTGACCGCCACCGCATCGTTTGCGCAAACGGAAGTGATTATCACGACCGATTCGACGGTTCGGGTCTACGAACCCAAACAGACGCTCAACCGCGTTGACCGCATCGTTAGCGACTTCAGCGTTTACGTCGGTTTCAACAACCTGAGCGCGGGCTACGAACTGCGGCCTATCGGTTCGCGCTTTGTGGCGCTCGCCTGGCAGAAACGCATCCCGGTAGCCACGAACGGGGCAACGAAACTCCGGCTGATAACGGGTCCCGAAATCGCTTGGAACAATTTCATGCTTGAGCAATCCGCCGGTGGGCAAAGCAACCGGTTGGTGGCGGTGAACGGGCAGTTGGTGGTTGAGGCCGACAGCCGCGAATTGCGCAAGTCGAAGTTGGTTACGACCCAACTGAATTTGCCCCTAATGCTCAACGTTGCGTTTAGATCCGGCCTGTCGGTCGGTGCCGGAGCCTACGCTGGGTTCCGGCTGGACAGCTACACCAGCGTAAAACCAGAAAGAGCACGGACAATCCGGGCGCACGGCTCGTACAACCTGAATCCCGTTCGCTGGGGCCTGACCACCGAGCTCGGCTTTCGGGGCGACGGCAAGTTGTTTTTTCGCTACGAACCCAACTCGTTGTTCCGCGCCGGTAGCGGACCCGACGCGAGCGTGTGGGCCGTGGGGCTGAAGTTGTAGCCAAATTTACCAAACCGTTCAGGTTTTCAAAACCTGAACGGTTTTTGACGGAGTATGCAACGTTCCGCTGACCACGTTCATCTTTCTGCCAAAGTGCCTATTTAATTACCGTTTCTCGTTTCACAATCCGCTTATCCCACCAATCAAACCGTTTGTGTAAGAGCAGGTACTTTGTGATGCATACTACCTACCTTTGCCACGTACTGAAAAAGATGAACGCCACAACCAGCCCATAATAGACAGAACGCATGAAAGCCACGTTAACCTTTTCTTTTTTAACCGCATTAACCCTAACAACGGCGTTTGGCCAAGTGCTGACGCGGGGCACGGTAAGCGGACAGGTCGGCACTATCGGCGGTAAGCCGCTTGAATTTACCACCCTAATGCTCCTCAAAGCGGCCGACTCAACCTTGGCCAAAGGCGCCATCAGCGACGCTACCGGCAAGTACGCCTTCGAGAACGTCGGCGCGGGTCAGTATTTGGTGGCGGCTCAGCAGATGGGCTATCGAAAAACGTATAGCGCCCCGTTCGCGGTCGATGAAGCGCACCCCGCCGTTGAACTACCCGCGCTGACGATGACCGACGAGTCGAAAAACTTGGCCGAAGTCGCCGTCGTGGCTAAAAAGCCGTTTATCGAGCAACAGGTCGACCGCACCGTTGTCAACGTGGAGAATAGCATCGTGGCGAGCGGTAATACGGCGCTCGACGTGTTGGAAAAAGCGCCCGGCGTGACCATCGACCGCCAGACCGACCAGGTTCAGTTGAAAGGCAAATCGGGCGTGATTGTTTACATCGACGGCAAGCAAACGTACCTCTCGGAGCAGGAAGTGGCTAATCTGCTCAAAAACACGCCTTCCGACAACATCGCGACAATTGAGATTATTACGAATCCTGGCTCGAAGTACGACGCGGCTGGCAACTCGGGAATAATCAACATCAAGATGAAAAAGAATAAAAACTTCGGCACGAACGGCAACGTCATGCTCGGCACGGGCTACGGCTGGGTGCGCGATCTTGACGGCAATTTTCTCGACCGGCCGAAGTACAACGGCACGCTGAACCTCAATCACCGCGACGGCAAAGTCAATCTGTTTGGCAACTACAGTTATTACAACCGGTTGAGTAACAACAGCAACGAATTGAACCGCGTCATTACCTACAACGGCCGCACGACGTATTTTGACCAGATTTCGTTCCGGCCGAGTCAGTTCGTGGGGCATTCCTACAAAGCCGGGATGGATTACTTTGTCAGCCCGAAAAGCACGGTGGGCGTGC
>CAXUEB010000211.1:8489-9645 GCA_964249775.1 uncultured Spirosoma sp.
GAATGGATGTGTTGTTGGGGTATCAACAACACATCCATTCGCAACGAAAGCCGCCAATTGACGAGCCGACCCGTTACGCAAACCGACGCTCGCCAATTGCTGCAAAACCTGACGGGCAACATCAATTACAAATACGATTTCGACGGTAAAGGGCGGGAATGGACCATCGACGCTGATTATGTTCGCTACAACGGAAGCAATCAGAACGATTTGAGCACCACCTATTACAACGCAACCGGGGAGGTTACCCGCCCCAACCAGGAGGTTCGCAACGGTATGCCTTCTACGATTGGTATTCTGGCGTTCAAGACGGATTACGTCCACCCTACCAAGCAGGGCGGCAAGTGGGAAGCCGGCCTGAAAAGCTCCTACGTCAACGCCGACAACAACACGGTTTACGACACACTCCAGCCAGAAACCCGGCAGTGGCTATTCGACGCCAGCCGCTCGAACCAGTTTATATACGACGAAGCCATCAACGCGGCTTACGTCAACTACGCCGGCAAGTTGGGTAAGAAGCTTAAAATTCAAACGGGGCTGCGGGCCGAACACACCCGCTCGGTCGGTACGTCGGTCACGCTTAATCAACGCGTCAGCCGCAGCTACCTAAATTTCTTTCCGACCTTGTTTCTGTCGCGGCAATTGGATTCGACTAATGTGTTGAACTTCTCGTACAGCCGCCGAATCAGCCGGCCTAACTACCAGAATTTAAACCCGTTCGTTTTTTACTTAGACCCCTACACCTATCAGCAGGGCAACCCGTTTCTGCGACCCCAGTACACGAATTCAATTGAACTGACGCACGTGTATAAAAGCGCCGTGACGACGACGCTTGGTTTCAGCCGCACGACCGATTTTATCAACGGCGAAACGCCCCGGCAGATACCCGAACGCAATACAACCTACGTAACGCCCGAAAACCTCGGCCACCTCGACAACGTCAACCTGACCGTCAGTTTCCCGGTGCCGGTGGCGAAGTGGTGGGCCATGCAAACCAACCTGAGCACGTACTATTCGCACTACCAGACAGTTTACTCGGGATTGCCTTACGACGTAAAGGTGTTGGCCTACAACCTGTATTCGTCCAATAACTTTACCCTCAGCAAAACGCTGTCGGCCGAACTGTCGGCCTGGTACAACTCGGCGTCGCAGTACG
>CAXUEB010000212.1:0-9643 GCA_964249775.1 uncultured Spirosoma sp.
GTTGTTAGCCCCGCCCACGTCAACGTTCTTGTGCGCTTCTTTGGGCCAGGTATCGTAGCCGTAGTCGCCGGGGTTGGGAATGGTGCGGAACGTCCAGGCCAGCTTACCGGTGCGGACGTCAAACGCCCGGATGTAGCCGGGGGCGGCATCGGCCCCTTCCGACACCCGAATCGGCATGATAATGAGATCCTCGAAGAGTGTACCGGGCGTGTTAGAAATAATGAATTTTTCGGCGGCCTGTTCGCCTAAGCCTTCGTGCAAATCAACCGAACCGTTCTTGCCGAAGCTCGAAACGGGTTTGCCAGTTTTGGCGTCCAGGGCGTATAACTTTGGTCCGACCGTGTACAGGACGCGCTTTTCCTCCTTTGACTGCCAGAACGTTACGCCCCGGCTGGTGCTGTGCCACACTTTGAGCGGGTCGCCAAACGTCCAGATTTCCTTACCCGTCGTCGCGTCGAGCGCGAACGCTTGCACGGTTGGCGTCACGCCGTAGAGTACGCCATCCACAATGATTGGGTTGGTTTGAATCTGCCCACTGTCGGCAGCCGCGTAAGTCCAGGCGACTTTCAGTTCCCCGACGTTTTCCGGGGTAATCTGCGACAAGGCCGAGTAATGACTACGGTCGGGACCGCCGAGGTATTCGCCCCAGTTAGTGTAATCGTTGGGTTTATCATCGGTCGCGTTTTGCGTAAACCGCGACCAGCCAAACAACAGCGCGGCCAACGCGCCGAGTGATACTATAAAAGGTTTCATACGCATTCGGGAAAGTACAACAAATTTACGCGAAATGGGCAACGTTGCTGTCTATCAGACTGATAAGGTTTCAGAAATCTTACCGATTTTTAGGCTCACCGAATATCCTCAAACCACCGTCTTAATTTCTCCGGCGAATAGCCCACGCCCCACAGAAAACCGATGGCCAAGTAAATGCCGTTGGCTTTCCAGAAGCCCCACTTCGCCACGCGCCGGTCCGACGATTCGACCAGCCGGTTTACCTGCCGCACGCGTCCCAAATGAACCAGTTTTAGAATTAGATCGGCCTCCTCCATAATCGGCATCGGATCGGTGTAGCCGCCCACGGCCGCGAACTGCGCCCGCCGGCAAAACAGGACCTGATCGCCGAAGAGTAGCCGGGCACCCCGAAGAAACAGGTGTGGGCGAAAGAGGAGGGGCGCGTAGTACGTCTTAATGTAGTTGTGGAATGAAGTCAGCCAGCGGGTCGTAGTCGGCCCGCGCATAATCGAAACAAAGCCGCCCAGGACAGTTTTCGGGTCGCTGAGCGTCTGTTCAATTACGTGCAACGCATCGTCGGGCAGGGTGGTGTCAGCGTGCAGAAAGCACAGCAAATCGCCGGTAGCTTTGGCGGCTCCGGCGTTCATCTGACCGGCCCGGCCCGGCTCCGGGCACCGAACAACCTGTAGCGACCGAAGGCGGGGGCGCATCGCTTCGGCCAACTGCAACGTCCGGTCGGTGCTGCCGCCGTCGGCGATGATAATCTCGAGCGGTTCGGGGCACAGCCGTTGGAGCAGCCGCAGCGTCCGAGGCAGATCACGCTCTTCGTTGAAAGTGGGAATGATGATCGAGACGCTGGGCATGACACCTAAACTAACCAATGAAGTGATGAGTTATGAGCGATGAGTTAGGCGTGCTCTTGACGCGCCAGCCCAATTCTAACTCATCGCTCCTAACTCATCGCAATCTTCGTGTTTCGCTTTCTGCCCAACGCGCTGCTCAAGCAGCTATACACCCGCAACAGCCTGCGCAACACAACCGACGGCTTTACGTTTTCGCTCAAGAACCGCCTGTCTGATGCTCGCTTCACGGGATTGCAACGCGCTCGCATCGACGGCCGTGATTACCCCGCCGACGCCTTCGTGCTGGAACCGGACGGTGGCGAACCGGTCGCCGTCAACGCCATTTCGGTCCAGAGTCCGCTGGCGTTTCCCCTGCGCCGGTCGGTGCACGTGCGGGCGAGGGCACAACCCTTGGAACCCGGTCGGCATACGCTGGAAATTATCCTCCACACGCAGCCGTTCGGTACGTTGACGCTGACCGTTGAGGATGATTTGCAACCCGACGAGCCGGCAACCGGCAACGTAAACCAACCGGTTATTCCGCGCGATGCCGTCAACGATTATCTACCCGAAGCCATCGAGCACCGGCGGCAGTTTCTGGAACAGTTTACCCAAACCAAGCCGCAGCACCTGACGCAGCCGTCGTTTGATCCGGCCGTTGTGCGGGGTAATTGCGAAAACTTCGTGGGCGTGGCGCAGGTGCCGATTGGTTTGGCCGGTCCCCTGCGCGTTAACGGCGAACACGCGCGGGGCGAGTTCCTGATTCCGATGGCGACGACCGAAGGAACGCTCGTGGCCAGCTACAACCGCGGCATGAAGCTGATTAACCAATGCGGGGGCGTTCTGTGCACCGTGCAGGACGACGCCATGCAGCGCGCGCCGGTGTTTCAGTTCGCCGACGCCCGGCAGGCCCGCGACTTTGTCCGCTGGGTCGACGCGCACCAAGGCGAGTTGGCCGCCGAAGCCGAAACGACCTCGCGCTTTGCCAAACTGCGCTACGTAGACACGTACCTCAATGGCCGGTTGGCGTTTCTACGCTTCGGCTACACGACCGGCGACGCGGCCGGCCAAAACATGGTCAGCAAAGCGACGCTGGCGGCCTGTACTTACATCTTGCAGGAATACCCGGCCGGCCCACCGGGCGGTATTGAACATTTTTTTCTGGAGTCGAACATGGCCACCGACAAAAAACCATCGCAGATCAACGTGCTCCGAACGCGGGGCAAGCGCGTCACGGCCGAAGTGCGCATTCCGCGCGATCTGTTGATTCGGGAGCTACAGATTGAGCCGGAGCAACTGGCGCGGCACGCCCGCATCGGCGACGTGGGCGCGCGATTATCCGGGACGAACAACAACGGCCTGCACTCGGTCAACGGACTGGCTGCGGTGTTTATCGCCACCGGGCAGGACGTGGCTTGTCTGGCCGAATCATCGGCGGCCATTACGTATTCCGAACTCACACCCGACGGTGATTTTTACGGGTCCATCACGCTGCCGTCGCTCATCGTTGGTACGGTCGGGGGCGGCACGGGCTTACCCACCCAACGCGAATGTTTGGAACTGATGGGCTGCTACGGCGACGGTAACGTAGCTAAGTTTGCCGAGATCGTGGCCGGAGTCGTCGCGGCCGGGGAGTTATCACTGGCCGCGGCCATTTCGTCGCTCGATTGGGTATCGAGCCACGACGCCACGCGGTCCTGAGTACGCAAGTAGACAATTGTGGTGAATGGCCCAAAACCTGTGGAGAATCTTGAAATGACGCTTCGCTCTGCAACGTTATGTCTATGGTACGCGTAAGCGTAAAGACAAGACACCAGCAGAGTAATGAACAAAAAAAGAGTCTTTTTTCTGATGATGGGCCTCTGGGCGTCGTCGTACTTTGTGGGTTGTAAAACGCCCGATGAAGTCAGTCCTACCGGTAGCAGTAGTGATGACGAAGCCGAAAGCACGGCGGTGCACGAAGCGGCCAACGATTACACCTGGAACAGCGCCGACGTAGTTCCCATCACGCTAAACGGCAATACCGTCAGCGTTGGGGGCAGTGGGGCCACTGCGTCGGGCAGCACCGTCACCATCAACTCGGGGGGTACGTACAGCCTCAGCGGGAAACTGACCAACGGGCAAGTCATCGTCAATTCGGCCGGCGACGCTACGGTGCGGCTCATCCTGAACGGCGTCGACATCAGCAATTCCCGGAACTCCCCGATTTACATCAAAGACGCCGGGAAAGTGGTGATCGCCTTAGCCGACAACACCACCAACAAACTCACCGACGCGCTCTCGTACACGTACGACGATGTCGCCGAGCAGGAACCCGACGCGGCCCTGTTCAGTAAATCGGACCTGACGATTTTTGGCAACGGGTCGCTGACGGTGAACGGTCAGTTTGCGGACGGCATCGCCAGCAAAGATGGCCTCATCATCAAAAGCGGTAACCTTACCGTCAACGCGGCCGACGACGGCATCCGGGGGCGAGATTATCTGATTGTCAAGGGCGGTACAATGACGATCAACGCGAAAGCCGACGGGTTGAAAGGCAGCAACGACGAAGATGCGGCCTTGGGCTACGTCCTGATTGAAGACGGCGTGATGAACATCACCTGCGGGGACGACGGTGTTCACGCTGAGTCGAAATTAGACATCAACAAGGGCACGATCACGATTGCCCGGTCTTACGAAGGACTCGAAAGCAAGGTCATCACCATCAACGACGGCACCATTCACGTCGTTTCGACCGACGACGGCATCAACGTAGCGGGCGGTAACGACGCGTCGGGGGGCAACGCCGGACCCGGTCAAAGTTCTTCTTCGTCGGCTAATTACATGCTGAACATCAACGGCGGCTACATCGTCGTTGATGCCGCGGGCGACGGCTTAGACGCCAACGGCTCGATTACCATGACGGGCGGCATCGTGCTGGTCAACGGACCGACTACCAGCGGCAACGGCGCGTTGGATTACGACCGTTCGTTTAAAATCACCGGGGGCACGCTCCTGGCGGTGGGTAGTTCGGGCATGGCGCAGGCACCAGACGCCACGTCGACGCAAAACTCCGTGCTGGTCGGCTTCACTGCCGCACAGGCGGCCGGAACGCTGGTGCGCATTCAGTCGAGCGACGGCAAAACCCTGGTGAGCTTCAAGCCCACCAAACGGTACCAACTGCTCGCGTTCTCGTCGCCCGCCCTGACCCGAGGTACGAGTTACGACGTGTATTCCGGCGGCAGCGCCACCGGCACCGCGACCGACGGTTTATACCAGGACGGCACGTTTACGGCCGGTACGAAGTACACCACCTTTACGGTGTCCAGCGTCGTGACGAGGGTAAATGCCCGATAGTTCGGCCGGTTTTAACAAGCAGAAAGGGCGCTCCAATTAGAGCGCCCTTTCTGCTTGCGGCTGGTAAGGAAAAGCGTTTAATAATTCTTGTCCGAGCTAAAGTCTAAGTACCGGCTGTTGCTGGTGCCCCGACCCGGCCGTTGCTCTTGGTCGTTACTGCGCGCGGGGTGAGCCGCTTCCTGGCGTCGCTGATCCGGTCGCCCGCCGTTGCGTGGCTGACTGGAATTGCTACGCCGGTCGTCGCTGCGCTGGGGTGAACTGGTCTGGCCCTGGGTATTCGGGCGACGGTCGGCATCGCGCCTACCTCCGTTGTTCGATGCGCCGTTGGGACGACCTTGCCCGTCTTGGGGGCGACTGCTGCTCTGCTGCGGGCGATTGCCGTTTCGGTTATCTCCGCTGCGTCCCTGACCTTGCCGTTGCGGGGGTGGGGGCGTCGCTATAGCCATGTCTACGGCCATGACGTAAGGGTGTTCGTTCACAACCGGCACCGATCTGCCAATCAGTTTGTGAATATCTTTCAGGTACGCCGTTTCTTCGGCGTCGCAGAACGACAAGGCAATGCCGTCGTGACCCGCCCGGCCCGTCCGCCCAATGCGGTGAACGTAGGTTTCGGGAATGTTCGGCAGTTCGTAATTGATAACGTGCGAAAGCTCGTCCACGTCGATGCCGCGGGCCGCAATGTCGGTCGCTACCAGCACCCGCGTTTCGCGGCTTTTGAAGTTTGACAGCGCGCGCTGACGGGCGTTCTGCGACTTGTTGCCGTGAATGGCTTCGGCCTTAACGCCCGCTTTGACGAGGTCTTTAACGACGCGGTCGGCCCCGTGCTTGGTACGGGCAAAGACGAGTGCCGACTTAATTTTCTGATCGTTCAGGACGTGCACGAGCAGGTGGCGCTTATCGTCCTTGCTCACGAAATACAACGCCTGCTGAATCGTATCGGCCGTCGACGACGCGGGCGTTACCTCAACTTTAGCCGGGTTGTGCAGAATCGTATCGGCCAGTTTCGCCACGTCGGGCGGCATCGTTGCCGAGAAAAACAAGGACTGCCGGCGCTCCGGTAGTTTGGCAATGACCTTCTTCACGTCGTGGATAAAGCCCATGTCGAGCATCCGGTCGGCTTCGTCCAAGACGAAAAATTGAATGTCGCGCAGGTTGACAAAACCTTGGTTCATCAGGTCGAGCAAGCGGCCGGGCGTGGCAATTAGAATGTCTAAACCCGCTTTGAGCGCGTTCACCTGCGAATGCTGCGAAACTCCGCCGAAGATAACCGCGTGGCGCAAGTTGAGGTGACGACCGTAAGCCGCGAAACTCTCGTCAATCTGAATGGCCAGTTCACGCGTCGGCGTCAGCACCAGCGTTTTAATGCGCCGGGGGGCGTTGGGCTGCTTACTCCGCTCTTCGTTGAGCAGTTGCAGAATTGGAATGGCGAACGCGGCCGTTTTACCGGTGCCCGTCTGAGCAACGCCGAGCAAATCCCGGCGACCGAGCAGAATCGGTATGGCTTGCTGCTGAATGGGCGTAGGAGTGGTGTATCCTTCCTCGGCGAGCGCCTTGAGGATCGGATCAATTAAGCTTAAATTGGAAAATTGCATGAGTTGGTTGGACGTCGGTAGGCAGTGGAACGAGGGGATAAGTTAAGTCCAGCGTCCAACGTCGAAAGTGAAGTTATACATCCTTAACCGCACCGGGGCAAATAAAGTGCCATTTGTGAACGTTCGGCCGGGTCTGTCAGTCTGAGTCTTTATCCCCACGCCCTTCATTCGTTCTTTGAACGCACAAGCCGGTCGGGCCCACGTATCGGGCTCAAACACAATCTCGTGTAGCCGCTGCCGAATCTGTTGCCAACGCGCAGTCGTAAAAAGCAACAATTGTCAGCGTTAAGTAAAATTGACGTTTATAACCAAATGTCACGATTATTGCTTTTCTGTATGAGGCAGAGTAGCTATTCTTCAAGCGGGTTTCGTTCAACACAAGAAGCAATCATAAAATCTTTCCACCCAATGTTGATTAAGCAACGGGTAATGGCTTATAGTTTATTGAGTTTAATAGTGCTGTGGGGCGGCTGTCGACGGGAACAAGCCGAACCCGACTTGCCCTGCGACTGTAAGCAGATGCCGATTACGCAAAACTTACCTAATGCGAAAGGAAGGTTAGTATACCCGAAGAATGGTGCTCAACTGTATAAGGTACAGATTATATCTGACGACTATCCTAATCTTCGACTAACAAGGGCTGTTTGTACGGATTCTTCGTTTATCCGGCAAGTGTTGAGCAAGCAGCTACCGGATAGTTCAATGATTCAGTTCACCGGAGGATTTGTCAATGGCATTGTCTGCTTCCCCGGTGTGAGCATTGATATTACGAGTACCCCGCCACCTCTGCGCGTACTGACTATTGATAAGTTGTGATTACCTCGTTCGTTGTAGAGAGCAGGCTTTCCCGATACGTTACCCCATCAATAGCCGCCAGACGCCCGAAATCAGCAGCAACAGCAACGCCAACGGCGTCAGGACTTTCCAGCACAGAAACATCATCTGATCGACGCGGATGCGGGGAAACGTCCAGCGGACCCACATTTGTACCAGCACCATCAGATACACTTTGGTCAACAGCCAGAAGCCGCCCGTTACGTTGCCCCAGACGGTGCCGGGCAAGCCACTTGTCCAGTCGGCGAGCCGGACGGGACCGAGGTTGGGCAGGGGCGTGTTCCAGCTACCGAGAAACAGAACCACGCCCAGAAACGACACTAACAGCATCATGGCATACTCGGACAAATACAGTAGGGCGAACCGCATTCCGGAGTATTCGGTGTGAAAACCGCCGACGATTTCAGATTCGCCTTCGGGCAAATCGAACGGCGCGCGGTTGCTTTCGGCTAAGGTGCAGATGAAAAAAACGACGTAAGCCACCAGCAGAAACGGGTTGCGCAGAATATTCCAGGCGAAGATGCCGCCCCAGCCGGTTACGTCAACGCCCAAGGCTTTCAGGCCAAACAGGTAGTTGGTTTCGTTCGTGTAAATACCCTGCTGAAAACTGATTTCCTGCAAATTCAGCGTTTGCGCAATCATGACCACGCACAAAATCGTTAGGCCGAGCGGAATCTCGTAGGAGATAATCTGCGCCACCGACCGCATCGCCCCGAACAGCGAGTACTTGTTGTTCGATCCCCAGCCCGCCATCAGAATACCCACTACGTCGAACGACACGATGGCCATCAGGTAAAACACGCCCACGGCCGCGCCTGACCCTTGCAAATCGGGCGTGAGCGGCAGCACGGCGTAGCCCGCGAACACCGATGCGAAGATGACCAGCGGAGCCAGGAGAAACAGCCGCCGGTCGGCCGCCGTCGGTACGATGTCTTCTTTTTGCAGCAGCTTCAACAAGTCGGCGAATAGTTGCAGCAGACCCCACTTGCCCGTTTCCATTGGGCCGAGCCGGTCCTGCATAAACGCCGATACCTTCCGTTCGGTGTAGACACCCACGACCACGAAGCCGGACGCAAGGGCAAGGAAAAGGGGCAGGGCGAGCAACATTGTTTGTCTGTTCGGTTGTTTGTCTGTTTGGTTGTTGATCCGGCGTAATAACCGAACAGACAAACAGTTAAAATTCCGCTTGTTTTGGCGCTCTTGGAAACGGAATGACGTCGCGGATGTTGCCCATGCCGGTCACGAACTGCACCAAGCGCTCGAAGCCGAGGCCAAAACCCGCGTGCGGGGCCGACCCGAACCGACGCGTGTCTAAGTACCACCAGATACTTTCGGGGTCGATGCCGACTTCCTCCATGCGGGCCACGAGCTTGTCGTAATCATCTTCGCGCTGCGAGCCACCAATGATTTCGCCGATGCCGGGGAACAAGACGTCCATCGCCCGAACGGTCGGTCCAAAGACCTCGCCCCGGCTGTTGGTTGCGGGGGCGTCGTCCTGCTTCATGTAAAACGCTTTGATTTCGCGCGGGTAGTTGGTCAGGATCACGGGTTTCTTGAAGTGCTTCTCGACCAAGTACCGCTCGTGCTCCGACTGTAAATCAACGCCCCAGCTTACTTCATACTGAAACTGCCCTTTCTTGGCGGGCTTCGAGTTGACCAGAATGTCGATGGCTTCGGTGTAGGTCAGCCTGACAAACTCGTTGCTGATGACGAACTGCAATTTTTCAAGCAAACCTAATTCGCTTTGCTCTTCCTTTTTCTTAGTCTTCTCTTCGTCTTGCAGCCGGTTGTCTAAAAACGCCAAGTCGTCGGCGCACTGTTGCAGGGCATACCGAATAACCGTCTTGACGAAGTCTTCGGCCAGCGCCATGTTGTCGTTTAGTTCGTAGAAAGCCATTTCCGGCTCAATCATCCAGAACTCGGCGAGGTGACGGGTGGTGTTGGAGTTCTCCGCGCGGAACGTCGGCCCGAAGGTGTAAATCTTGCCTAAGGCCAGCGCGCCCAGTTCGCCTTCCAACTGCCCCGACACGGTCAGATTCGTTTCGCGGCCGAAAAAATCCTGGCTGTAATCGACCTTGCCGTCTTCGGTGCGGGGCGGATTAACCGGGTCGAGCGTCGTGACGCGAAACATTTCGCCCGCCCCCTCGGCGTCCGAAGCCGTAATAATAGGCGTGTTAAGGTAATAGAAACCGTTGTCGTTGAAGTACTTATGCACGGCAAACGCCAGGGCGTGCCGTACGCGCAGCACCGCGCTGAACGTGTTGGTCCGCGGGCGCAGATGGGCAATCTCGCGCAGAAATTCCAGCG
>CAXUEB010000213.1:0-3725 GCA_964249775.1 uncultured Spirosoma sp.
GCAGGACCCCACAGGCTGGGTCGGCACGTCGCCCTCCAGCCCCTTCTGGTCCGACGATTCGCAAACGCTTTATTTCAACTGGAATCCTGACAAAGCGCCGGGCGCTTCGCTCTATAAGGTGACGTTCACGAACGTTGCCCGACGTAAAGCACTCACGGCTCCAAAGCCAGCCAAAGTCAGTCCGGCCGAGCGCCGGGGGCTGCCAACGGCCACCGGTCCCTACAACCATGACCACACCAAACGCCTGTTTGAACGGCAGGACGATCTGTTTCTGCTCGATGTGCGGTCGGGCAACGTCCGTCCGCTGACCAGCACCGTCGAGACCGAAACGGATGCTGTCTTTTCCGGCGATGAGCGGCAGGTCGTTTTCCAACGCGGACTTAACCTCTTCGGCATCGACCTGACAACGGGTGAGCTAACCCAGTTCACCGATTTCAAACCGGGCACGAAAAAAGCGGAACCGAAGCTGACCGACGAAGAAACGTTTCTGAAGCAGGACCAACTGCGGCTCTCGTCGGTGCTGACCGAGCGCAAAGTGAAAAGAGAGGAAGCTGAGCGAATCACCAGAGCCAACCGGCCCAAACGCCCCAAAGAGATTTACCTCGACGATAAGCAGGTGACCAATCCGCAACGCAGCCCCGATGGCCGCTTCATTACCTACCGCCTGACCAAAAGCGCGACGAACGCTAAAACAGCCCAGGTCCCCAATTACGTG
Source organism: uncultured Spirosoma sp. (assembly GCA_964249775.1). Taxonomy (GTDB): domain Bacteria; phylum Bacteroidota; class Bacteroidia; order Cytophagales; family Spirosomataceae; genus Spirosoma. Next base: position 716 of record CAXUEB010000213.1, read on the forward strand.
ACCGAGTCGGGCTATACGGAGACGATTCCGGCCCGCACCAAGGTGGGCGCTCCCGGTGCCAGCCAGGAGTTTTTCGTGTATGATGTTTCTCACGACACAGTTCGGACGGTGAGTACCAAAGCTATTCCGGGAATTAATGATGTACCCGCTTACGGCAAAACGTCGGGTGCAACTAAGGCTGACACGGCGAAAAAAGCGCGGCCCGTGGTCATCAACGGCCCAATCTGGTCGGCCGACGGTAAATTGTGTGTGGTGGTGGTCCGGTCGCTCGACTACAAAGACCGCTGGCTTATGCGCCTTGACCTGAGCGCAGACCCGGCCACACCGCCAAAACTTCACCTCCTCGACCGGCAACACGACGACGCGTGGATTGGTGGACCGGGCATCGGCTCGACGGTATCGACGGGTAATGTGGGGTTCTTAGCCGACAACCAGACACTCTGGTTCCAGTCCGAAACCACCGGCTACGCACACATCTACACCGTTAATGTGCTGACCAGCGAGAAAAAGCAATTGACGTCGGGAAAGTTTGAGGTACAGCAGGTTCAGTTGTCAACCGACAAACGCCACTTTTTTCTGCAAACGAACGAGGTCCATCCCGGCGAACAGCACTGGTATCGAATGGTGGCCAGCGGTGGTCCAAAAACCCGGCTGACAACCATGACCGGTGCCAACGACGTAACCGTCTCGCCCGACGAAACCCGCCTGGCCATTCGCCATTCGTCCAGCAATCAGCCGTGGGAATTGTACGTGGCCGATGTTAGCCAACCATCGTTCGTTGCCAATAGAACCCGGGCTTCCCAGGCCACGAAAACACAGACTGGCGCGGCTCCCGTTAAGCTGACCAACTCCCAGACTGACGCCTTCAGGGCTTACCCCTGGCGTGAGCCAACCCTGGTCACGATCCCCGCCCGCGACGGTCAGCCAATTTACGCCCGACTCTACAAGCCCGACCTTCCCTCTGGCAAAAGCGTCGTGTTTGTGCACGGGGCGGGCTATTTACAGAACGCTCATAAATGGTGGAGTCAGTATTTTCGGGAGTACATGTTTCATAACCTGCTGGCCGACAAGGGCTACACCGTGCTGGACATTGATTACCGGGCCAGCGCGGGTTACGGCCGCAACTGGCGCACGGGCGTCTACCGGCACATGGGCGGCAAGGACCTCGACGACCACGTTGACGCGGCTAAGTGGCTCGTTCAAACACAGGGTGTCGACGCAAAACGCATTGGCATCTATGGTGGATCGTACGGCGGATTCATCACCCTGATGGCCATGTTCACGTCTCCGGAAACCTTTAAAGCCGGAGCGGCCCTGCGACCCGTTACCGACTGGGCGGCCTACAACCATCCCTACACGGCCAGCATTCTGAACGAACCCCAAGCCGACTCATTAGCGTATCGCCGGTCGTCGCCGATCAACTTTGCGGAGGGACTAAAAGGGCATTTGCTTATTTGCCACGGCATGGTCGATGTGAACGTTCACGTGCAGGATGCGATCCGGCTGTCGCAGCGGCTCATCGAACTCAAAAAGGAAAACTGGGAACTGGCGCTCTATCCCGTCGAAGATCACGCCTTTGTGGAGCCGACAAGCTGGATGGATGAATACAAGCGAATTTTGAAGCTGTTTGACGAGCGGTTATGAAGGTAGTTAGCTCACTGTTGTGCGTTGACGTTCCCCTACTCCACCACTACCCGACTCACAACGCGTTTCTCACCCGCATTCGCTTTGAGCAGGTAGGTACCCGCCGGAAGGTCCAGCAGCGGCCACTCGACCGACTTCTTGCCCGTAAACGCCGGTAGCTGGTACTGCCGCACCGCCCGGCCCGACGCATCGAGCAAGCCAATCGACACCGCCGACCGCTCCGCCTGGTCGATCTCCACCCGCAGCCGGTCCCGCACCGGGTTTGGCACAACCCGAACCGAGAAATCCGTGACGGGTTCATTGAGCGCCGTCAGAACGAAGTCGATGGCGTCCGAGGGGGGCGACGGGCAGCCATTAGCCGTAATAACGATGTAGTACCGCCCACTCGCAACCGGTGCCAGCGTGGGCTGGGTTGCGTTGGCAACGGCCCGGCCGGAGTCGCTGCCCATGCGGACGTACCACTGAATGCCCGTGGTGTAGTAGTCAGCCAGCAGCATCCCGCCCGACTGAGTGATGGTGGGCTTGTAGGGCGACTGATTCTGCGCTCTCAGGGGTGCAAACGTCGTGGCCGTTGTGCAGCGGTTACTATCCACAACGCTTACCGTATAGGTACCCTCCGACAGGCCGGTCTGCGTGGCCGTGCGGGCGCTGAGCGTGTCCCGGCGCTCGGTCGACCAGTAGTAGGTAAACGGTTTGGTGCCGCCCGCCACCTGAACCGTTATTTCGCCATCGCGGCTGCCTGTGCAGGAAACCCCCTTGATGGTACCGTTCGAGAGGGTCATGGCCGTCGCATCCGTTACCACCACGGTTGTAGAGTCGGTGCAGCCCACTTCATCAATCACCCGCATCCGGTACGTGTTGGGGCGGAGGTCAGCTATCCGGTTGGCCGTCTGATACGGTTGCCCCGCCAGTTGAAACTGACGCCTGACGCCCGTGCCGCCCGTGCTGGTCAACTGCACGGCTCCCGTTGGACACACGCAGCACGCGGCCGGAATGACCGTAGCTCTCATCACTAACGGCTCCGACTGGCCTACCGTAGCCGAACTAACCCCCGTGCAGCCGTTGGCATCCGTACCGACAATGGTGTACGCCCCCACGGCCAAACCCGTGAATACGTTGCTGGCCTGAACCGGTTTGACCGATGTCAACTGATACGTTACCGCGCCCGTTCCGCCAGCGGGCGTCACGGTGAGCGAACCGCTGTTGGGGCCAAAGCAATTGACGGGGCCAACGACCGGCGTTAAGGTTAGCGGGGCCGGTTGATTGACGACCGCACTAACTTTCCCCTGGCATCCGTTGGCATCCTGCACGTTCAGTTCATACGTGTTAGCCGCCAAGCCGGTAAATACCGGCCCCGCTTGCAGGG
>CAXUEB010000213.1:3735-9582 GCA_964249775.1 uncultured Spirosoma sp.
CCGCCCTCAACCACTACACTAATGCTGCCGTCGGCCGACCCCGTGCAGCGCGTCGACTGAACAGTCGGCTTGATGCTAAACGGCGTTGGTCCCCCAATCTGCACCGGCTGTCGCAGGACGCAACCCTGCTTATCGACGACCAGCAGCGAATACGACGTGTTTGCTTTCAAATCGAGAAACGTGCCGCTTGTCTGCAGTGCCCCCTCGTTCAGCGAATAGCGGTAATCGCCCGCGCCACCCGATGCTACCGCAATTAGTCCACCGTCGCTACCGCCCGTACACTTGGCGCCCACGGCCGTGACGGTAACCGCTACCGGTAACGGTTCGCGGACCTCCGCATTAACCCGCGATACGCAGCCTACCGCGTCTCTCACGGCAACCGGATACGTCCCGGCTTTTAGCCCTGCGAGGGTATTGTTAGCCCCAAACGCCTGCCCGCTGAATTGATACTGGAGCGCTCCGGTGCCGCCCGTAGCGCCAACCACAATCTGACCGTCGCTCCGTCCCGAACAGGAAATGGGTATCAACTGCGTAATAACAGCAATGGGTGGGTTGACTAGCACAGTGGCCGTAGCGGTGGTTGTGGTAACAGCGCCAACTGCAGTACCGGTAGCGGGCGGACTTGTTACCGAGCAGGTGGCCGAGTAGACCGTAGTTTGTTCCGGCGCAACGACAATGGTGCTGCCCGTCTGCGCGGTGGACCAGCGGATGGTGCCCGTGGCGGCACAGCCCGAAGCGGTCAGGGTGGTGTTGGTACCAGCACAGATGGTGGCCGAACTAACCGAGATTGACAATACGGCGGGGGCGTTGGCCGGAGCGATCTCGTCGGCGCGGGCCGACAGGCTGGGGAGCACTAACGCGATGCACACGGGCAGCAGGCCGCACCGAAGAAGGTACCGGGGAACAGAACGTAAAACAAATTTCATAGATGAGCGGGTTAGTTAAACAACCAAAATAGCCCGCCAATTTATAAAACTCAGTCGCTGTTTGTTCTACACCATTTACTTTCTGGCTAAAATCTGACCTAATGAGTCAAACTGCCTTCGGGAATGCCAATTTCCTGCGGCACTGATTAGTTTGGTAAGATCAGTAGAAAAGGCCCCAGTCGTCGGGGGCGTCGTTATCTTTATCGAAGTTGTTGACCCACTCCACAAATAGCAGCCGGAACTGCTCAATTTCCTCGCGGAGCACGTTGAGGTAAGCCGTCTGAGCCAGTTTCTCAGCTTTGCAGTACGAGGTTTGAGCCAGCAGTTCGCGGGCGTGCATTTTAATAATGACGGCGTTTTCCATCCGCAACGTGTACAGATCGCCCCCTTCGGCCCCAACAATCTTGGGAGCCAGCATCATGGCGTTGGCCAGCATTTGCTCGTGCATCATCAGTACGTCCTCTTCTTTGTTGATGGTCTCAACAATAGCCTGCGTCAATTCCATGAGTTCATTGGCTTTGCGCAGAATAGGCAGATTTTTGATGCGCCGGTTCTCCGCTTCCATCTCAGCGCGGGCTTCCTGCGGATCGTAGTCCTCGTCAAAGCCGTCCCAGTCCATGAAGTTATCGTCGTCCTCGTCGTCAAAGTTCATTGCGCATTGCCGAAGGGGTTGAGCACCTTCGTATGGACAAAGTAACACAAACGAATCCCAAAAACAAACGGGTATTCCCGAAATCTCCCCCACACCCCGGCAAACCCAGCGTCAGGTCTCACAGGACGGGTAATGGATTCCAACCCATAAACGCGTACGGCCGCCAACAGCCGGTTCTTATCAAAGTGACAAAAATGATTGACATCGCAAGTCATATCATTTTTTTTGCTTGAATCAGTATACATTTACGGTTAAAACTATAAATTAGTGCCTTACATTATCGTAATTACGTTTACTTATCCGCTTTATCCAGTATGAATTTACGTTTTCGTTCAACATCGTTATCCGTACTCCTGTTTATCGTCGGTAGTTTGGGCTGGGGGGAATCGTTCGCCCAGCTTGACGTTACGTATCCGGTGAACCGGATGGTTATTCAGCGCAGCAATGCAAATCAGGCTACCGTCCAGATTGCGGGGAGCTACGCTCAGGTTTTGGATGCCGTAGAAGCCCGGCTGGTGGCCCGCGTAGCCGGGCAGGGTACGACGACCAACTGGGCAACGCTGCAGGCCAGCCCAGCCAACGGTCAGTTCAATGGAACGTTGGTTGGCCAGGGGGGCTGGTACCGGGTTGAGGTGCGGGGACTGCGCAATGGGCAGGTAGTTGCCGCCGACAGCGTACCGCGCTTTGGTATCGGGGAAGTATTCGCCATCATGGGCCACTCCAACGCACAGGGGTCAAGTTGCATCATCAACGGCGAGGATAAGTGCATGACCCGCGAGGGCGCCGTCGACGACCGCGTTACGGTTGTTGGCCTCATTACGGGTACGCCCGAATTTTACCAGTACGAACTCACGGCGAATACGAGCATCCTGCCCGGACTGGCCTTCACCCAGTTGACAACCTTCAGTGGCCTATCGCCCTTTGCCAAAACAGCGTGGAATTGGGGCCGGATGGGCGACGTGCTGGCGCAGCGAACGAACGTGCCGGTACTGCTTTACAATGCGGGTTTCGGTGGCTCCAACATGGAATACAAATATAAGGCGGCTTACGACATCCCATTCGAGCACGGGTTTATCCGGTACGACATCCGAATGCCATTCGTGAATACGCGCAATTTGATGAACCTGTACGTTCCCTCAACGGGTATTCGGGCGATGCTGGTGCTGCACGGTGAAAACGACCGGGCCAACTCCTCCGACCTGATCAAAACGCACTATTACGGGGTAATCGACAAGGTGAAGAACGAGTTTAACAAACCCGACTTAGCCTGGATCATTGCTCTGTCGTCGACGGTAAACGGGCCGTTTGAAAACGTCCGATCGGCACAGTATGACGTCGCTCACAACCCTAATTATAAAACCTACCAGGGGCCTGACCTTGACGTCCTCTTACCCGGCGACGACCGGCCCGATGGTGTTCACTATTCGCCCTCGGGCCAGTATAAGGCGGGAACCCTGTGGGCCGATGCCATCACCGACCAGTACCTCCAGTCCATCACGCCGTATATGGCTCAACTCCAGCCGTTGGCCAATGTCGTCTGCGCCAGCGGCAACCAGCTTCAGGTTACGCAGCCAAGTGGCTACGCCTACACCTGGGACACCGGCAGCACCAACCAGTCCATCACCGTCGGGGCGGGGACCTATTCGGCCCGGCTGCGCAACGGCGCAAATCAGGAGTTTTTCCCCCCCGCCGTCACGGTGCCCAGCAACGTCCGTCCCGCCACGCCAACGCTCACCACAACCGGTGGAGCCTCGGAAATTTGCCGGAGCAACGGTCTGACGCTCACCTCCAGCAGTGCCAGCCAAAACCAGTGGAGCACGGGGGCTACCTCGCCTTCCATCATCGTTACCTCGCCGGGAACGTACAGCCTGCAGACGCAGAACGCCGTGTACGGCTGCCGGTCGGATGCCGTTACCAAAACGGTCAGTTTAGCCAGCGCCGACTTATCCCTATCCATGCGGGTCAGCCGCCGAACCCCCGTCGTGGGCGATACCGTGACGTTTACGCTGACGGTGCGTAACGAGAGCACCTGCGACGCCCGGGGCGTAACGATGCAGAACCGCCTGCCCGAGAACCTCTCGTTTGTATCGTCGGCCGATGGACTGGCCGTTGCCAATGGTATTGTAAGCGGTACCGTTACCGTCATTCCTGCTGGCGGCACCGTCAGTCGCCGGTACATTGCCCGCCTGAACGCCCCGGCCATGTACCAGAATGCGGCTGAGGTGGCGGTCGAGGCCAATACTGATCCCGACAGTCAGCCGGGTTCGGGTACTGGTGACGGGCAGGACGATGCGGCCTCGGTCGATCTGCGGACCAAGTCGGCCGATGCGCTGGGGTTCTACGTGTCGCCCAATCCCAATCAGGTGCCCCTGCCCACCGTTCTGAGCAACCAGCCCGCTCCCGCGCCGAACAAAATAGACCTGAGCCTGACGATGCAGTCGCACCTGCGCACGGTTAGGACGGGTCAGTGGATTGCCATCCTGCTGCGGGTACAGAACCGGAGCAACCTAACGGCTACCAACGTAACGGTGCGCGACGAACTGCCGGCCGGGTTTGAGTTTGTGAGTTCTACCTCCGGTATGACGGGGAGTGGTCAGACCGTGACGGGCACAATCGCGAGTTTAGCCCCCTTTCAGACAGTAGCAATATCATTCGTTGCCAAAACGGCGGGGAGTGGATCAGTCATCAATGCAGCCCAGATTACCACCGCCGATCAGCCCGACGCCGCCTCAACGCCAGGTAACGGGACGGACAAAGGCGAAGACGACGAAGTGCGCATCGACCTGCGCATTCTGACTCCGTAGCGCGCTTCAATGGTCCAGTGAGACGCTGTTGGTTAGCAGCCCGTTGAGAAAACAGCCGCGTGAAACGAACAAAAACGGGGGTAACCTGTATATTTGTTCGGCATACACCCTGCTTTCTTGCCGTTTGGAATGACGTATTGTTTAGGGATTAAAGTGGCGTCGGGTTTGGTTGCCATCGCCGATAGGCGGCTGACTTCGGGTACGGAGGTGTCGTCGAACCGTAAAATGTCGGTTCACGAAGTTGAGAATCATTCGTTGTTCATCATGACATCGGGCCTGCGGTCGGTGCGTGACAAAGCCATCACTTACTTCCGGGAAGTAATTGCCGAGCAGGACCGCTCGTTCGACAAACTCTACAAGGCCGTCAATGCCTTTGGGGAGCAGGTTCGGCGGGTGGCGCAGGAGGACAAAGCCGCCATTGTGGCCAGCGGCATGAATTTTAACCTCAACGCCATTGTGGGCGGGCAACTGGAAAACGACGACGAGCACAAGCTGTTTCTGCTGTATCCCGAAGGCAACTGGGTGGAGGTAGATCAGGGTTCGCCGTTCAAAATCATCGGCAACTCGGGCTACGGCAAACCACTGCTGTTCAGAAACTTGTCCTACGAAACCAGCTTACAAGAAGCGCTTAAGATTGGGTTCCTCGCGTTTGACGCCACCCGCGTCAGCGCCAACGACGTAGACTACCCCTTAGATATTGTGGTGTACCCGAAAGACAGTTTCCACATGACCGAATACCGGCTCGAAAAAAACGACATGGACGAGGTATCGCACCAGTGGAGTGCCCTGCTTAGCAACTCGGTCCGTAAGTTGCCAACGTACTGGATGGACCCTATCTTTGAGAAAGTCCGGGCTGCCAAAAAAGAATAACTTACCCGCCTTCGTTAGTTGAACAGGTCGGCGGGTGCTCAGTAAGCTTCGGCGTGTATTATCATTTTTTCTTTGGGTAGCATCCTCAGCGACCTGCCATTCATGATCGAGAATGACCTACCCCTAACGTCGGACAGCGTTGCTTACCCATTTCTTCAGCGGGGTGGTGAAATGGGCAACCGGATGCGCACCTACAACTGGGCATCGACCCCACTGGGCAGCCCGGCCACCTGGCCCCAAAGCCTGCGAACCACCCTCAGCATCATTCTCGGTTCACCATCCCCCATGTTCCTGTTCTGGGGCGATGAGCTACGCTGTTTTCATAACGATGCCTTCCGGCTCAGCCTCGGCAACGACGGTACACACCCTCATGCACTGGGCAGGCCGGGGGCCGAGGTCTGGGCGGAGACCTGGGGCACCATCTACCCCCTGATTGAGCGGGCGCTCTCTGATGGGGAAGCGACGTGGAACGAAGATCAGTTAATTCCCACCTACCGCAACGGATCACTCGAAGACGTGTACTGGACGTTCAGCTACAGCCCCGTGCCGGACGAATCCGGCCAACCGGCGGGCGTGCTCGTTACCTGCACGGAAA
>CAXUEB010000214.1:0-6350 GCA_964249775.1 uncultured Spirosoma sp.
CATTCAAACCGTCGTGGAGGCCACCCAGGCGCTGGGCCAAACCTTTGGCCATCCGCAGTATTGTGAGTTTGCGTTTGAAAACGACCAATTCTGGCTGTTACAGGCTCGCCCTGTCACGACCGCCCCTAAACGCGACCCGATTATCTGGGACAACAGCAACATTGTGGAAAGCTATCCGGGTCTGACCTTACCCCTTACATTTTCGTTTATCCAGAAAATGTACGCGGCCGTTTACCGGCAGTTTTCGGGCATCATGGGCGTGTCGCCCGCCACCATCCGCCGGAACGAACACCTCTACGGCACTATGCTGGGGCTGCTCAACGGCCGGGTGTACTACAACCTCAATAGCTGGTTTGGGGCACTGGCGCAACTGCCCGGCTACGCCCTCAATGCCGATTTTATGGAACGGATGATGGGCGTGAAAGAGAAATTTCCCTTACCCATCCCGACCGAAAAAAAGAGCCGTCTGCGGGCGTATGCTGACCTGGGACGGGCCGTCCTCTTCATCCTGAAAAACGTGGTCACCGCCCGTCGGCAACGGCGCGAATTCATCTGTTTTTTCGACGCGGTGTACGCGCCCTACGACGCAGCCGATTTTACCAAAAAATCGCCCGCCGACATTCTGGGCGATTACCGTACGTTCGAGCATCTGATGGTGAGCGGTTGGAAAGCGCCGTTGGTGAACGATTTTTTTGCGATGGTCTATTTTGGTCTGCTGCAAAAAATAACTGACCAATTAGCGCCCGGCCTGCATAATGAGTTGGTGGCTTCGTCGCACGATATTATCACCACCCAACCCACCAAACTACTGCCCGCCCTTGCCCAGCGCATTGCCGAACACGACGCCTTGCGCCAAACTTTTCTGACCGATACGCCCGAACGGGCGCTGAAAGCCCTGCAACAGCCCGCCCATGCCGCCGTCAAGGAACTGTTTGACCAGTACATCCAGACGTGGGGCGACCGCAGCTTAGCCGAGTTGAAGCTCGAAACCGTTACGTACCGGCAGCAGCCGCAGTTTCTGGTCGAAGTGTTGCAGGCGTACGTGCGGCAGGAATTATTTTCGGCCAACGAATCGGTCGAAAGCGACCAGAATCGACAACGCGCCGAGACCCGAATGAACCAGCAATTACAGGGTAAACCGCTGAAAAAATGGCTATTCGGGCACGTGCTGAACCAGGCGCGGTATTTTATCAGCAACCGCGAAAATCTGCGTTACTACCGCACCAAAGGCTTCGGCATGGTCCGCCGGATGCTGCTGGCGGTGGGCGAACAGTTAGCGCAGGCGGGCCGAATCGAAGGGGCAACCGATGTGTTTTACCTCAAACTCGACGAGTTACTGTCTGAGCCGGACGCCCAGTTTGCGGAGCGGGTTGCCGAACGTAAAAAGGAGTATGCCCTCTACGAGCAGTTACCCTTGCCGCAGCGCGTAACCACCCACGGAATGCCGGACGGTCTCATCCTGTCACCGGTCCTGCCCGCCGAAACGAACCGTCTACCCACGAATCTGAGCGGGTTGGCCTGCTCGCCGGGCGTGGTGCGGGCCACCGTGCGGCTCGTGACGCATCCCGCGCAGATTCAGACCTTGAACGGCTGCATTTTGGCCACGTACAGCACCGATCCAGGCTGGGTCGTGCTGTTTCCGTCGGCCGCCGGTATCCTCACCGAGCGCGGTAGTCTGCTGAGCCATTCCGCCATTGTGAGCCGCGAAATGGGTCTGCCCTGCATCGTGGGCGTCGCGGGCCTGATGGAGGGGGTAAAAGACGGCGACGAAATCCTTATGGATGGCAGCACCGGGCAACTGAAAATCCTGAACCGCTGACGTTAATGCATGAGTCAATTAGACAACCGCGTTGATTTTAACCTGATTCGCTACGCCAATTGCTGGGAAGATGCCGACGTGCTGCTCCGGGGACTGCGAATTCAGGCCGGTGAACGGGTGCTGTGCATTGCCTCCGGGGGCGATAATGCCTTAGCCTTGCTCACGGCTGAACCGCAGTCGGTGCTGGCGATTGATATTAATCCGCTGCAACTTTACGTCACCGAGCTAAAGCAACGGGCGTTTCAGGTGCTCAATTACGAGTCGCTGTTGGGGTTTCTGGGCGTGAAAGCCGCTCCTGAGCGGGAGCGGATGGCCAGCTTTCGGATGATTCGGCCGCTGCTGACGGCAGAGACCGCCCGGTATTGGTCGGCGAACGAGAAGGTTATCAAAAATGGGCTGGTGTACGCCGGAAAATTTGAGGGGTATTTTCGCGTGTTCCGGCGGTACTTACTACCCTTCGTACACGGCAGGAAGCGCATCGACCAGTTGTTTGACGTAAAAACCGACGCTGAGCAGGGGGCTTTTTTTCGGAACGTCTGGAACAGCCGTCGCTGGCGGTGGCTGATGGGGCTTTTTTTCAACCGTTACACGCTGGGGCGCTTCGGTCGCGACCCGGAATTTTTACGTCAGGTGCAGATTCCCGTGGCGGATTACATCATCGGCAGGGCCGACGCGCACTTACAAAGCCCAGCCTGTACCGGTAATTATTTTCTGCGTATGATCCTCACCGGCCGCTACGGTCCAACCCTGCCCGTGTATCTGCGTCCGGAAAATTTTGAGCGGATCAGGGCCAACGCGGACCGGTTACAGCTTCAACAGACGACCGCCGAAGTCGCCATCCAACAACCGTTCGATGCGTACGGGTTTTCTAACTTTTTCGAGTATTTATCCGCCGATGAGTTTGGGCAGTTTGCCCGCCGATGCAGCCAATTCGTGCCGACGGGTGCCCGACTCGCGTACTGGAACCTGATGGTGCCGCGCAGTTTGCACGAGTCGTTGCCCGCGCAGTTCGTTCCGGTGGCCGATTCCAACCCAGCAGCCGTGCCGGATAACGGCTTTTTTTACCACCGCTTTCTGGCCGAACAAAAACGATGACCGCGCAGTGGACGATGCTGGTGAAGCTGGCGCTGTTGTTCGGGACCTTGTTTGGCGTGGCCGAGTGGTTGCACCAAGCCCGACACGCGCCCGCCGAACATACCCGCAAAATCGTTCATGTCGGGACCGGTTTGCTGACCTTGCTTTTTCCGGTCTGGCTCACGGCCTGGTGGCAGGCGGCTCTGCTGTGCGGGGTGTTTCTGGTCATCTTAGTGGTAACGAAACGGGTGGGCCTGCTCAACAGCATTCACGGGGTGGCGCGCAAAACCGTTGGGGGTGCCTTGTATCCAGTCATCGTGGCGCTGGCCTTTGCGTTTTATGGCTACGGGGCCGAGCAGTTTACCCACTTTCGTGCGCCCTATTATTTTTACATGCCCGTGCTTATCCTGGCCTTAGCCGACCCGGCAGCCGCCCTGGTGGGCCGGTGGTATGGGCAACGCCGGGGAATTCAGACCGGAAAAACGGGGGCGGGTTCCGGGGCTTTTTTTGTCGTAGCGCTGCTCGTTACTGGGTTGCTGATCGGGCTATTTGGCCCAAACGAACCCACCCTGACCAAGCTCATGCTGGCGCTCAGTATCGCCGTCGTCACGATGCTGGCCGAACGGTACGGCCGCTACGGGTGGGACAATTTTTTTATTCCCTTGGCCGCGATGGGTGTGCAGGGATTTTTTGAACTTGCCTACCGATGAGCGTTTCGGTTAAAACCTACGAACCGGGTGAAGATGTAACGGCACTGGTAACGGCGCTGCGGGCCAACCTTTACCCCGCCGATGGGCAAAAACACCAACCCGCCTGGCATCTGCACCAGCCCCACCACTGCCGGACGCTGCTATTGTTCGACGGCGGTAAGCCGGTTGGTATGGCCGCCTGTTACCTGAACCGGGGCATTTTGTACCAAGAGCACGTGCCGCTGCTGGTAGGGCATTTTACGTGCGTTCAGGATAGGGCCGGGGCCGAAAAATTATTTGGTGCAATCGAGACCGTGGCGCGGGAAAGGGGGTGCCGCTACGTGATTGGCCCCATGAACGGCAGCACCTGGGACGCCCACCGGCTCATGCTCAACCCAGAGTCTCCCCTTTTCTTTACCGAAACGGACAATCCGCTCTACTACAACGATCTGTTTGTCCAGAACGGCTACGACCTCATCAGCCGCTACGCTTCCCACATTACCCGAAAGATGGTGTACGATACGCCCGCGTTGCTCACTCTGGAAAAGCAGGCTGCCGAAGCCGGTTACGTAATTCGTCCGATGCGGAAAGAAGCGTTCCGGGATGAGCTACGGCGCATTTATCCGCTATGCATGGCCGCTTTCCACTCTAATTTTTTGTACTCGCCCATTTCAGAAGCGGAGTTCGTAGCCCGTTATCTCTCCTTAGCGGCTATTCTCGACCCAACGTTTGCGCTGGTCGCCGAAGACGCCACCGGAACGCCAGTTGCCTTTATGCTCAGCTTGCCCGACGTACTTCAACCGGATGGTACACAGCTCATCATCAAAACCCTCGCCCGGCATCCGGCGTTGGCCCCGAAGGGGATCATGGCGGTGCTGGGTAACGAGATTTACCGGCGGGCCGCTGAGCGCGGATTTAGCACCATTATCCACGCCTTCATGCACGAAACCAACCGCTCCAACCGGCTGTCGGGGTGGTTTGGCGGTGAAGCTTACCGCACCTATGGCTTGTACGGAAAAGAACTAATAACCGCCTGAATGCCCTAAACTGGACTTTTTTGCGCCGATGACCGCCACCGACCATAACGCGCTTCAACGCTTCGTGCGGGCGGCTCAACAGCACCCCGACCGGATGGCCTTGGTGCTTGAAAATAGACGCATTACGTTTGGGGAACTGCACGAACGAATCAGCGCAACGGCCGCTTGGTTTGGGCAAAAAGGGGTAGTCAAAGCCGACCCGGTGCTGGTGTTTGTACCGGTCAACATCGACTTGTACGTACACGTGCTGGCCCTGCTGGCTATCGGGGCCGTGCCGGTTTTTGTCGATGAATGGTCCAACATCGACCGCGTCCGGCAGTGCTGCGAAACCGTGCGGCCCAAAGCGCTACTAACTCCGACCCGGTATAGCTGGCTGGCCTTTTTCTGGAAAGAATTACGCAGGATACCGCTGAAACTTAGTCCGGTTCAGTTGGGGCAATCTGGGCAGCCATGCCCGCTTGTCGCGGTTGAGCCAGAGGATGCTGCGCTGATTACGTTCACGACCGGCAGCACCGGCAGACCTAAAGCCGCCATCCGCAGCCACGCCATCCTGAACGCGCAGTTTAGCGCGCTAACTCCGTTCCTGGAGGCCTCCGATAGCTGCCTGACGCTGTTGCCGATTGTGGTACTGCTCAATCTGGGTCTTGGCAAAATCACCCTACTCAGTCGCATCAGCCCTCAAACTTACAAACCCGCCGATGCCCAAACGCTGTTAGCGGTCGGGCAACGGGAACAGATTGATACGCTAATCGCTTCGCCGTTTCTGGTTAGCGAACTGGCGAAGCGGGCGCTGGCAACCGGGCAGCCGATCCATTCCCCCAAAACAATCATCACCGGCGGAGGCCCGGTATTTCCCGCCGACGCGGCTCTAATCAATCAGGCGTTTCCGCGGGCGGAGCTAACGATTGTCTACGGTAGCACCGAAGCTGAACCCATCAGTCAGATAAGCGCATCCGCGTTGGGCGCTTGCCCGGATATTGCCGAAACCGGATTGCCCGTGGGAACGCCCGAAGCCGGGACGGCCGTAGCCATTCTGCCGATGCAGCCGGAAGCCTGGCCTGACACGGACGAAGTTTCGTGGCAACGACAGGTCTTGCCGCCGAATGCCATCGGCGAGATTGTCGTGAGTGGTCCGCACGTGGTGCGGCACTACGTGACGAATCCGTCCGCCGAGCGGGAAACCAAAATCCGGGTGGGCGAAACCATCTGGCACCGCACCGGCGACGCCGGACGATTGGACGCCCACGGCCGGCTCTTTCTCTACGGTCGCTGTAACCAAGTTGTCAGGTTTGGACCCCGAACGTTCTACCCGTTTTTGATCGAATACGAGGCCCGGCAGTTTACGGGCGTGACGCAGGCGGCTTTTCTGGGCTTAAAAAATAAACCCGTCCTGGCTTTTTCGGTGACCGGTGCCGACTGCGAAAGGGCGTTTGTCGCGTGGGCGCAGGCGCGCTGGGGAACCGACCTTGTGGCGTGGCCCTGCGCGGCTATTCCGCTCGATGACCGGCATAAAACCAAAGTCGATTATTCCGCTTTAGAGAAGATAATCACCCATTCGTCACGGCTATAATCCTGGGTCACTAATAGACCTTGATTAAACAAAAAGACTGGATCAATACTTCGGTACATTTCTCACCGCACCAGCAATCCGGTTATGTCCGCATCCCGCTGATCCGACAATGACATAATCGAATATTACAGCTAAGTACTGTTAAAATAGGTAATAAGGTA
>CAXUEB010000214.1:6360-9560 GCA_964249775.1 uncultured Spirosoma sp.
AGATCGCGGCTTAATGCAGCGTAAAGCCGTTTACTCGCTCACTCACGAGGTTTTTACAACCTACATACTCCTAAGTTAGTTACGAATGAATGATTGGAGCCACGAATCGTCTTCCGACAACGTGGCTGCACTTAAATAAACGCCCAGAATCAGTGTTTATCGAAGTAAACAGATCCTCATCATTAAAACTCAACGGAATGGATCATGAATACAGTGCGTGTATTGGCCGGTGACTTGCGCTTTCCGGAGGGACCGACGTTTGATGCCACCGGTCGGCTTTGGTGCGTCGAGCAAGAAGGCGAAAGTTTAGTGTGCTGGGAACGCACCGGCTCTGTGCACCGGGTGCATACCGGCGGGCGTCCCAATGGGGCCATTGTAGAGGACGATTACCTGTGGTTCTGCGATTCGGGCTACAATGCCATCCGGCGGCTTCATTTGCCAAGCGGACAACTTGACGCGGTGCTGGATCGGATTAGCGGGCAACCGCTAAATATGCCCAACGATTTGTTGTTCGATGCACAACACAATCTGGTGTTTACCTGTCCGGGGCCGCCCGACGGCGATCAGTTGGGCTACGTTGCCGTTTATCGGCCAACCGGCTCGGCCGAAATTGTGGCCGACGGATTAGTATACCCTAACGGACTGGCTTTGTTTCCCCAAACTCACACGCTCCTGATTGGCGAAACGCATCAGCAACGCATCTGGTGTGGTCATTGGGATACCGAAGGAATCAGTTGGGAAAACATTCGCGTATGGGCGTCCGTTGTTGAAGCGCCGGACAACGCCCCGCTACCGGGTCCAGACGGGATGTGCGTTGGTCCCGATGGCAACCTGTACGCTACGGTTTTCGGCGTTGGTCAGGTACGCGTCTTTTCGCCGGAAGGAACGCTTTTACGAACTATCGACCTGCCCGGTAAAAATCCCACCAACTGCATCTTCGACCCGCTTGGCGAACTGGGTTTAATCGTTACCGAAACCGAACGAGGTGAATTGTTGAGTATTATCGTGGAAAGGTAGTAAGGAGTAAAGGGGGTAAGGTGTAGGCAGTAAGTAGCTGACGCAAACACTTACTGCCTATACCTTACCCCCTTTACTACTCTTTTCATTCTGCCTTGGCTTCGCTTAACTCCGCCAGCACCGTAACGCCCCCTTTGATGCGGTCGCCGATGCTGACTTTAACGGCCGCGTCCAGCGGCACAAACACGTCTACGCGGGAGCCAAACTTGATGAACCCCATTTCTTGCCCTTGCTCAACCGGCTGACCTTCCTGCACGTACCAGCGGATGCGCCGGGCGACAGCCCCCGCAATCTGCCGAAACAGCACCTCAACGCCGTTACCCGCCTGAATAACGACCGTCGTCCGTTCGTTTTCAGTGCTCGACTTTGGGTGCCAAGCCACTAAATACTTACCGGGGTAGTACTTAAAGTACCGCACAATACCCGTCACCGGGTTGCGGTTGACGTGCACGTTCAGGGGCGACATAAAAATAGATATCTGCCGACGCCGATTTTTGAAGTACTCGGCTTCTTCCGTTTCCTCAACGACCACAACGGTACCATCGGCCGGGGCAACCACCTGGCTTTCACCAATCGTCAACGACCGGTTGGGAATGCGGAAGAACTGAACGATCAGGCCAAACAGAACTACGCTCGCCACGGCTAACAAGACGATGGCGATGGAATTATCCGAAAACAGGTAAACATACGAAAGCAGGTTCAACGTCAGCAGAACCAGCCCCGTGATTAAGATAATCGTGTTTCCTTCGCGGTGTAAGCGCATTTCTGTTTTATGATTTGAACGTTGCGGTTCGTAGTTTGACGCAAAGGAACAACCACAAACGACAAACCGCAAACATAAACACTAATACCCCCCCCGGAACTTGTAGGTGCTGGCTACTTTATCGATAGCGACGATGTAAGCCGCCAGACGCATCGGTACATGATACTTCTGCGACGTTTCAAACACGCGGTCAAAGGCGTCCTTCATAACGCGGTCGGCCCGGCGGTTGATGCGGTCGAGGGTCCATTTATAACCAATGCGGTTTTGCACCCACTCAAAGTACGACACAGTCACGCCCCCGGCGTTAGCCAAAATGTCGGGCACTACCAGAATGCCCTTGCTGTTGATGATTTCGTCCGCCGAGGCCGAAGTCGGGCCATTCGCGCCTTCCACAATCATTTTGGCTTGAATTGAACCCGCATTATCGTCGGTGATAACATCTTCTTTAGCCGCCGGCACCAGCACGTCAACGGCCAGCGAAAGCAGTTCTTCATTGGAGATGGGTTCCGCCCCGGTAAAACCTTCCAGCGTACCGCGGTTGTTGTTGCGGTAGTTTACGGCCGCCGTGATGTCAATGCCCGATGCGTTGTAGTAACCGCCCGAAATGTCGCTGATGGCCACCACCGTAACGCCCCGCTCGTGGAGCAGCTCGGCCGCGAAGGAGCCGACGTTGCCGAAACCCTGCACAGCCGCCGTCGCGCGGTAAGGGTTCATCCGCAATTTATCCATTGCTGCCAGAGCCGCCACCGTAACACCCCGGCCCGTGGCTTCGGTGCGGCCCAGCGAACCACCCAGCACCAGCGGTTTACCGGTGACGACGTTGTTCACGGTCATGCCCTTCGATTTGGAATACTCATCGACAATCCAAGCCATCTCGCGGGGACCAGTACCCATGTCGGGAGCCGGAATATCGCGGTCGGGTCCAATCACGTCGAGCATCGCCACGGTGTACTGCCGAATTAGTCGCTCAACTTCGCCCGCCGACATTTCGCGCGGGTTGCAGGCGATACCGCCCTTGGCTCCGCCGTACGGGATATCAACAACGGCACATTTCCAGGTCATCCAAGCCGCCAACGCCCGTACCTCATCGAGGTGAACGGCCGGGTCGAGCCGGATGCCGCCTTTGGCGGGTCCCAGAATGTTGGAATGAATGACGCGGTAACCCTCAAAAACGCGAATCGTTCCGTTGTCCATCGTTACCGGCAACCCCACAATGACCTGCCGGGCCGGCACTTTTAAGATGTCGTACATTTCGTCGGAAATGCCCAGTAGCCGCGCGGCTGCGTCGAACCGCGACATCATGGACTCTAACGGATTCTCTTTATCGTTTATCGGAGCTGGTTCAATGTAAGCCATAACCATACGGATGTTCTTATTTAAACAAAAAACGCAGTGAAGTGTCTTGCAAACATACTAAATG
>CAXUEB010000215.1:0-4729 GCA_964249775.1 uncultured Spirosoma sp.
CCATCGGACCGCTCAAGGTCCGATGGATCGGCCAAAGTGCCGGTGCGCTGGCGGGGCGTCAGCGTCAAGACGCCGTCTACCGATTCCATTTCCTTGTCGGGCGGTAAAATATAGACATGGTTCGGCTCGACGGGCATCAGGTGTTCGGCCTGCACGACCGGCATGGACGTCACCCGGCCCAGAATGGCGGCCAACTGGCTGTCGTAGTTAGGGTCGAGGTGCTGAACATAGACGTAGGCCAGCCCCGTGGTGGGCGACAGGTTTTGCAGCAGTTCAGATACGGCCTCCAGTCCCCCCGCCGACGCGCCAATGGCGATCAATGGGATGGCGGTTCGTTGGGATTGGTCGCCCGGCTCAGCGGAAGATTTCTTTTTGGTCATCGGTTTAATTAGGTCAGGAGCCGGTTGGCCAGGGTAGCCGTTCGACTGGGGAGAAAGCGCCAAACAGCCCGATACTGACGTAGAAAAGGCTCCGCTACAAGGATCGCGGAGCCTTTTCTACGTCAGTATCGGGCTGCACTATACCATTCGCACGGACTAACTCCGACCGCTGCGGGCGTCTATCGGCTCGGGCAGTCAGGGTATTCCAAGAATTCCAATGGTTCAGTTTTATATCCTACAAACTTACTTCTTTTTGGGGAAATACGCACCGATGATTTAACGGTCCTACGAGTCTGGTATAACTTGTTTTTCGAGGCCAACAGAATTGATTTATTCGGGAACGGTCCATCTGAACGTCAGCAGAATAGCCTGATAAATCAACGAGTGGTTACAAAAAGTAGAGTTAACGTGTTTATTGTCAAGCCCAATTCAGGATTGGAAAATTGGGTTAGGTAGGCGTAAAGCCGACATAAAAATAGTCGGTTGCCATCTGAGTAGTTTGGTAACAAGTGGTAATTTTGCTTACGGGCGACCGTCTGCCGACGATCCAGCCTGTTAACCAGACTTACTCTATGTTTTCGGCTTCACCGAACTCAAACCGAGGCAACCGGCGTCAAACCAGTCTGCTCATTGTGGAAGACAACCCCGACGAGCGCGTTATTATTAGCCAGGCCCTGAATCGGAGCTTGCCCGACATTACACCAATCTGGGCGAGTGACGAGGTGGAAGCCATTGAGTACATCGACGCCTGCGAGGCTCAGGAGCAGCCGTTACCCCGGTTAGTGCTGCTGGACCTGTACCTGCCCAACCGGGAGCAGGCTTGGGTGTTTCTGCAAACGATACAGAGCCGTTCGTGGCAGCGCACTATGTCGGTGGTGGCCATAAGCCGGTCGGGCGAACCGGCCGACGTTAACATGGCGTACGACCTGGGGGCCAGTTCGTACATCATTAAGCCAATGGATTTAGACGGCTGGTTTGAGTACTTCAACGTGCTGCGGACGTACTGGTGGCACACGGCAACCCTGCCCACACGGTAATGTAGCTCCGACACTCTTGTCGGAGCAGTACGCGTCAGCGATTTCTAAGCTAATTGCTGACGCATATTGCTCCGACACTCTTGTCGGAGCTACGTTTACGTGAAGCTACACCCGTTTGGTTTGAATCACCCCATGATTCCGGCAATTCACCACAAATCCTTCGAGGACTGCAACACCGCGGTCCGGCCGGACGTAATGGTAAGAAACAAACCAATCAAAAAGTCATGAAGAAAGTCATTGTTGCTGGTTTAATTGCCTTGTTTGGCGTTGGTCTGTGGAGCTGTAACCAGAACGAGACGGTGTCGCCCGATGCCACCCTGACGGCCGACGGCGCCCGCATCGCCGGTGATTCGACCGGCTTTCATTACCGCGATAGCCTGACGCGCATCGACGTGTCGGCCCTGCCCGCGACGATCACGAGTTTCATCTCGACCAGCTACGCCGGCGCGACGGTCAACTATGCCGCTAAAGACGACGCGGGCAACTTCTTAGTCGCCATCACCGTAAACGACGACCGGAAAGTGCTGCTGTTTAACGCCGATGGCACGTTCAACCGCGAGTTGTCGGTGCGGGGCCGGGGACGTGGACACGGCCGGGGGCGCGACCGCGATAGCCTGACCACGGTTGAAGTAAGTGCGCTGCCAGCCGCCATTACGGGCTATATTAACACCAACTACGCCGGGGCTACGATTACCAAAGCAGCCTTGGACGCGACGCGGGGTTACTTAGTGCTGATTACGCTCAACGGCGATCGCCGGACGCTGTTGTTCAACACGGACGGTACGTTCGCTCAGGAAGTTGTTCGGCGGGTGGGTCGTGATTACACGACCATTGCGGTGAGTGCCTTGCCCGCGGCCGTCACGAGCTACATCAATACCAACTACGCCGGGGCCACGATCACCCGCGCCGGTACGAGCAGCACCGGTCAGTTTAAGGTAGTCGTGCAGCCCACAACGGGCCGCTCGGTTGAGTTGCTGTTCGCGGCCGATGGCACGTTCGTGCAGGTGCTGCGTCGTCGGCGCTAAAAACGACACATAGGCAGAACCAACAAAGCCGACCCGGATGATAATGGGTCGGCTTTGTTGGCTTAACGTAGCTCCGGCAGGAGTGCCAGAGCTACGTTAGGCCGTTAAGTAACTAAGTGCCCAGTTCACCCCAGCATTCGTCCCGTTTGCCACATTTACAGCCTTTTGGGCAAACAACGGGCACCCATTACCGGTAGATTAGGGTTATGATTGGGTGGGCATTGACTCAACCCGCATGGCATTCGTGAACGCAATGAACCGACAACTTTTTAAATCCTGGCTGGCCGTTCTGGCCCTTTTCGCCGTTGTATCCTGTAATACAGACGATGACGCCGTAACGGCTACGTCGCCCGCCTTGAACTGCATCACGACGGCGCTTACCAGAACGGCGTTTACCAGTAACGGTACGGCGCAGAGCACTACGCTGACGGTGGGTTTAACGGATGCCACGGCGGGTTCGGCTACGTTCGCCATCGCCAGTTCGAGCGGTGATTTTACACCCGCTACGTACAGCACGACGGTGACCGCCGGGCAAACGGCCGTTGCCATTCCCTTGATTTTCGACGGTACATCGAGCGCCACCTCGTCAACGATCACCGTTACGGCTTCGGGCTACGCGTCGGGCACGTGTACCGCAGCCGCGATTATCACGGCCGGTACGTCGAGCACCACGGCGACGGCGGGCACGACCGTAGCCAACGTCGTAGCCGCGGCCAATGCATTCTTAGCCACGCTGACCACCGCGCAGCAGTCGACGGTGCAACTGGCCCTTACGAAAGCCAATGCCATCCGGTGGTCGAACCTGCCGGGGGGCGTGAGCATCCGCAACGGACTCGAATTTAGCGGTTTAAGTACGGCTCAATTAGCCGCGGCCAAGGCGGTGATTGCCGCAGCCGCCGGGACGGTTGCCAACGAAGGCTTCAGTGAATTCTCGCAAATTAACGCGGCCGACGACGTATTAAGGACTACCTATTCGGCGGGCAGTAATTACTCGTCGGGCGAATACATCATCGCGTTCTTAGGAACGCCCAGCACGACTGGTTCGTGGCTGCTACAGTTCGGCGGGCACCACTACGCCCAAAATATCACCTACAGCGGGGGCGCGGTGGTGAGCGCCACACCAACGCACCAGGGCGTTGAACCAAGGGTCTGGACATCGGACGGCACGACCTACGGACCGCTGAACCAAGAGCACGACGCCATGATCGCCATGCTGGCGTCGCTGTCGACGGCGCAATTAGCGACGGCGAAACTGAGCACGACGTTCGGCGACGTGCTGCTGGGTCCCGGCAAAGACGGGCAATTTCCGGCTACCAAGCAGGGTCTTGCGGTCAGTACCTTGACCGACGCGCAGAAACAGTTGGTCCTGGCGGCCATCCGACCCTGGACGCAGGACGTGGACGACGCGACCGCTGCGGCCCTGCTGGCGATCTACACCAACGAGTTGAACAGCACGTACATCGCGTATTCGGGAAACCCCACGTTGGAAGCCAACGCCGATTACGTCCGCATTGACGGGCCGAGCGTCTGGATCGAATTCGTTTGTCAGTCGGGGGCCGTGATTCGGAACCAGATTCACTACCACACGATTTTCCGGGATCACACGCGCGATTACAACGGCTTGTAGATCGGCAATTAGGCGTTGATCAAGCGTCCAATGCACACCGGCAACCGCCCAGTTGGGCGGTTGTCTGTTTTTGGGGGGTTCTCCGTTCGGTCGCAGCGCAACGGCTGGGCATGGACTATCGGATTGCTAAAGGGTCTGGGAGCCGATGACTGTAAGAAACGGCAGTTTGTGCACAAAGACGGTTATTTTAGACCCATTTGGACGAATAGTTCGTAAGAATTCTTGGGCTTTGCGCATAGGCTGGTGAAATTTGCTGGTTTACTCACTCCGTAAACTCTTTACCGGATTCATCAACCCAGCTTTGATACTTTGGAAGCTGACCGTCAGCAGCGCAATGCTTAGGATTGACAGACCTACTAACCCAAATAACCAGCCAGTCAAGGGAATGCGGTAGACAAACGTATCGAGCCACTGACGAGCCGCGTACCAGCCAATAGGTACGGCAATCAGGAATGCAGTTAAGACTAACTTCATAAAATTGCCGGTTAGCAGCCGACTGACTTCCCAAACGCTCGCCCCCAACACCTTTCGGATGCCGATTTCCTTCGTCCGCTGGAAGGCCGTCAGCGTGGCCAGCCCAAACAGGCCGAGGCACGAAATCAGGATGGCGACAAGGGTGGCCAGGTTGATGATCCGGGCCATCGTGTGTTCCTTTTTATA
>CAXUEB010000215.1:4739-6053 GCA_964249775.1 uncultured Spirosoma sp.
ACGCGCGTCGTCGGCGTAATCTTCCAGGCGGTCGGCCTCCATGAATGGTAAGAGAATGGCTGGAGTGGAATCGCCTGTTTGAACGCTCGTTCGAGCCGTTCCAGCGCGACCGAAGTCTGGCCCGGAGTCAGCTTAACATAAAGCTGATTCATCTGTTCAGCCCTACCCAGTTGCAGCAAGATCGGTTCCGACTTGTCGCGCAGGGACCGGTATTGGTAATCGCGCACGATACCAACCACCGTCAGGGCCTGCCGGGTGTTGTTGTCGCCGTCGCGCTGCACGACCTGCCCTATAGCAGACTGACCGCCCGCGGCCCGACCGAACGCGGCCAGACCCGCCGGCAGAAACTGCTTGACGAAGGTTTCATTGACCAGCACGTTGGCTACGCTGTCAGCGGTGCTTCCCGCCCGTAGTGCCCGACCCGCCACAATTGGGATGTTCACTAAGTTCAGATACTGGTCGTCGATCCACTCGTTGGCCAACTTGGTGGGTTTGCCGCCAATGTAGTACGTACCCGCCTGGTGCCCCCCCGACTTGCGCGCTACCAAGTCGATGCCGGGCTGGTTACGGAGCACCTGTTTCAAGGCGTCGCCTTGCCGTTCACGCCCCCAGGGAACGTAAACTCGTACCCGGTCGGCCCGTTCGTAGCCTACGTTCGCCGTCTGAATATACGTAAATTGTCCGTGCAGCACGGCTGTTCCGATGAGCAGCACAATGGCGATCACGAATTGCAGCACCAACAAGCCTTTGCCCAACCCATTGCGCCCACCGAATCGCATTCGCCCGTAGAGAATCTGGGTTGGATTGAAGCCCGACAGCACGAACGCCGGGTAAAGACCCGCCAGCAGCGTGACGAATAACACTAAACCCGCGAACCAACTCAGGGTCTGGGACGTAAACAGGAAGCTAATTTGCAGTGCTTTATTGGCGAGCGTAGAAAAATAAGGTAGGAGTGTATAAACCAAGATAAGTGCTGGAACGAACGCCAGCAGGGTCAGCAGCGCCGTTTCGCCCATGAACTGGCCAATGAGTTGTCGGCGGGTACTACCGGTCACCTTCCGAACGCCAATTTCCTTAGCTCGGCGCAAAGACCGGGCCAGCGTCAGATTGACGAAGTTGATGCAGGCCAGCAGCAGAATTAACCCGGCGATACTGCTTAGGATGTAGGCATACACTGACGACGACCCGCGCGTCAGCCCGTTGTTCATCGTGTAGCGGTCATCGAGGTGCATGGCGGTGTAGGATTGTAGCCGGTACGTCAGCCTGACGATACCGGCTTCGCGCCGGACTTCTTCCAGTTGCTGACCGGCTCGT
>CAXUEB010000215.1:6063-9490 GCA_964249775.1 uncultured Spirosoma sp.
GTTTACGTTCAATCACCCTGGGATCGATTTCCTGATTGTTGCGGTCGGAACGTAACAGCAAGAACGTATTGAGTGAACCGTCGAACCAGTCGCTGTTGGACGCCTGATTGGGGTCAGGGGGAAGCGACGTCCCGAACGGGCGCAGAACGTCGAACCGAATGCTCGAATTCATGGGGGGCGCTTTCACGACGCCCGTGATGCGGTACGATTCAAACGAACCACCCGCGTCGATGGTCAGCAGCCGGTTTAACACGTCGGTGGTGCCGAAGTACGTCCGGGCTATTTCGTCGGTGACCACTACGCTGCCCGGATCGTTCAGCAGGGTTCGGCCATCACCCGCCAGCAGATCAAAACTGAACAGCCGAAAAAACGACGTATCCACGTACATCACTTGCTGATAGATCGTCTCATCCTTCCGACGAACCAGCATTTCGTAGCCCTTCACCCGGCAGAAGGCGTCTACCTCCGGCAACTCAGCGGCAAAAGCCGGTCCCTGCGGAACGCCGGTAGCCCCACTCATGACTTCGTTACCCTCGGCGTTGGTCGAGTGCTGCACAATCCGGTAAATCTGGTTGCCCCGCGCATGAAACCGGTCGTACGAAACTTCGTCTCGAACAAACAGCAGGATGAACATCACAGCCGCCAGGCCTAAGCCCAGACCCGCGATGTTGATGAGGCTAAGGCTTTTGTGCTTGACCAGATTGCGCCAGGCGATGTTGAGGTAATTGCGGAGCATGAGCGTGCGTCGTCAATACTGTAAACAGACCCTTGAGGTCGCTCAACTACCGTACCACATCCCAAAACGGCCGATAAACGCAGCTAAGCCCGGTTAGCCCTGTACGTCCTGTACGATTTCGGACACGGGTGTCCGCCTTCATCGGACAAGCACTTAGACCATGAATGCTCATCTACTATCACTAAGTTGCCACTGGCCGCTCAGCAGTGCGGTAGGTTTCTCCCCGCGACGGCGGACCGCGAACGATTGGTTAACGCTTACCGACTGCTATTTCCGACAATAACCCGCTTGGATTGTCAGACAAACAACCTTCCGTGGAACAGTGCTTGGATTCGTGGAAACAATCTGGCATATTTGGAACTGCAACGCACAGACCCATGGGTAAAGTCATTGCTATCGCCAACCAAAAGGGGGGCGTCGGTAAAACTACAACAACTATCAATTTAGCCGCCAGTTTGGCCGCCCTCGAATTTCGAACGCTCATCGTTGACGCTGACCCGCAGGCCAACTCAACGTCGGGACTGGGGTACAACCCCAAAGAAATTGAGAACAGCATTTACGAGTGTATGGTCGAGGGGGTTCGCCCGCACGACGCCATCATTCAAACGGACTTTCCGAACCTGAATCTGCTCCCCTCACACATCGACCTCGTTGGGGCCGAAATTGAGATGATCAACCTTCAGAATCGGGAAGACAAGATGAAAAACGCGCTCGACAGCATCCGCGACGAGTACGATTTTATTATCATCGACTGCTCACCGTCATTAGGTCTGATTACCATCAATAGCCTAACTGCGGCTGATTCGGTCATCATTCCGGTACAGTGCGAGTATTTTGCGCTCGAAGGCTTGGGAAAACTGCTCAACACCATCAAAATCATTCAGTCGCGGCTTAACACAAACCTGGCTATTGAAGGTATTCTGCTCACGATGTACGATTTGCGGGTGCGACTCTCGAACCAGGTAGTAGGCGAAGTGACGACTCATTTTCAGCAAATGGTGTTCAGCACGATCATTCCACGCAATATTCGCCTGAGTGAATCGCCCAGTTTTGGCGTTCCCGCTTTGGCGCAGGACGCCGACAGCAAAGGGGCCGTCAGTTACCTGAACTTAGCCCGTGAGATTTTGATTAAAAACGGCCTGATGCCTCAGGAAGCCTAAATAATGCGGGCGACCCGCCGTTGCGGTGGAAACTCGCTCTGTTGTAGAAATCGCGGGGAAACCCCGCGTTACAGATATGGACAACGCGAACACCAAAGCACCGAATAATAAGAAGATGATTGGACTGGGCCGTGGCTTGGGTGCGCTGTTGCACGACAGCGACGCGGTGAACCGGCAGACGAAAACGTCGCCCTTCGAAACCATCAGCACGATGAGTGAGATTGGGCTGTCGCTGATCGAAACCAATCCATTCCAGCCCCGGACGCGCTTCGACGAGGAAGCGCTTCAAGAGTTGGCCGACTCCATCCGTACGCAGGGTATTATTCAGCCCATCACCGTGCGGCAGTTAGGCAAAGAACGCTACCAGCTCATTGCGGGCGAACGACGCTTACAAGCGTCGAAAATTGCCGGGCTGACCCATATTCCGGCTTATGTTCGCACGGCCAACGACCAGCAAATGCTGGAGATGGCTCTGATTGAGAACATTCAACGCGAAAACCTCAACGCCATTGAAATTGCCCTGAGCTACCAGCGGCTTATTACTGAGTGTAGCCTGAAGCAGGAGGAGTTGGGCGAACGCGTTGGCAAAAACCGGACAACGGTCAACAATTACATCCGACTGCTGAAACTGCCGCCCGTGATTCAGGCATCACTGCGCGACAACAAAATTTCGATGGGCCACGCCCGCGCCATCATCAACATCGACAACCCGGACCAGCAAATTCGGCTCTTTAACCGGGCCGTTGATGAGGAATGGTCGGTGCGCAAGGTTGAAGAAGCGGTGCGAAACCTGTCCGACCAGGTCGATGAGCCTACAACGTCAACCCGGCGTGTAACGCTGCCCAAGCAGGAAATGCGGAGCCTCCAGTTCAAACTGTCGTCGCTGTTCGGCACAAAAGTTTCGATTAAAGCCGACGAAAAACATAAGGGCGAAATCAAAATTCCGTTTACCACTCAGGAAGAGTTAACCAAAATCCTGGAAGTGCTGAACTCGCAGACTCAATAGTGTTAAAGTATCTTAAACGAGCAGGCAGGCAGGCGAAGCCGGAAGGTACAGAACGTTGTTTGAGCATGAATCAACTCACCACCGTTGCCGGAGTCGTCTGTTTGTTGGTCGTGTCAATCCGGTCTTCGTTTGCCCAAAATCCGGCCCTTGTTCCCGCTATTACCCCGGTAACTGTCGATTCGACCCGGCAATCGCGCTCAGCAGCGGACACAATTCCACCAACGGTTCAGCGCAATGGGATACGAGTCAGCACCGGTGTGGCACCGGCTGGTGAGGACTTAGGTAACATCGACACGAATCAGATATCGCCGAAACAGGAAGCCGCCATCCGTAAAATTATTCCCCGTCAGGCTACACTCCGGTCGTTGATTTTGCCCGGTTTGGGACAGGCCTACAATGGCCAATACTACAAAATACCATTTATCTACGGGGGCTTTGGGGCGGTGGGCTACTTTTTTGTTCGCTACCGACGCCTTTCTCGCGAAGCGGCAACCGGTTAGCGTCGTTTACTCTACGGCGATAAAG
>CAXUEB010000216.1:0-966 GCA_964249775.1 uncultured Spirosoma sp.
AGTTTGAAGCCGCGCTCGAAGCCTCGGCCATGCGCCTGCGGCCCATTCTGATGACGACGCTCGTAGCGGCTTTCGGTGCCCTGCCCTTGGCTCTGGCCTTGGGTTCGGCCTCGAAAAGCCGGGTTCCGCTGGGTATTGTGATCGTGGGCGGCCTGCTGTTCTCGCTCGTCTTGACGCTCTACGTCGTGCCGGTCATTTACACGTATTTGAGCCGCCGGAAAGAAGGCACCGGTCTGGACGGCGAAAAGCGTCCCCTACCCCAACCCGACCGTGGTGACGGACCAGGCCGCAAAACCGGCGACACCGAAAAGCCCGAAGAAATGGCGGTGCGGGTGTAACCCGTTCTACGACAAAAGACGAATCAGGCCTGGACGACAATCGTGAGTGATCGGCGTCCGGGCCTGATTCGTTTTAGACAACCGGCTCTTGTTCGAATCGCAGCTCGGTAATCTATTTTATCTATTTATCCGAAATAATAAAAAGATAACATAACAATAGTCCTAAACACAACCTTCTCCTTTCGTTACTCATCCTTAAACAACCCAAGTTATGACTTCCCAACAAGACACATCATCGCTGGTTAACCAGACCGTACAAGCCCTGGGCGGCAGCCCTTCCGACGCGTCCCCGATGGATGGCGCATCCCTCGTTGACAGTTGGATCAGCACCCTTGGTCCCGACAGTCCTGTATCGGACCGCCTGATGGCGTTGCAGCAGGCGCTGCAAAGTGGTTCGCCCGACAGCACCCAAATCTCGTCGATGCTGATGAGCTTGTCGGAGCAAACGGAATCGGCTGCGTCGTCGGCCGATAGCGACCTTCAGTCGTCGTTGCAACAGGTAGCCCAGTCGCTGCGGAGCTTTGCGCAGCAGTTGTAGGGCGACGGGTAAGCCAAGTTGTCACATCTTACGCCAACGGCCCGGTTTGGGATCGGGATTAACCTAACCCACCCGGGCCGTGGGGGTGGG
>CAXUEB010000216.1:976-9464 GCA_964249775.1 uncultured Spirosoma sp.
ATTTTTCGGCCACGGCCCGGGTGGGTTTGGTTATTTCCGCTAGGAAACCGGGCCGTTGGCGTTGCGATTAGAAGGCTCCGGGAGCTACGAATACACCCGCAGGGTGTTGCGGTCAACGTCGGTTTTGTAAACGCGGATGCCTTTCTTACCCAAATCGTTCAACCCCCGGCCGCTCGTGTCGAACTGAGCGCCGTGGACAGGGCAAACGAACCGATCGTCCTGGTATTCAACGGCGGGGTTGTTTTGGTGGGTGCACGTGCGCGACGCAGCGACGTAGCGACCATGCTTGGTGCGGGCCACCACCACGCCATTACTGACGACGTAGCCACCGGGGCTACGGAGCGACGCATTGTCGGATAAAGTCAGGTCGAGCGTAAAATCGACTGGCCCGTTTGTGATAACACCGGGGTTTACCTCGGTACGTTCCTGACAAGAAGTCAACAGCGCGAACAAGTCGTTCTCGACCTCGTGGTCGTCCCAGGTGACCGCCCAGGGGAAGGCTGCGTAAAAATTCAATTCGGTTCATGGTGGACAGTCGAACAAGCCAGGTGATGGGTAGGTATTACGGTTCGGACGGCGGTTTGATGGATTGGGTAGTCAGAACGGTCGGTACGGCCTGGCAGTAGTCGAACAATTCCTGCGCCAACAGTTCGTGGCTGACGGCGTTGAGCCGCGTCCGGTCGCCGGTAACGAAATACGCATCGCGGGCTTCGATGACCCGCCCAACGTCGAAGACGCTGTAGCCCGCCCGCCGAACGGTCCAGCGCCACCAGGCTCCGGTGAGTTGACGCGACCAACCCGCAACGAGTCCCCGGCGCGGAAAAGGCGTCAGGACCACCACCCGGTGCCGGTGCGGATAAAGAACGGTTAAGGCTTCGGCCAGGCGGGCGGGCAGGGTCCACCAGTTTGGTAACTGACCTTTCAGCGATTCGGGCCGCAAGAGAATCAGTTCGTAGTTTTGCAACGGCAGGTGCGCCAACAGGCCCACCGCTGCGGGCAGCAGGGCCGACGGAAAATAATCAACCCGCACCACGCGCTTGGGCTGCGCCAGCCGGCGAACCAACTGACGGACGAAGTTTTTGGCGGAAGGCAAATGGTCGGCTTCTTCGGCGCAACCCCCGATAATTAACATACTCAACGGGCCAGATTGCATGATCGATTGGTGTAGCAGTGACGTTTACCAATCAATACGCCGGGTATTGGGTAGGCGTTGCAGGTTGGCCCCAAATTGGGATAAGCGGGTAAGAAATGGTCGGTTACAGCTTATTTTTAAGGGAATTTGCAACGGAAACGAGGGCTTTTGCGTAGTTTATAAAAGCATCGCTCACTTTTACAGCTATAACCGGCCGTGTTATTCCGAAAGCGACCTTCCTACGCCGAAAATGACTTCGAGAGCATTGTTGTGGCCTGCCGCGCCGGAAACGCGTCGGCCCAGCGGGCGCTCTACAAGCAGTTTTTCGGTTACGCCAAAAGCATTTGTTTGCGCTACTCGGCCACCGTTGAAGAAGCCGAGGAAGTGCTCAATGAAGGGTTTCTGAAGGTGTTTCAGCACCTCGATCAGTACGACCTCAATCAGCCTTTCAAAGCCTGGCTCCGCACGATTCTGGTCAATACGGCCATCAGCTACTACCGCAAGTACCACAAGACGGATCCCGCGCTGGCGCTCGAATCGGTGCCGGAGGTGCCGTTTGCCGACAACGTGGTCGAACGCCTGACGGCCGACGAAATTCTGGGTTTCGTGCAGCAACTGCCGCCCCTGTGGCGCACGGTGTTTAACCTGCACGTGGTGGACGGCTACAGCCTGCGCGAAATTGCCGATCTCTTGCCGGCCAACGAAGCGACCGTCCGTTCGCACTTCCTGCGGGCGCGGCAACGGTTGCAACAGGTGATAAAAACGAATTACCCACATTTTTTTTTGACCGACCTTCGTCCTCATGAAACCTGATGACTTCGACGACAACATCCGGCGGAAGTTAGACGGCATCGAGCCTTCCTTCCGCGAAAAAGACTGGGCGCAGATGCAGCAAGTCATGCGCCAGCACGGCATGATCACGCCCTGGTCGGCGGCCCCGTCGTGGCTCATGCCCGCGGTTGGTGTGGTATCGGTAGCGGCCCTGCTGACGACGACCGTGTGGCTGGGGCAAAGCAATCAGCAATTGCGGCAGGATGTGCAACGGCTGAGCCAAACCGTTACGCAACTTAAGCAAACGCCCCAAACCCAAACCGCCCTCCCGGCCCGCGTTGACACCGTTTACCTGACCCGCACCGTTCCGGTGCCAACCAACAACCAACCAACCGCCCAGTCTATTGAGCCAAACGTTTCCGTTCCGCAACCGACGCCGACCCGTGACAACACGGTCGCTACTCAATCCCAAACTAATCCACTGAGCGGCCGGTCCGATCAGAACCAAATCGCGACTCGCCCGCCTGGAGCGGCCAACGCACAGCCCGACGTGAATCAGCCAGCCGACCGAACCGGCCAGCCGGCGGTTCCGACGAGCGAGCCGGACCGCCGGAGCGAAGCACCGGAGAAGGCGGGGGTTGGTACCGCACCGGCTGATGCGGCCGGCAATCGGGTAACGCGCGAAACCAACCGGGACCGAACCGCAACGGGCGCTAACCGTACCAACGCAGATCAACCGGTTGGCAGTAGCCGACGCGGGAAATCCGGTACGCCGTCGGCTACTGCCGGTCAGCCCGAACGAGTAGCCTCGACGGGTAACCGTAACCCAACCCGAACGGACGCAGTCCAGTCGGGCGCGAACAAGGAAAACGGAACACCGGGCGGACCCGGTCTGGATAGCCAAACCAGCGCGACGGCTCCGATTGCGATAGAAGAGTTGGCCGCCAAACCGATGCGGTTGGACCCAACGTCTTTTGAGGAAGGCATTAGCCAGGCCGTCCGGCGCTTGCGTCGGCTGTATCCGGCTAAGGCCCTGCCCGTTTCACCCACCGTCGCTCCTGAAGCCACCGCCGTAGTGACGCCGAACGAGCGGTTTCGATTGGGCGTTAGTAGCGAATTAGGCTTGAACAGATGGGCGGCTGGCGTCTACGGCGACGTGCGGCTGGGCCGGCATTTCTTGCTGGGAGTTGGATTGGAACGCGTGGCTATATCGGGCGGTAAGTTCTCATCCGACATTGTGTTTGAACAACGGATTCGCCGTAATTTCCGATCGTTCTACGCCGGCGGCATTGACGATCGCCACATTATTACGAGCATTGACCGGCGCAGTGTTACGTGGCAGGTGCCGATCACTTTAGGCTACGGCATACCGGTAGGGGCCGGCATTGTTCTGACGCCGACCGTTGGGGCGAGTGCCAGTTTGTGGGCCAACGAAAACGTATATTTTACCTACGTCGACCTTAACCGTAAAGGTCCCGGACCTTTCGAAGTGCGCGAAGCTCGGTTACCCACGGTCCGACGTCCCGTCCAATGGTACCATAGCTGGTCGGCTTCGTTGGGGGTTGAAAAACGGTGGGGACCCCTTACTGTGCAGGTTAGCCCTTATTTAGTCGGGCCATTTGTCGAGGGCGAGTTAGGCTTAAACGGCACCTCGCACGGAGGGCGGCTGCGAATGTTGTATTCGTTCTAACAAGGAGTAAGGTAAAAAAAGGTTGAGGGTGTAAAGGGGGTAAGCTGACTAACGCGCAACTTACACCCTTTACACCCTCAACCTTTTTTTACCCTTTCGCTACCCGCCAGATTCGCCGGCCGGCGTCGTCGGCAACCAGCAGCGAACCGTCGGGCAAAACGGTTACGCCCACCGGTCGGCCGTACACGTCTTTGTCTTTGCCGGCAACGAAGCCCGTTAAGAAATCCTGCGGTTTACCGGGTTTGCCGTTTGCAAACGGCACGAACACCACTTTGTAGCCCGAAAAGCGGGAGCGGTTCCAGGAGCCGTGCTGCCCGACGAACGCGCCGTTTCGATACGCTGCGGGAAAGGCCGAGCGCGACCCCGACGGCTTGTCGTAGAAGGCCAGACCCAGCGAGGCCGTGTGGGCACCCAGCGGCACGTCGGGTACGACGGCCTGCTTGACCAAGTCGGGCCGTTCGCCTTTCCGGCGCGGGTCTTCGTTGGCTCCGTAGTAGGAGTACGGCCAGCCGTAAAACGCGCCTTCCTTCACGCTCGTCAGGTAGTCCGGCACTAAGTCGTCGCCCAACTCGTCGCGCTCGTTGACGGCCGTGTACAGGGTCTTGGTAGCGGGCTGCCAGGCCATGCCGACCGGGTTGCGCAGACCACTGGCGTAGATGCGTTCGCCCGTGCCGTCGGGGTTGATTTCGAGAATGGCCGCCCGGCGCTTTTCGTTTTCCATGCCGTTCTCGCCCACGTTGCTGCCCGACCCCACCGATACGTAAATCTTTTTGCCATCGGGGCTGGCCAACAGGTTGCGCGTCCAGTGGTTGTTGTAGCCGCCGGCGGGCAGGTTTAGGATTTTCTGCCCGGCTGCCGTCATCTTCGTCTGCCCCGGCTGGTACGGAAATTTGAGCAGCCCATCGGTGTTGGCTACGTAAAAGCTGTTACCGAGAATGAGCATGCCGAACGGCTGGTTCAGCCCGGTCAGAAATGTGGTGCGCTGATCGGGCTTACCATCGTTGTTCGTATCGCGGAACACCACAATCCGGTCGGGACTTTCGCCCGTCCGTTCGGATTTGTTTTGGCCCGTAACGACCGACTTGACCTTTTTCTTGATGCCTTTTCGTTCCGTGTTGGCTTCGGCCACGAACACGTCGCCGTTGGGCGCAACGTAAAGCCAGCGGGGACTCTCCAGGTCGCGGGCGTACTCGGTGACCCGGAAGCCGGCCGGAGCCGTGGGCGTTTTGCCGTCGGGCCAGCCAACGACGTTGCTATAGTGCTTAACCGATTCGGTCGCGTAAGGAGCCGGCAGGTTGATGTCGGTAGCGGCCGTAGTCACCTTGGCGGATTGCCCATCTGATTCTGTTTGCTTGTTGCCTTTCTTCGGGTTACAGGCCAGTAGCGTGGCTACCAGCATGAGCGGTAAGAGCGTTAATTTCATGGTTGAGTCAGTTTTTCGATGTTTGATGAATGGCTACGGGTTGTCCCGTTTGGCCGACAGTTCGGTTCCCTGAATGGCCAGCGTCAGGCCGGTTACGGCTTTCGTCGTTGCGTCCCGGACAAACGTAATAATCGAGCCGTACGAACTGGTGGATTGGTAGGTGTCGGCTTTTGCTTGTTTGACCAGCTTATTTTCGCCGAAGCTGTCGGCGGCACCAAACAGCTCGCCTTTTTGAATGGAAATAATGTACTTCTGGACAGGACTCCCGCTGGCAAACGTATACGAACCAACGTAAGCCCTGAGCGTCGTTGAATCGGTCGACGACGAAGCCGGAGAAGACGTTTGGGCGTTTGCCGTACCGGCGATTAATACGATTAGGAGCAGGCTAAAGTTTAGAAAGATTTTCATAAATTTGATTGGTAAGATGATACGTTATAAGGTTAACGAAAACTTGGCGTACGGAGTTGGCCCTTTATAAAATACGTCGCTAACGGCTTCCATGCCGAATCGCCGGTAGAAGTCGGCCGAATCGAGCCGGGCGTCACACCCGAGCGTCGTTGCGCCCAGCCGCCGGGCTTCGGCGATGACGTGGTTGAGCAACTGCGTTCCGATGCCTTGCCGTTGGTAGTTGGAATCGACCGCAAACTTGCGGAAGCGGGCAACGGGTTGGTTTACAAACAGTGAAATCACCCCCACCAGCGTATCGTTCAGGAGCGCGCCGTAGTGATGGCCTTCGGCGTCGTTTTCGATTTTTACGTAATCCAGCGGTTTGTCGGGCCACAGCACCGCGTGGCGCAGGGCATACGTTTGCTCGGGCGTGATTGGGCGAATGTCGAACATAGCCGTTGGGCGTTCAGAACGGAAGTTTACCTAAATCAACGTTGCCACCCGTCAGAATGATGCCGATTTTCTGCCCGGCAAACTCGTCGCGGTGCTTGAGCACAACGGCCAACGGCACGGCACACGACGGCTCAATAATAATTTTCATCCGCTCCCAGATCAGCCGCATGGCCGCCACAATCTCGGGGTCGGATACGGTCTTGATGTCGGCAACATGCTTTTGAATAATCGCCAGCGTTCGTTCGCTGAGACTCGTCAGCAACCCGTCGGCGATGGTGTTAATGAACGGTGCCCGCTCAACCCGCCCGCTCTGAAACGACAGCACCGCGTCGGCCGCGCCTTCCGGCTCACCGGCCACGGTGCGCGTTTGGGGCGACAGGTAATGCGTCGTCAGGGCCGTGCCGCTTAGTAGTCCGCCCCCACCCACCGGGGCCATTATCACGTCGAATGCTTTATCTTGCCCGGCGTCTTCGATCAGTTCTTTGGCGGCCGTGGCTTGTCCGGCAATCACGCGGTCGTCGTCGAAGGGATGCACCAACACGGCTCCGGTGCGGGCCATAATGGCGCGAACGCCGGCCTCGCGGGCGTCGAGCGTCGGTTCGCACTCAACGACCTCGGCCCCGTAGCCGCGCACGGCGTCTTTCTTAACCTGCGGGGCCGTGCGGGGCATCACGATGAGGGCGGGCAGACCCACCTGCCGGGCCGCGAACGCCACCGCCTGCGCGTGGTTGCCCGACGAATGGGTTGTGACGGCGTCGCCTTCGCGGTGCTGCGCCACCTGCAAGACGGCGTTCAGGCCGCCCCGCGCTTTAAACGCGCCGATTTTCTGAAAGTTTTCGCATTTGAAATACAGGTCGGCTCCAGCCTGCCGGTTGATGGTCTGGTTGGTCAGCACTGCCGTCCGGTGAATGTGGGGCCGAATGCGGTCGTGGGCCTCGCGGATACTCTCGAAGGAAAGCACGGTGTATGCGTTTATGATTTTGAGTTCGTAGTTTAGCAGCCCAAACTACAACGCGCAACCGCATAAACCTAACCTGTCTTATGATTACCAACCGTCGTCAGTTCGTCAAACAAGCCGCCGGAGCCGCTGCGGGCCTTGCTATTCTACCAACCGCTTTTGCCGAAACAACCAAGAAAGCCCCGTTTTTCGACATCTCGCTCGCCGAGTGGTCGCTGCACAAAGCGTTGTTCAGCAAGAAAATTACAAACTTGGATTTCCCCGCTATCGCCCGCAAAGAGTTCGACATCCGCATTGTCGAGTACGTCAATCAGTTTTTCAAGGACAAGGCCGGGGACAAAACCTACCTCAACGATTTGCTAACCCGCTGCAAGGACAACGGCATCACGAATCACCTCATCATGATCGACGGCGAAGGCGAATTGGGTGCCACCGACGCGGCCGAACGCCAGAAAGCCGTCGAAAACCATCACCGCTGGGTGGAATGCGCCAAGTATTTGGGCTGCAAAACGATCCGCGTCAACGCGGCCGGGAAAGGCACCGCCGAAGAGGTGAGCAAAGCGGCCGTTGAAGGCTTGGGTAAGTTAGGTGAGTTTGCCAAAACTATGAACATTAATGTTATTGTCGAAAATCACGGCGGTTATTCGTCCAACGGGCAGTGGCTGTCGGGCGTGATGAAGCAGGTCGGCATGAGAAACGTCGGTACGCTGCCTGATTTTGGCAATTTCTGCATCAAACGCAGCGCCACCGGCTGCGAAGAACAGTACGACCGCTACCAGGGCACGGGCGAGTTGATGCCGTTTGCCAAGGGCGTGTCGGCCAAAACGTACGACTTTGACGAGGCTGGCAACTGCATCGAGACGGACTACAACCGAATTCTAAAAGTGGTAAAAGATAGCGGCTTCAAGGGCATCGCCGGTATCGAATACGAAGGCAGCAAGATTGACGAGTACGAAGGTATCCGCAAAACGAAAGCCTTGCTGGAGCGGGTTGGTGCCACGGTTTAAACAATCTGATTACGCCAGCACGGTACGCCGTTGCGGTTCCGGCATGACAAAAGAATGACGACTCAACACCACCTGACCGCCAGTTTCATCGGCCACGAAGCCGTTCTGGGCGAACGTGATTCATTCCAGGCCTTCGCCCCCGCCCAAGCCGAAACGCTCGCCGATTCATTCGCCAACGTTTCCAACGAACAGGCCAACCAAGCCGTCGAAAAAGCCGGAGCCGCGTTTCCAGCGTATGCCAAACGCACGCCCAGCCAACGCGCCGACTTTTTAGACGCCATCGCAACCGAGATTGAAGCGCTCGGCGACGGGTTGATCGAACGGACCGTGCTGGAAAGCGGCCTGCCCACGGGCCGAATCACCGGCGAACGGGGCCGCACGACGGGTCAACTTCGGTTGTTCGCCAATCTCTTGCGCGAAGGCTCGTGGGTCGACGCGCGCATCAACCCCGCCTTGCCGGACCGGCAGCCGCTGCCCAGGCCGGATATCCGTCGGATGCTGGTGCCGCTCGGCCCGGTGGTGGTGTTCGGGGCCAGTAACTTTCCCCTGGCGTTTTCGGTAGCGGGGGGCGACACGGCCTCGGCGCTGGCGGCCGGCTGCCCAGTTATTTTCAAAGCGCATCCCTCCCACCCCGGCACCTCGTCGCTGGTGGGGTCGGCCATCGTGT
>CAXUEB010000217.1:0-339 GCA_964249775.1 uncultured Spirosoma sp.
GTTACGCCCAATCCCAGTGATAGCCACAGCACCGCCCAAAGCCAGCCGTTGGGCGCAAACCGGCGCTGCTTGACTACAGAGATGAAAAAGCAGAAAGAGGACTCGTGAACAAAGTACGGGTTCACCATTGGGGGTACTAAAAAGTCTAAATAGGATAGCGTACGGTACGGCTTACTTTTAAACGGCCAAAATTAGGCCAATCGTCTAACGGCTTGATAGATTTTTTAAGCGGTAGAAAGCGCAACGCCCGACGCGCTTGCGTCGGGCGTTGGGTAGGCGTTTACTTGCTTCGCAACGCCTGCCGGATTACCTCCTCGACCGTCAGGTTTGGGTCGGCTT
>CAXUEB010000217.1:349-3170 GCA_964249775.1 uncultured Spirosoma sp.
CGGCACCACGCCCGCCCGCTTCATTTTATCGCGCAGTTCGAGAATAATGCGCTGCGCCGTTTTCGCCCCAATGCCTTTGATGGCCTGCACCGCCCGGACGTTCTCGCCCAGGATGGCCAGCCGCAAATCGCCCGGCTGCATGGCCGATAACATGCCCAGCGCCGTGTTGGGTCCCACGCCCGACACGGCGATCAGGTCGAGGAAAAGGGATTTCTCATCGGCCGTGGCGAAGGCGTAAAGCGTCTGCGCGTCTTCGCGAAACAGGTGATGAATAAACACTTTTACCCGATCGCCCCCGCCCGGTAGGACGGCGTAGGTTTGCAAGGATGTATGAACCGCGTAGCCGACGCCGTGTACGTCGATGATGGCGTAAGTCGGCTCTTTGTACGACAGCAGTCCGTCTAAATAAGCAATCATTCAAGCTTGGAATAGATTGTGAATGAACCGTTTAAGTCCGTAAAGATACGAAAAACCCACGACTTTTCGGTTAGATAGTCGTGGGTGAAGCGGAGCGTCGGCGGGGTGATGGGTGATGCGTCAACCCTAACGCTCCGCGTGGGCATTAGCCCACAATTAACGTTTGCCCCGGCCGCAGGGCGCTGCTCCGAATGTTATTGAGCTTTTTGAGCCGGTCGATGGTCAGGCCGTCGTAGCGCTGGGTAATGTTCCAGAGTGTGTCGCCGTCCTGCACGCGGTGGTAGCGCGGCTTCAAACGTCGGGTGGCCAGTGTCCGTTCGGCCTTCCGACGACCCTTGGCCGTGCCTTGATCGGCCAGCCGGTCGGTGCGGGTTTCGGCAACTTCTTTGTAAATAACTAACTTCTGACCCCGCCCAAGCGCCGACGACCGCAGATGGTTCCACCGCTTGAGGTCGTACACTTCTACGTTGAAACGATCGGCGAGGGCGTTCAGGTTATCACCCCGTTTGACGGTGTACGTTTGCTTGCGGGGTTTGCGCAGCACCACCGTTTCCATGTCTTCGGCCGATTCATCCGCTGGTACGGCCACGGCCAACTGAGCCGCCAGGTTAGTTGCCTTCGAGTCAGCGGCCTCCGGGGCGGTCGCGACCAACTCGGGCGACGAATCCACCGCACCGGCGGAGGTACGGCTCTCCGGCCGGCCGGGAGTTTCTTCGAGCGTCATGCGGGCCAGTGGGTTGCTGTTCAACGACGCCCACAATCCCGCTGAATCGTCGCCGTACCGAACCGTTTCGGACTGCGCCAGCAGGACATTCGCCATCACTACCGGCAGCCGTCCGGCCGAATCCAAAATAGCCCGCCGATGAGCTGCGAAGTACGGGTACTGCTCGCGCGGCACCCGAAACAGATACTGGTTGGTATATTCGGGCAAAATCGTCGTGATAACGGCCGGATTCATTTTCTGCAGATCGGCCAGCGGAATCGTACTGTGCTTGGCGAAGGTTTCGAGGTTGAAGTAGCCGCTGACGTGGATGGTATCGCTCGGAATGGGATAATCGTACGTTTCGGCGGCAATACCGTGGTCGTTCGCGTGGTGCATCAGGTACGTAAACGCCACAAACTGGGGCACGTAGCCGCGGGTTTCTTTGGGCAAGGCGTCGTAAATTCCGTAAAACGAATTGCCCCCGGTCCGGCGCATAATCCGCCGAACGGCTCCTGGTCCGCAGTTATACGCGGCTAAGCTCAATTCCCAGTCGCCGAAGATGTTGTACAGGTCACGCAGGTACTTGCAGGCCGCTTCAGTGGCTTTGACCGGGTCCATCCGCTCATCAACGTACTCATCCTGGTAAAGCCGCATGTCGCGGCCGGTGCCGGGCATAAACTGCCAAAGGCCCACCGCGCCGGCGTGCGAAATGGCCCGCGGGTTTAGCGCCGACTCGACAATGGACAGGTACTTGAGTTCGTCGGGCAGCCCGTACTGCGCCAACATGCGTTCGTAAAGCGGAAAGAACAGGGGCATTCGCTCCAGCATCCGCTTGGTTGTGCTGGCCTTCCGAAACGTGTAATAATCCACGTACGCCTGCACGGCTTTGTGGTAGGTCAGCGGAATAGCTTTCTGCAAAGCCGCCAACCGAACGCGTAGTGTTGTATCGGGCACGGTCGGTACGACGGCAACCGTGTCTTTCCTGACGATTGTTGTGTCAGCCGGCTTGGGTTCGGCCTGAATGGGTTTGGCTTGGACGATTGTCGTCAGTCCCAGCATGACGCTAAACAATCCGACTCGAAACAGGCTACGATTCATTGAACGCATGTCGTTTTCTCGGTTAGGTTTACGGTACGCATTAGTATTTCTTCAAGTAGTCGGCCGGCCAGGCCACCGAACGATCATCCGACAATAGTTTCGCCAAAGCGATTAACGCCCTTTCCCCAAACGGCGGAGCCATGATCTGCAAACCAATCGGTAACGCGTTCTTGCCATCGGCCGCCGTGACCGTGCCGTTTGGTACCGAGATGGCCGGGTATCCGACAACGTTGGCCTGCACCGTAAAAATATCCGCGAGGTACATTTGCAGCGGGTCGCCCGCGCCGGTTTTTTCGCCCAGCCGAAACGCGGGCGTTGGCGTGGTGGGCGACAACAGAAAATCGTACTGGGTAAACACCCGCTCGGTTTCTTCGCGGATGAGCCGGCGAACCTGCTGCGCTTTGGTGTAATAGGCGTCGTAGTAGCTGGCGCTTAAGGCAAACGTACCGAGCAAAATTCGCCGGCGCACCTCCGCCCCAAACCCTTCGGTCCGGCTTTTTTTGTACAAAGACAACAGGTCCGTAACGGATGGATTGCGGTAGCCGTAGCGCACCCCGTCGAACCGCGACAGGTTGGACGACGCTTCGGCCGTCGTCAGAATGT
>CAXUEB010000217.1:3180-9442 GCA_964249775.1 uncultured Spirosoma sp.
ATGTAATACGTTGGGAGCAGGTAATTCAGCAGCGACAGGTCGATTGGCTCGACCACGTGGCCCGCAGCCCGTAATTGGTCAATTTTTCGGTGGGTTGCTTCGCGAATGCCCACGTCCACGCCCGCGCTTTCGACGCCGTCGCGCAGGTAAGCAATGCGCAGGGGCCTTGCCCCGCCGGTTTGGTTGGGTAACGTTGCGTGGCTGTACGCGTCGACGGGCTGGCTCGACACCGTGCTGTCGAAGTCGTCGCGACCGGCCATCACTTCGAGCAGCAGGGCCGCGTCATCGACGGTATTGGTGATGGGGCCAATGCAATCGAACGAGGACGCGTAGGCCACCAAACCCCAGCGGCTGATGCGGCCGTAGGTCGGTTTGAGACCGACAACGCCACAGAACGCGGCCGGCTGTCGCACCGAGCCGCCCGTGTCGGAGCCGATGCTGGCTAAGCACAGGCCCGCCTGCACCGCCACCGCCGACCCGCCACTCGACCCGCCCGGCACTCGCTCGGAATCGGCCGCGTTGCGCACCGGCCCGAACGCCGAGTTTTCGTTGGATGACCCCATCGCAAACTCGTCGCAGTTCTGCCGGCCGATGATGATGGCGTCTTCGTCCAAAAGCCGCTGCACGGCCGTTGCCGTAAACTGCGCCGTGAAGTTGTCCAAAATGCGGCTGCCCGCCCGCAAGCTGTGCCCGGCGTAGCTCAGCACATCCTTGATGCCGATAACCATTCCCGCCAGTCGACCCGCTATACCATCGGCGCGTCGCTGATCGATGCGGTCGGCCTGCGCCAGGCTCTCGTCGGCGTAGACTTCAGTAAAGGCGTT
The DNA here is from genome assembly GCA_964249775.1 of uncultured Spirosoma sp. Classification (GTDB taxonomy): domain Bacteria; phylum Bacteroidota; class Bacteroidia; order Cytophagales; family Spirosomataceae; genus Spirosoma. Next base: position 4,005 of record CAXUEB010000217.1, read on the forward strand.
GAGATGTTGGTGTTCGTCGATGCGGACGAGGTACTGCTCCACCAATTGGCGGCAGGTCAGCATACCGGTTTGCAGGTCGGCCTGAACGTGCGAAAAGTGGCGGTAAAGGGTCAAAACTTAAGACAAATTTGTTACAACAACCCGGTCCGTGTTCGGTCGTGGCGGGATTAGGGTAACAAAGAAAGGCATAAAAACAAAAACAGGCAACCAAGCGGCACCGGATTGGAACCGCTTGGTTGCCTGTTGAGCGGGTAGTTCCCGTTAAGGCTTGGTTGTTTCCTTCAGTCCGTCCTCGATGTTTTCGCGAACGTCTTTCGTAGCGTCTTTGAACTCACGAATGCCTTTGCCGACGCCCCGTGCCAGTTCGGGAATTTTTTTAGCACCGAACAGGAGCACTAACGCCAGCGAGATAAAGATCATCTCCTGAGCGCCCAAACCCATAATTGCGAAAATGCTTGCAGAAATCATGATTTTTCGGATTTGAATGTATGCAAAATTAAAAAACTCTTAACTATACCCTACTAAAACTGGCCCAAACTTAACCAATTTTAATCGTCGTTGGCCCGGCAGTCTGCCCAGGCCGGTTGGCTTCGCCCCGCGCGGTGGTCGTTGTTTGTTCCCACTGCCGGAACTTCTCAATATCGTCGCCCATGCCGCTGAACAGCCACAGCATCAAGGCAATATCGTCGGTGATCCCCACAATCGGTAAAAAGTCGGGCAGAATGTCGATCGGTGAAACAAAGTACACCAGCACCGCAATGACCCGAATCAGCGTTTTCCACGGCAACTGCCGGTAGCTGCCCGCTGCGTAGGCCCGCAGCAGCCGGGTTACCGTACCTAACTGCTCACGAAACAAGCCAATGTTTTTGCCCGATAGCCCGCCACTTTTGGTAAGGGCGTCCTGGATTAGCTTAAACAAACTTTTAGAATTACGGGCGTACCGGACAGCGCCGATGTTCGCTCGTTTGAAAAAGATTGAGGTTAAAATGCGGGTTATGAAACTTGTGCTTGCCATTCGTTTAAAGGCGTTAATCGACAACGGAACGCCGTTGACTAACAAATTCGGTTGTCCACCTACAACAAAATTATTCACCAAATAATCCATAAACCGAGTAAAAGGCCCGGAAGTTTATCCTGACCGCAGTTGGTTTTGGGCGAACTGGGTCCGTACTTTTGCGCTTGCTTGTTAACCCTTTAATGCCAAATACGCCATGAAAGTGACCGTAGTAGGAGCGGGAGCCGTTGGGGCCACCTGCGCCGACAATATTGCCCGCCGTGAACTCGCCCACGAAGTTGTCCTTTTAGACATCAAAGAAGGCATCAGCGAAGGAAAGTCCCTCGACATGCTCCAAGCCTCAACGCTGCTCGACTGCGACGTTAAGCTGACGGGGTCTACGAATGATTACGAAAAAACGGCCGGTTCGGATGTGGTCGTCGTTACGTCGGGCATTCCGCGCAAGCCGGGCATGACCCGCGAAGACCTCATTGGCATCAACGCGGGCATTGTGAAAGGCGTAACGGAAAACATCCTGAAACACTCACCCGACGCGATTTTTATTATTATTTCCAACCCGATGGACACCATGACGTACCTCGCCCTGAAGTCGTCGGGAATACCCAAAAATCGAATCATCGGCCTCGGCGGTGCCCTGGATTCGGCCCGGTTCAAAACGTATTTGTCGCTGGCGCTCAAGTGTTCGCCGAATGATTTGCAGGCGAGCGTCATCGGCGGGCACGGCGACACCACCATGATTCCCTTGACGCGCTTGGCCACCAAAGGCGGGGTGCCGGTTGGTCAGTTCTTAGACGAGGACACGCTCAAAAAAGTAGCCGCCGACACAATGGTGGGCGGGGCCACGCTGACGGGCCTGATTGGTACGTCGGCCTGGTACGCGCCGGGCGCGGCCGGAGCCTACATGGTCGAAAGCATCGTGCGCGATCAGAAGCGCGTGATTCCGTCCTGCGTCCTGCTGGAAGGCGAATACGGGCAGTCGGACATCTGCCTCGGCGTACCGGTCGTCTTAGGCCGTACTGGTTGGGAAGAAATTATTGATTACAAACTCACCGACGACGAACAAGCTGCATTCAACAAATCGGCCGACGCCGTGCGGAATATGAATGGCGTGTTAAGTACGCTCGAACTGGGTGTGTAAGTGACTAACAACCCGCCCGAAAAACGCCGGTTTGCAATCGGCGTTTTTTTGTGTCTTCTGCGGACGTATCGATGCGTATGATTCGGGGAACGTAGCCTCAACTGTCTAAACCAACGCGTTCGACAAGCGTTGTCTTTAGACAACCAAACATGCGCTTTATCATTTATGCAAGTTTATACGGCCCCGGCCCGTACGTTTACCAATCCCCTGTTAGAGTACGGTCCCGACCCATGGGCCATTTGTCACAATGGATTTTACTATTATCTGCATTCGACCCGGACGGATGTAACCATTTGGAAAACACGCGATCTGACGCAACTGGAGCAAGCTCAACCGGTCGTTGTCTGGACGGCACCCGGCACAGGACCTTACTCAACCAACGTTTGGTCGCCCGAACTGCACTTCCTGCGCGGACGCTGGTACATTTACTTCTCGGCCGAAGATGAGCGGGGCAGCAACGACTGCCGACGCATGTGGGTGCTCGAAAATCCAGCGCCCGACCCGCTGGACGGTCAGTGGACGTTGAAGGGCGAAGTGGCCACGCCCGATAACCGGTGGGCCATCGACGGAACCGCGTTTGACGTAAACGGACAACTTTACTTTACCTGGTCGGGCTGGGCGGGTGTTGATAACGTGCAACAAAGCATCTACCTGTGTCGCATGGCGAACCCCTGGACCTGCCTTGGTGAGCGGGTGTTGCTGTCCGAACCCACGCTGCCCTGGGAGCGCCACAACTACGACCCAAACCCCGCCGACCCGCGTAACTTTGTGTTCGTCAACGAAGCGCCATCGCTACTCATTCGCAATGACCGGGTGTTTCTGGTGTATTCGGCCAACGGATGCTGGACCGATCAGTACTGTTTGGCCATGCTTTGGGCCTTTGCCGACGCGGACTTGATGGACCCGGCTTCCTGGACCAAATGCGATCAGCCGGTGTTTGAGACCTCCGTCGAGAATGGCGTTTACGCACCGGGACACAACTGCTTTTTCACGGACGCTGCGGGCACCGATTGGCTGCTTTACCACGCCAACGCCTTTCCCGGTATGGGCTGCGGAGATCTGCGAACGCCCCGCTTACAACCCATTCGTTGGCGATTCAATGGAATCCCCGACTTTGGCGTACCCGCAGCGCGGGGACAGTTGCTACAAAAGCCAGCTTAACGGCCTACTCAGTAAACCCCAAAGGCCGTTGCTCAACGTGACGGCCTTTGGGGTTTACTGAGTAGGCTGATGATTGTTTCTCGAGCCGGTTTATTTTGCCCGGATCGCGATGACCGGGTCGAGCCGCGCGGCCGAAAACGCGGGGATGATACCGGATAGAATGCCGATGACGCTCGATACGCCTAAACCCAGTATGATGTTGCCGGCCGTGAGTTGCAGGTCAATGCTGCCCAACGGCATGAACGATAACAGATAAACCAGAAAGATCCCCGCCAATCCACCCACTAAGCTCAGCAGCACAGCCTCGAACAAGAACTGGAACAGAATAAAGTAATTTTTGGCCCCTAACGATTTCTGGATGCCAATGATGTTGGTGCGTTCTTTAACGCTCACGAACATGATGTTGGCGATGCCGAACCCGCCAATTAGAATTGAAAAGCCGCCGATGACCCAACCCGCGAGGGTTAGCACGGCGAAGATACCCGCAATGGCTTTGGCGGCTGCTTCGGGCCGGTTGATGGCGAAGTTATCGGTTTGTGTCGGGCGAAGGCCGCGCCGGGTGCGCATCAGCCCGCGAATTTCACTTTCCAGTTCGAGCAGACCTTCGTCGTCATCGTAGCCCTTCACGGCAATCGTGACGCCGGGATTGACCGAATGGAACATCTTGGCGAAGGCACCAATTGGAATCAAACACTTAACGTCGGGGTTGCCACCGACGTTGAGCAGGCTTTCGCCCTTGCGCTCCTGCACGCCAATGATGACAAAGTTTAAGCCATTGAGTTTAAAGGTTTTGCCAGTTGGGTCCTCGCCCGGAAACAAATTGTCGCCGATGTCGGCCCCAATAATCGTTACGTTGCGGGCAACGTCGATTTCCTGCTGCGTGAAATAACGGCCTTGGGCAATGGGAACCTCCGTCACCTTGTTGTAGTCAAGTGTGGTTCCCTGAATGAGCGCCGTCATGCTGTTGTTGCGGTGCTTAACGGTAACCCGGCTTTTAAAATCAAAGGCAACGACGGCCTGGGCGTTTTCGAGCCGGCCGCTCAGATAGCGGTACTCGGGCAAGCTCGGTTCGGGGCGTTGGAAGTATTTCCACCACTGGTAATCACCGCCGAATTCCCACGGCCATTTATCGACGTACACCACTTTGTCGCCGATGAACGCCAAACTGGTGCGGATGTTACGCTCCATCGAATCCACCACCGTAAAAACGGCAATGATGGCGAAGATGCCGATGGTCACACCCAGCAGGGACAGCATCGTGCGCAGAAGATTGGAGCGCAGCGCCTGCCACGCAAACCGAAAACTCTCTAAAATCTGACGAATGAAGCGCATCGACTGGAGACGGGGTATCCGTGTCTGGCGGCTTGCCAAACGCAAGCCTTAAAAAGCAAATGAAGATACGGCAGAATCGACGGATAGCCAAACACTTCGGGCTAAGCGCAACCTTTTCGCGGACGTTTGGTCAATTTTCGTAGTTTAGTGGCTTCGGACGACAACCTGTATCCAATGCGAAGACCAAACTCTTTACTCTTTCTGTTGCTGTTGGGCCTGCTGACCGCCTGCAAAACGCAGTCGCCAACCACTACCGACGGCCGCCCTGAAGACGGCAATAGCGTCCGCGAAAGCCAGGGCGTTTACCAATACCGCGACGAAGACCCGAACCGGGCGGGCAGCGCATCGAACGGGTTTTTCTCGGACCGTCAAGGCGTTGTTGGGCGCAACGGTATGGTCGCGTCGGCCCACCCCGAAGCCTCGCAGGTTGGTTTAGCGATTCTCAAGGCGGGCGGCAACGCGGTCGACGCGGCCGTGGCGGTGCAGTTTGCCTTAGCGGTGGTGTATCCTGGCGCGGGTAACATCGGTGGGGGCGGTTTTTTGGTTTACCGCGACAGCACCGGAGGGGCCTACACGCTCGACTACCGTGAGAAAGCGCCCGGCCGGGCCACCCAGAACATGTACCTTGATTCGGCGGGCAACGTCCGGCCGGGGTTGAGCATCAGCGGGCACTTGGCGAGTGGCGTACCGGGGTCGGTCGACGGCATGGTCGAAGCCCACAAGCGGTTCGGCAAACTGCCGTGGGCGCAGGTGCTCCAGCCCGCCGTTGATTTGGCCGCCAACGGCTTTGCC
>CAXUEB010000218.1:0-9401 GCA_964249775.1 uncultured Spirosoma sp.
GTATGATTCCTGAATGGGTACAGGCCGGGTTATGGGGGTTGCTATCGGGTGGGGCGCTGCTGATTGGCGCGGCCGTCGGCTATTTCGTCGGCGTTCCCCAGCGGTTGATTGCGGGCATCATGGCGTTTGGATCGGGCGTTCTGTTCTCGGCCCTGGCGTTCGAGTTGACCGACGAAGCGTACCGCACCGGTGGTTTTGGGGCAACGGCCATTGGGTTCATTGGCGGAGCCGTTGTTTATTCGGCGGCTAACTACGTACTATCCCGCCGGGGCGCTTCCCACCGCAAACGGTCGGGCGCGAAGCAGGCGTCGGAAAGCGACCAAGGCGGTAGTGGGTTGGCCTTGGCGGTGGGGGCGCTGTTGGACGGTATTCCCGAAGCCATTGTTATTGGCTTGAGTTTGCTGGGCGGCAAAGGCGTCAGCATCGTAGCGGTCGTGGCCGTGTTTCTGTCCAACATTCCCGAAGGGTTATCGAGCGCGTCCGGTATGAAGCAGGCCGGTCGGTCGGCTCGGTACGTGCTGGGCGTCTGGGGCGGAATTGCCCTTGTTTCGGGCGTGTCGGCCCTGATTGGGTACACCGTGTTTCGGCACTATTCCAACAACATTATTGCGGGTACGACGGCCGTCGCGGCCGGGGCCATCTTAGCCATGCTGGTCGACACCATGATTCCCGAAGCCTTCGAGGAAACGCACGAGTTTGCGGGGCTAATTACCGTTGTTGGCTTTCTACTGGCGTTTTTGCTGTCTAAACTGGAAGAAGGCTGACGGACCGTTTCGTCATTCGCTGAACATCGCCATTGTAGATGGGTTAACCCGCTTAAAACTTAATGTAACGTACACGGAAAACCGAGCTAAACTGGTGGGTCATGCCGCCCACCCCATTCTAATTGTGTTTCCGCTGGGACGGTTGTCAACGGCGGTTATCTTCGACGTAGGGCGAAATGGTCGACCGGCTGGGCGTCGGCGTCGATCACGGGGCGCACCTCAACGCGCCCAGTTCGTTATCGGGTCGGCCCGCGTCGGACATTGACGGCGAGGGCGGCCGAATCACCGAACCGAAGGGTAAGGAGCGGTTCGCCTGAGTAGTGAGCCGGGCACGAAAGCATTTCAACGCAAAGGCCGCGTCCGTAAAACGGGGCTTTTTTTGTCAATCCAATCGCCATTGGCAAGTTTGTTGCCCCTCATTCGTCTACCTTCGTGGCCGTATCAACTCACCCAACGACCCGTTACGGTTATGCCGTTTACGCTCATTAAAGGAACCTTCCACGTTGTCAACTATTCGCCCGACGGCGATTCGGTTCGGTTTAAACCCGCTAATTTGGCGTTGCTACAAACGTTAAGCGGGGCGAAGCCCAACGTCAACGCGCGGGGGCATACGCAACTGCGCATCGAAGCCATCGACGCGCTCGAAACCCATTACGCACCGCCAAGCGGGGGCGGAGTGCTGCATCAGCCGCTGGTCCTGGCCTACGCGGCCCGCGTGGCGCTACTGGCCTACGTCAACATTACGGGCGTTGTTTGGGACGCCAAGCAGAGTACCGTTGTAGCCGCCAACGACGGTACCCCTGGCTACATCCTGGCGCGGTCGGTCGAGAAAAACGGTCGACCGGTGGCCTTCGTCTTTGCCGGCGACGCGCCCGAAGCCGACGGCGCATTGGTTCTCTTGGACGAAGCCCGGATGCAAACGAGTTTCAACTACTTGGCCTTAGCGCAGGGACTGGCGTATCCAACGTATTACACCGGCTTATTTTTCGATCTGCGCAACGCGATGACGGCGGCCGTCGTCAAGGCGCGTCAGCAGAAACTGGGCATTCACCGCGACGACGTAACGACCAAAGGCGTAACGATCAACTCGTTGGCAATCGTAATCGATCAGTTTCCCATCCTGCCCAAACTGTTCCGGCGCATCAGCGAATACGTCGGTAGCGTAGGGTCGATCAAGGGCTTCAAGGAAAGCTTGGCCAAAGCCAAAGAGCCGGTGTACGACCTTCGGCAGGGTAACTTTACCCACTTCGACACGTTTATCGAGCAGAAGGGCAACCGCATCCGCCTGACGCGCCGACCCGAAGAGTTGGTTTTTGACGAACTACCGACGCAGCCCGTGCCCGCGTTCTCGCTGCTGTTAAGTCGGGCGGAGTTACTGCTTCTGGAAGACGACGTTCGTCTGGTCAGCGAAACGCTGGCCGTGTCATTGTAATCCAATGTAGGGTCGGATTTTTAACCCCGATCCTACGGCAGATTGCGTTGCAGGCTCATGGCACACCCGCTTCGGTCAACAACTGATTAAGCAATTTTTCGGCAATATCGGCCTGTTCCGGTTGGTCATACATGGACAACAGAAGCACCCGTTCATCCAGCATCACTACGCAGGTAATTACACGAGCATCACCCGCTTTACCTTTTAATCGATAAACGAAGTTTATAGCAGTCTTTTCTAATAGGTAGCGACTTTTGTTTCTTTCTGGCTTCCTGCTCCAACTTTTGGCCAAACGTCGTTTGCAGCCGGAGGCAACTGGCTGGCTAATTTGGCTAATTGATTCTACGTGATGACGACTGACATACGCTTGCTGTTTTCGACAAATTCACGAAATAACCCGCCAAGATACCGTCATTGTGAACGTTGCAGGATTTTCTGGACACGCCCACCAAGCCAAATCACAAAGCCGGCCAGAACGACCTGACCAGCTATTACCATTGTGTGAAGGTTCATAAGCAGCCAGTTTTGGCCAACACCGGCCGGTGGATTGCTCAGTAACGTGGTGGACACAACGGTGGCATCGCTTACCCAAACGGATAGGCTAAGCAACAGGGCAAGAAGTACCGTGAGTAGGGAAACGTACGTTTTGGCCAAGCCTGCTTTCGCCGTCCATATGAACACGCCCAGCAACAGACCGGCAAAAAGCACGGGTAGCCAAGCCGACCACGAGAAGACGAAATACGTGTCGTATACTTGGATGTCCATGATTACGTAGTGGACCGTCTCCGCCGGGTGAGGTAGTACACCGGGATACCCAAGCCCGCAATTAGTAGCCCCATGCCGGTGTTGAACGTCTTCGTGTACAGCAGAATGGCGCAGATTAGTAGCGTCGCGCCGATGTAGAGCGCCGGTACAACCGGGTAGCCAAACGCCCGGTACGGCCGCTCGGCGTTGGGTTCGGTGCGCCGGAGCCGGAACAAGCCCGCGATGGTAACCATGTAAAACACCAGCGACGCGAAGGTGCAGTAGTCGAGCAGATCGCCGTAGCGACCCGACAAGCACAGCAGCGACGCCCAGATGCACTGTAGCCACAAGGCCCGGCCGGGTACGGCGTTGCGGTTGAGGTGCGACGCCTGCCGGAGAAACAACCCGTCTTTGGCCATCGCGTAGTACAGCCGCGCTCCGGCCAGAATTAGCCCGTTGTTGCAGCCGAACGTCGAAATCATAATCAAGACGGCCATGATGGCCACGGCAACGTTGCCGAAAAGCGTCGAGACGGCGGCCGTCGCTACGCGGTCGGCTTCGGCAAACTGAATACCACGCCCCACGATATCCGTCGCGGTCGGTACACCTTTTAAGGGCAGCAGGGACAGGTACGAAACGTTGGCCAAGAAGTAGATCGTCGTTACGATGAGCGTACCAAAAAACAAGGCCAGCGGAATGTTCCGGCGCGGATTTTTGATTTCGCCGGCGATAAACGTCACGTTGTTCCAGGCGTCGGCCGAAAACAACGAGCCGACCATCGACGTGCCGAACGCCAGCATCAGCGCAATTTCCGACAGCGGCACGACCGACGCAATGGAGCCGTCGGCGTTAACGGTCGTCTGCGTAGCGTCCCAGGCGTTGGCCAGGTTTGCCGACAGCAGGCCGCTGCTCAGCCCCACGGCAATACCGATTACAATCAGCCCCAGCAGGGCAATGAGTTTGGCCGACGTAAACACGTTCTGAATGAGCTTGCCGCTTTGCACGCCCCGGCTGTTGAGCCACGTCAGCAAAACCAAGCTGGCAATGGCAAACAACGACCCCGCCGAAATATTGACGGGGCCGAGCGCAAACAGGACATTTGTCGGACTCAGGGCGGGCACGAATACGGCCGTGAACTTGGTGAACGCCACGGCTACGGCCGCAATGGTGCCGGTTTGGATTACCGTAAACACCGTCCAGCCGTAAACAAAACCCGTCAGGTGACCGTAGGCCCGCTGAATGTAGATGTACTGCCCGCCGGCTTTGGGCATCATGCCGGCCAGTTCGCCGTAGCTGAGCGCAGCCGCCACGGTCAGGACGCCCGTCAGCACCCAAAGCATGAGGAGCCAGCCCGACGAGCCGAGGTTGCGGGCCATGTCGGCCGAGACGATAAACACGCCGGAGCCAATCATGGAACCCGAAACGATGAGCGTGGAGTCGATCAGGCCCAGCGAGCGCTTAAAATCGGTTTTTTCTTCGACAACGGGTTCCACGAGGTGAGGCAGGTTTAGATGATTTAAGGTACAAGAAGCACGGGATTTGGCAGAAATAAAATTTTTAATGGGATTACCACCCGAACAGGCCCGACAAAATCTTGTTCATGGGATAATCCCAACCCACGATGTCGTCTACCATTCAGACCAACAATACCGTTTACGACGCCGACCGCGACATTTGGTGGGACCCCGACGCCTTGTTTTTCATGCTCAAAACGTCGGTTAACCCGGCGCGGATGGGCTACTTTAATCGCGTTCTGCGCGAACGGGTCGGTGACGTTGCGGGTAAGACGTGGGTGGACGTAGGGTGCGGGGGCGGCATCCTGGCCGAAGCATTTGCCGAATTAGGCATAGCCGTAACGGGTATCGACCCGTCTGCTTCGTCGGTCGAAACGGCCCGCCGACACACCCGGCAGCAAAGTCTTTCGATTGACTACCACGTCGGCACGGGCGAACGGCTGCCCTTCGCCGACGCCCGTTTTGACTACGTCAGTTGCTGCGATGTGCTCGAACACGTGCAAGATGTCGACGCGGTACTGGCCGAAATTAGCCGGGTGCTGAAGCCGGGCGGCTTGTTCTTTTACGATACTGTCAACCGAACGGGGCTGAGTTGGTTATTTCTTATCAAAATCGCGCAGGACTGGCCGCGTTGGGCGTTCATGCAACCGAATCAGCACCGCTACGACCGCTTCATCAGACCGGCTGAGTTACACGCTAAACTTGCGCGGGTCGGTCTCACCAATCAGGACATGCGCGGCATGATCGCTGATTACAACGTCCTGAAAACGTTGTATTACCTCCGCAAACGCGCGACCGGCGCGTGGACCTTCCGCCACCTCGGCGAACGCATGAAAATGCGCGAAGGCCGGGACGTGAGGTTGTGTTATATGGGATTCGCTAAAAAATAGTAAAGTCGAGCTAAGCGCCTGATAGACGGGTACCCACTTTCCACGGACTGAGCACTTAAACACCTATTCGATTAACGTAAATTGATTGTATAGGGAAACGGCATAGACCGGTTTAGCCAAAATCCGATTAACTTGCCCCGATATCCTAACCGACCCAACGTATACCTCAGACCGGTTTGACCTCTAACAACCTCACCCAACCGGTCAGCAAACCCAACGCATGTTATTGGCGCTACGGTGCACCCGCTTTTTAAGCCATATCCGACTGGTTTGCCTTAACACCGGCGTGTTCCCGGAATAGAACGAGACCCCCAAAACCGGCCCTTATTTTGCCCATGTTAAGATAGAAGAGCAGAGTTTAAAATTTAGAAATATGCTGACTATCCGTGATTTTTGGTGGAGAACCGTTCTAATTTGCCTTGTTTTCGTGCAGGCTTACGAAGTAAAAGCGCAATGTAAACAAAGTTATTCATGGGCCGCCTGGCAAACGTTTACGGGCAATCAGGCGACGGGTACGATTTCGGTCGACAAGAAAACCGTTAGCGTAACCATGACGGCCAACTATCCTTTCTTTTCCACGAACGACATCTATGGTTTCGATCGATTCAAGGGATTTAGTGGCTATACTACTATTCCAAACACCACCACCCCGGCCACCGAATGGTTTAGTGGGGCGGGCGGGAAAACCACCTTCTGTTTTTCGGAACCCGTTACTAATCCGGTTTTATTATATACATCGTTAGGGCGAGCCAACCCCAATGATTATCAGAAAGTTGCCTTAACGTTTTCTCAACCCTATACGGTTTTATACGATGCCGGGGGAACAACCTTTGTTGATGCTTACTCCCTGAATGGATTTGAGGGCAATGCTATTCTTTTATTCCCCGGCACGTTTAGTTGTATAACGATTGCCTCGGAAGGAACCGAATTCAACACCAATCTGAACTGGGGTTTACAACCGCTCCGAGTTCCGGTCAGTATTGCCGAGGCCAAAGGATGTAATCAAGTAGTTCTGACCGCACAGGGGGGGACTACCTACCAATGGAGTGGCGGAGATAAGCCCAATCAGGCCGTTAATACGGTTAGAACAAGCGGAGTCTACAGTGTAACGGCCACCGACCAGAACGGTTGCACGTCGGTTGCGTTAACCAACGTAACGGTAACGCCCGAAGCAACGCCCACGGTCAAACCCGATGAAACGATTTGCTTCGAGTCAGCCGCCGTGACGTTGCGTTCGGGCGCAACCGCGGCTAACCTGACTTATCTCTGGAAACCAACTAATACTACTGACTCTACGTTAGTGATTACTCAGCCAGGCAACTACAGCGTTACGGTTACGTCGCCGGCCGGCTGTCAGGCGTCGCGCCGTATCGACGTTCGGGCAGCGGGGTTCTGCACCGCTACCGTTTTTGCGCCCGATGGATTCACCCCCAATAATGATCAGATAAATGATCTGTTTAAGGTCATCGTCGTTGACGGTGTGCCCATCCGACTCACCATTTATGACCGTTGGGGTGCAGTAATTTACTCCGAACAGAACAGCAATCCCCGTTGGGACGGCACCTACAACGGGGCTACGTGTTTACCGGGAAGCTATTCTTATGTGCTTACGTACAAAGCCAATAGCGGGGATGAACTCCTTGAATACAAGAGCAAACTGAGCCTTGTGCGGTAGTTCTTCGTTTCATGCCTTCTGTTCAGAACTACCGCACCTCAATTTCGTCCACCGCCAACTGCGCGGCTTTGCCGGGCTTGCGTAGGCCGGCCGGCACCTGTCCGACGTTCTGGGCGGTGATGCGCACGTAGCGGGCCGTCGTGGGGGCGAAGTCGAACGGGAGCCGGACGATGCCCCGCTTGCCGCCCTCGGCCGCGTTGGTTTTGGTGCTCAGCACGGGCCGGAACGTTTGTCCATCGTCAGAAACGGCAATGTCGACCTGTTTGGGTAGGCACATGTTTTTAGCGGTGTATTTGACAAATCCGACCCGGACGCTCTGCACCGGCTGCGACTGACCGAGGTCGACGACGGCGTTCAGGTCGTTGGCAAATGAAACAACGTTGTTCAGTTCATAACCACCCATCCCGCCCACGGTGCCGTTGGTCAGGCTGTGACTTTTGTCCGGCCGGCCGTTGGTTGGCGCGTTCAGGAGTGTATACGGTTTGCCGGTTGCTTTTGAGATTAGGTACTCTTTTTGCACCTTGGCCAATTGACTCAGCGGTTTACCGTTCTGAAACGTAGCGGCCCGGACGGTCGTGGACTGATCGAGCACAATGGGTTTTTCGTAGCGGGGCGACTCGGCCGACGGAAGGCTACCATCAAGGGTATAGCGAATCTCCGGGGCCTGAGCGGAAGCCATTAAGGCCACTTCAACCTGACCGTCGGGTCGGGGTTTAGCGGTGGGCGTTGGGTCGAAGAACGTCCGGGCGTAGTTGACGTTTAAGTTGGTCAGCCGCTCAGCGAGCGCCGGCATCCGGCGGGTAAAGTCGGCGTAACGTTTCTGCGCTAAGGGCGTCCAGACCACTTCGGCCATGGCAGCCGCGCGGGGCCAGATCATGTACTCGGCCTGCGTTTCCGTGTCGATGTATTCGGTCCAGAGGTTAGCCTGCGCGCCCAGGATGTGTTTTTGTTGGTCGGGCGTCAGTTCGGCGGGCGTCGGGTTGTACGAGTACACCTGCGCCAGGGTGACCGACCCGCCGAAACCGGTTGGTTCCAGCGCCGGGTCGCCCTGGTAATGGTCGAAGTAGCAGAACTGACCGGGCGTCATAATCACGTCATGGCGCTGCCGGGCCGCTTCGAGGCCGCCCTTCGTACCGCGCCAACTCATCACCATCGCATTGGGCGACAAACCGCCCTCCAGAATCTCGTCCCAGCCGATGATTTTACGTCCTTTCGACGTGACAAATTTGTCGATGCGCCTGATAAAGTAGCTTTGCAACTCATTCTCATTTTTCAGCCCTTCGCGCTTCATCAACTGCTGGCAGAACTCACTTTTGCGCCACGATGACTTTGGGCACTCGTCCCCGCCGATGTGAATGTACGGACTCGGAAATAAGCCAATCACTTCCGTCAGCACGTCCTGAAGAAACGTAAAGGTTGTTTCGTAGGGGCAAAAGCCGTCCTCGAACACCCCCCATTTTGTGGCAGCCTGGTATGGCCCCGGTCCGTCGCCCCGGCCGCTGCAACCCAGTTCGGGATAGGCCGACAGAGCCGCCAGGGCGTGGCCGGGTAGTTCGATTTCGGGAACGACGTTGATGTACTTTTGAGCCGCGTAACGCACCACCTCGCGCACTTCGTCCTGCGTATAAAAACCACCGTAGGGCTTGCCGTCGAACACCGGCGGATCGTTGTCGTCGTAGTGACCGACGAGGGTTTCGCGCCGTTGCGAACCGACCTGCGTCAGCTTGGGGTATTTCTTGATTTCGATGCGCCAGCCCTGGTCGTCGGTGAGGTGCCAGTGGAAGTTGTTGAACTTGTGCAGGGCCATCAAATCAAGGTGCTTCTTGATGAACGCCACCGAAAAAAAGTGTCGGCATACGTCGAGGTGCATGCCCCGATACGGGTAACGCGGCCGATCCTGAATGCGGCAGGCCGGAATCGTCCAGGCTGTTGGAGTGGACACCGAACTAACTGATTTCGTGCTCAGCACGGCGGGCGGCAGAAGTTGGTACAGCGTCTGAACGGCGTAAAAAAAGCCCCGCGGCTGGGCAGCTTCAACGGTGATCAGCTTATCCGTTGCGTCAATGCGGTACCCTTCCTGACCCAATTCGGTGTCGGTCGACGGGCGGAATTCAATCCGGTTTCCCCCGGTGTTCTGGTCGGATGACGTTGCTTGGTCAGCGTAGCGCACCGCCACGCCTAACCCGCTGGTTCGGTTGATGCGATTGGCAAACGTATCGGCCAGGGCTTTCAACTCGGTCTGCGCCGACGGCACAACAACAACTGTACGGCGGCTGACAACAAAATCACCGGCGCGGGCTTCGAGTTGCGCCGGTCGCGGGATGATGGCGTAGCGGCTGGTGTCCTGACTAAAGCCGGAGCCGGTGGTAAACAGTAAGACAA
>CAXUEB010000219.1:0-2210 GCA_964249775.1 uncultured Spirosoma sp.
GTAATTTTGGCGGCAGCGGTCAGGGACAAGGCGGCAACGCGGGGGGTGGCAATCTAATCCGAGGGGGCGGTGGCCAGGGTGGCGGAGGATCGTTTGGTGGCCAGGGCCAAGTGGGCGGCAACGCCATCACGCAGTCGTGGGCCGGGGGTATCAACTACCGCGACGGCTGGGGCAAGAAAATCGACGTGGTGGCCAGTTATAATGCCAGCAATACCAACACGCTCACTGACCAGCGTAGCCGCCGGGAAAGCGTGTTGCCAACAACGAGCCTTACTACCGACAGCACCGGCACCAACGACCGGGTTGATTCGACGTTTGTGCGTGACCAGACCAACGGCTCTGACAATTCCAACCTGAATCACCGCGTCAACCTCCGGCTCGACTACCGGCTCGACTCGTTGACAACGATCCGGTTCATTCCGAGTCTGTCGTGGCTGCAATCCAGCTACCAGAATCAAAGCCAGTCGCAAACGTTCGACGGCGAAGGAAGCACCGTGAACACCAGCAACACGAACTATAACTCGACCGGCAACGGCCTGTCGGGCAACAACACGCTGCTCTTGTTCCGAAAATTTCGCAAACGCGGGCGGACCTTGTCGTTAAGCCTGAACTCGTCAGTCAATAATCAGGACAATGTCGGCTTCAACCAGTCGCTAAACACGTTCGCGCGGTCGAACGCGCCCCTGTCAACGACGGCCTTATCCACGTCGGCGAGTTCAGGAACGGCCGGTTCGGGCGTTGATAATCCAACCGACACCACTGGCCTGTTTGAGCAGCGGATTAATCAGCGTAACGATCAGCAAACGAACTCAATGACCAATAGCGTCAACCTGACCTATACCGAACCCTTGTCGCTGCGCCAAACGCTGGAGTTTCATTATACCGTCTCCAACAACCGCAACACCTCTAACCGGCTCGTCAATAATTTCAACGAAACAACCGGTCAGTATGACCAGCTAAATACGCGGCTGAGCAACCGCTTCGTCAATACGTACCTAACCAACCGGGCGGGCATGACCTGGCAAACCCGGCGGCTTAAATACACCTACGCGGTGGGCTTCGACGCCCAGCAGGCTGGTCTGCGCTCGGATAATTTAAGCACCGATTCCACCCTGAGCCGCACCTTCACGAACCTGCTGCCCAACGCGCTCTTTACGTACAACTTTGCTAAGAATCGCACCCTGCGCGTCAATTACCGCACGCGCATCAACGCGCCGTCGGTCAATCAGTTGCAGCCCGTGGCGAACAACACCAACCCGCTTAACATCCGGCTCGGTAACGCCAGCCTGCGCCCCGAATACAGCCACAACCTGTCGTTGAACTTTAACCGGTTCCAGCCGACCACGTTCCGTAGCCTATTCGCGTCGGTGAACATTAGTCGCACCGACGACAAAATCGTCAACGAGACAACCTACACCCGCTCCGGGGCGCAGCGAACCCGACCCGTCAACACCGACGGTTATTATTCCGTCAGCGGGTTTCTATCGCTGGGGCAACCGCTCCGCTTCAGCGAGCAGCGCGTTAATCTGAACACAACGACGAACCTAACCCATAACCGGGGCGTCACGCTGATTAACGGCGAACGGAACCGGTCTCTGAACTGGGTTGTGGGGCAGAGTTTAGGCGCAAATACAAACATTAATGAGAAACTGGACCTCAACCTGTCGGGCAGCGTGAACCTGCAATCGGCGCAGTACTCGCTGCAACCGCAGCAGAACACAGTTTTCCTAAACCAAACCGTGCAATTCGATTTGTATTATCAACTGCCGTTTCGGTTTGTGTTTACGACGGACGTGTATTACAACCGCTACAGTGGTACGTCGGCCAGTTACAACCAGTCGTTCACGCTTTGGAATGCGGCCATTGCCCGCCAACTTTTTAAGCAGCGGCAAGGCGAAATCCGCTTTCAGGCGTTCGATTTGCTGAATCAGAACCGCAGCATCGTCCGCAACGTCACCGACACGTACACCGAGGAAGTGCAGAGCCGGGTGCTGAACCGGTATTTTCTAATCAGTTTTGTGTATAACCTCCGGCGGTTTGGTGCGGGCCAGCCCAATCAGCCGCGCAGCGAGGAAGACCGGCAGTTTCGGCGCATGAACCGCGAGTTCGGGCCGGACGGCGACGGGGGCAACCGGGGCGGACGCGGTTTTCGGCGCGGCCGGGTATACAAAAGGGGCGCCCCCGGGGGGGGGCCCGTTGTGGGTACCCGG
>CAXUEB010000219.1:2220-4516 GCA_964249775.1 uncultured Spirosoma sp.
AACCGGCGAGTGGGGGCGGGACGGGTAGGGGGGCACCGGGGGCGTACGGGGTTTTGGGCGCGACGGCTAAGAAAAAGGGCGCCACGTTTGGTCGCTCCCTTTTGCTTAGCCGTCGCGTTAATCAATTCTGAATGATTTGGGCGTTGTGCTCTTTGTACGCCCCGGTTGACTGGGTCGTTGCCGGCTGATCCGTGTTGGGTCCGTAGAGCCGTTGCTCCCGCTCGCGCTGGTAGTCGAACCGGCCGGTATCGGCCATGCGCGCTTCGTGGTTTTGCTTTTGCTGGGTGTATTTATTGACTTCCGCTTTGACCTGATCCACAATCGCCATGAACCGTTCCTGTAGGCTCGGACCGCCCGACGAGCCGGACGATTGCGTGCGTTTGTCGTATTCGCTTTTCAACCACTGCCGCGACTCACGACCGGTACGGGGAGCGGATAACAAACCAATCGTGACGCCGGTCACGACGCCAACAAAAAAATCTCGGGTACTACGCATGATTGTCAGTATTTGAGAGAATATTTATCGAACCGGTCGAAAATTTGTGCCAGCTTAAACTTACCGCTTAGTTACCTATATCAAATTACTGACAGTCAGTTTACTAATTCTCTAATAGACAAACTTCCTCACAAATTTGATGGAGTAAGGCGAGTACAGGTTTCCCCAATACAGTTAAGCCGTTTCCCCAACATTTCTGACGTAGTTGCAAAACCAACGGTTGAAGCTACGTTCGATGTATTCTGTTATTAGTCTATTTTTACCTGTATAAAGCTACACATTCCATGATAAAAAATGCGACCGGCTTTTTACTCGTAACGGCACTACTGAGTCTATGCGCACAGATGAGTAACGGCCAAATCATTACGACCGTTGTTTCGGGTACGAACATCGGCGACGGCGGGCCAGCTCTAAACGCAGCTTTCTGCGGTCCTACAAGCGTCGCCTTTGACGCCGGGGGAAACATGTTTGTCGTAGACGCGGACGATAACCGAATCCGAAAAATAAATACGAATGGTATCATTACCACGCTGGCAGCCAGCGCAGAAGTTGGCTCTGGAAGTGGGTCAGTAACAAACGACGAAATTATTCGGCCTGCTGGTTTAGCGGTTGATGGGGCGGGCAATGTTTACTTCGCAGATTATTCAAGTCATCGCGTTCGTAAAATAGACGGTAACGGTGTCATTACAACCGTAGCCGGAACAACGCAAGGATTCGGGGGTGACGGCGGTCCGGCCGTAAACGCCCAATTGAATTACCCCAGCGATGTCGTGATTGATAACGCGGGTAATCTGTACGTTGTCGATAAGCAGAATTATCGCGTTCGTAAAATCAGTTCCGATGGTGTCATAACGACGGTGGTGGGTAACGGCGTCTCTGGGTTTAGCGGAGATGGCGGGCCGGCTACCAGCGCCCAACTCGATCTCCCAAACGCGGTCGCTATCGATGCCGCGAACAACCTGTTCATTGCCGATTCGTACAACAATCGCGTTCGGAAAGTAAACGTCAACGGGTTTATTACGACCGTGGCGGGCAATGGCAGTTACGAATCCGGGGGTGACGGCGGCCCGGCGATTAATGCGTCGTTGAACAGTCCGGTCGACGTTGCCGTCGATGGAACCGGAACGGTGTACGTCACCCAGCAGGATCACCGGGTCCGAAAAATAACGGCGGGCGGCACGATGCTACCGGTAGCCGGCAACGGAACGAATGGCTTTGGTGGCGATGGCGGATTAGCCGTGAATGCGCTGATTGGCTCGTCAGCCGGCGTGAGTGTGGATGCGGTTGGTAACGTATACATTGCTGACCGGGAAAACTACCGTATCCGCCGAATAACGACCGACGGAACAATTGCCACCGTAGCGGGTGGATTTACCGGCGACGGCGGGTTGGCCACCAACGCGTTTTTCAGAAGAAACGTGTTTTTTAATACACCTGCCAACCTTACCGTCGATAGCCAAGGCAACCTCTACGTGATGGATCGATTTGCTAACCGCGTTCGTCAAGTTACGCCCAACGGCATCATCACGACCGTAGCTGGTACGGGTGTGAATGGCTACACCGGGGACGGTGGACCCGCAACCAACGCCCAACTCCGTCATCCACGGGATGCCGGGCTGGATTCACTCGGTAATCTGTACATCGTTGATCAATATAATACGCGCGTTCGGCGCATCGACCCGAACAACGTGATGACCACGACCGCCGGGAGTGGGGCGTCTAACTTTATTGGTACCTCGCCGTTTCTAAGCAGTGCTGATGTTCTAAATTCCAGTGGTATGGCCGTCTCAAAATCCGGTA
>CAXUEB010000219.1:4526-5282 GCA_964249775.1 uncultured Spirosoma sp.
TTTCGGGTTCGTAAAAACACGTGCGGGGGTGAGATAACGACGGGGGGGCACAACGGCGAGTACCGGTTATAGTGGCGATGGCGGACCGGCGACCAGCGCTCAGTTAGGCCAAATTACCAGCGTAGCGCTCGACGCAGCCAATAACCTGTACATCGCCGACTTTTCAAACAATCGTATTCGTAAGGTTGACGCCAACGGAATTATCTCGACCGTGGTGGGGAATGGCTCCGCCGGTTTCGGTGATGAGAATGTACCAGCAACGAGTACGCCCCTGATTAACCCTTACGACGTAGCGTTTGATGCCACCGGCGCGATGTATATCTCCTCGATGAACCGGGTTCGCAAGGTTGACCGCAATGGAATCATTACCACCGCAGCGGGCGGCAGCTTTAGTGGTTTCAGCGGAGACGGTGGACCCGCAACCAACGCCCGGTTGTCGTCGCCAAGCGGTGTTGCCGTTGATGCAGCCGGAAATCTATACATCGCTGATGTGCAGAACCGGCGCGTTCGAAAAGTCACGTATCCCATTCAGCCGACCCTAACGGCGAGCGGCTCCACCAACTGTTCAACGACTTCCGTTACGCTCACGGCCACGCCGTCGGGTGGGGGATTTGCCTACCGGTTTGGTCCCGGCGCTACGCAGATCGGCACGACCAACCGGGCCATCGTCAGCACGGCGGGCGTGTATTCGGTTACGGTAACGACCTCCGTGTTTGGCTCCCCGGCTGGTTCCACGACCGTTACGGTATCCGATGC
>CAXUEB010000219.1:5292-7363 GCA_964249775.1 uncultured Spirosoma sp.
ACCCGGCGGTATGGGCCTGTGGGCAGATGCCAGGCGTTGGTCAGCCGGCTCGTATTCTGCACCCCATTAACGTGCCACCAAACTACCAAGCCAAAGCAGGAATCATTCGCTACGAAGCCAGCGGCAGCATCCGTTTCGCCACGGGCGCAACGCTCCAACTCGCCCCTCAGTGATAAATGAGGGGTGTTTTAGAACGAAGAAGGGAGCCGACAGTTATTCGGCTCCCTTTCTCGTTTTCTACCGGTTGTCTTCTCCCGTTTACTTAATATACCGAAAATCTTCTCCGCCTTTCAGGGCCAGCAGCGTTTCGTACATCAGCCGGATCACACTTTGTACGTCGTCCATGTGCACGGTTTCGCCGGTAGTATGCATGTACTTGAGCGGTAAGGAAATCAGGGCCGAGGCAATGCCTTCCGTAGCGTACGCAAAGGCGTCGGTGTCGGTGCCGGTTGAGCGGCTGACGGCCTGCCGTTGAAACGCGATGTTCTGTTGCCCGGCCACGCCAATGATGAAATCCAATACGTTGTTTTGCACGGCCGGGCCGTAGCACAGCACCGGGCCGTCGCCACATTTGAGGTCGCCCTGCTCTTTTTTGTCGTACTTCGGCGACTGCGTGTCGTGCGTCACGTCGGTACAGATGGCGAGGTTGGGCTTCAGCCGCCGGGCAATCATCTCGGCCCCACGCAGGCCAATCTCTTCCTGCACGGCGTTGACGACGTAGAGCGTAAACGGCAGCGTTACGTTGTTTTCTTTCAGCAGCCGGGCCACTTCGGCAATCATGAAGCCGCCCATGCGGTTGTCCAATGCTCGCCCAACGTAATAGCGCCCGTTCAACTCCATCAGCCCGTCGGCGAACGTGGCGACCGTGCCGACGTGGATACCTATGTCTAAGACCTCCTGTTTAGTAGCCGCGCCCACGTCAATGGTCAGGTCGCTGACTTTCGGGGCGGTGTCTTTGGTCAGGTCGCGCACGTGAATCGCCGGCCAGCCGAACACACCCGGCACCGTGCCTTTCTTGGTGTGCAAATTGACGCGCATCGACGGGGCAATCAGGGCGTCGGAGCCGCCGTTGCGCCGGACAAACAGGTAGCCGTCGTCGGAAATGTAATTAACAAACCACGAAATCTCGTCGGAGTGGGCTTCGATAACGACGCTATAATTCTGGCCGGGTCCAATAACGCCCACGGCGGTGCCGTAGGTGTCGACAATGTATTCGTCGGTGTAAGGCTTGAGGTAATCCAACCAAATTTGCTGCCCCGACGATTCAAAACCGGTGGGCGAGGCATTATTGAGGTATTGATACAGAAAATTTTTACTGGATTCGTTCATTACAAAAAAAGACGTTAGGCTTGCCACTGCGAGCCGGTAAAACTTAGGCCGTTCAAATATAGTTTCCAGTCTACTGTTTAACGGCTTAAAGTTCCAAGTCTTTCGTTAAAACGCCACCCGGTAACTCAGTACCGGCAGCAAACCCGTTTGGTAGCTGGTGCGGGTCGTGCCGTTTTGCGGGTCGAAGTACCGACCAAAGACGTTCTGCCGGTTCGTCACGTTTTGAACATCCAGCGAAAGCGTCCGGGTAGAGCGGGGGCGGTTGCGTTTATAGCTGAACCGGACATCCGTACGAAAGTAATCGGGTAGTTTCGTCGTGTACGTCAGCTTGTCGAAATAAACCGTTTCGCCAAGTCGCCGGGATTCTTCTACGTCGATGGGCGTATCGCGGTAACCACCGTAATACGTCATTTTTACGTTCAGGCCCACGACGCCCTTTTTGAACAGGCCTCGGTCGCCGGTGATAATTTCTTTACCCGCCAAAAAGCTCGTCGCCAACCGCCCATCGTAGCGGCTACTGCGCCAGATCGCGTCCGAACCCCGGTACTCCGAGTGGTACAGCGATTGGGAAAGCAGGAAGTACACGCCCCGGCTCAGGAACTGCTCCAGCGTTAGTTCCAGGCCGTAGTTGCGCCCCCGGCCCCGGTTGACTAACGGCTCCGTGCTGAGGCCGTACAAGTAGTTGATAATCGAAAACGCATCACGCTTGTCGGCGCTGACCGGTACGTTAAACAGCGATTGA
>CAXUEB010000219.1:7373-9359 GCA_964249775.1 uncultured Spirosoma sp.
GCGATTGATAATACGTTTCGGCTTTCAGACGTAGGCTCTCGGTAAACAGCCGGTCATAAGCCAGCACGAGATGGTGCGCCCGCGTGAACCCCAATCGCCGGTTGCGGCTATCCACCTGGTCGCCGACTTGGCGCGTGGCGAACAGCACGCCGGGGTTCTGCGCCAGACTGTGCAGGCCGTATCCTATGCTTATCGACTGGCCCGGTTTGAAAGCCCAACGCACGGAGCCGCGCGGTTCGAGGGCGTCGCTGCCGTTGAGAAACAGCCGCAGGTAATGCAGACCGGCGTTCAGTGTCAGTTGCTCAGTTGGGCGGTACTGCCATTGCCCAAAGGCTTGCAGGGTCTGGGTACTTTGGTCAGCGATGCGAATGGTCGTCAGCAATTGCCGCTGCTCCGCATCCCATTCCCGTCGGGATAGGTCGTAGTCCGTGATGGACCCAATCAGGCCAGTGCGGAGCGTGTGTTGCGCAGTAAATTTATACGTCAGCGTACTCGACAGAATGCGCTTGCGAATCGTGTACTGCTCGCGGTTGCGGGCTTCGGGCGCGTAGGTGCTGTCCAAGTAATCGGCCCGGTACGCGTTCTGAAACGCCGAGCCGGACAACACCGTTTTCAAAAATGCCCTTCGGCCCAGGTTCACCGAGTGCGTCAGCCCAACGGCTCCGGTATTAGCCGAAAAGCGTTCATTGTAGCGGTCGTAGTTCTCGTTCCACTGCGTCGAGTCGCGCTCGGCGTCCGTATTCTGGCTGCTCAGGCCACCGAAGCCGAACAACGTAAAGGTGCCCAACTTGGCCGTCGGTAGGTAAACGTTGAACGAAAAATCCTGAAAGGTTGTCACGCCCGTTCCGACGTTGAGGCCCAGTCGGCTCAGCAACCCCAGCGTCGAGTAGCGGTAATTAAACAAGTACGAGCCTTTGTAGCGTTTAGAAAACGGCCCTTCGCTCGATACGTCGATGCCTAAGAAACCAGCCTGAAGGGTGCTCTCGCGTTTGGCGTTGTTGCCCCGGCGCAGGCGCAGGTCGAACACGCCCGATAAGGCGTTGCCGTATTCGGCGGGAAACGCACCGGTCAGAAAGTCGGAGTTGGCCAGCAGTTGAGCGCTCAGGATCGAGATACCGCCCGAGGCCGTGCCGACATCGGCGAAGTGGTTCGGATTCGGAATTTCGACGCCTTCCATGCGCCACAGCAAACCGTTCGGTGCGTTGCCCCGAATAACGATGATGTTGTTGCCGTCGCTGGCTCCCACAACGCCCGCGTAGGCCGTAGCCATCCGGGCCGGGTCGTTAACGGCGGCTGCAAACTTCTGCGTTTCTTCGACCGAGAACGTCCGCGCCGATACCGTCGCCAGCTCGTTCTGCGGTTTATCTTTCTCCATGGTTGGCTTTACGGTCACTTCGCCGAGTTGCGCAATGGCTTCGTCCAGCCCGACGGTCAGTACCAACTCCTTGCCTGCATCCACAACAACGTTCGACAGCAGCCGGTCTTTGTAGCCGACAACGGTAATCTTGATCGTTTGCCGACCGACTGGCACTTGCGTCAGCCGAAACGAACCGTCGCTATCCGTAATGGTGCCTTTGGGCGACGCGCTGGTAGTCAGGACAACCGTCGCGCCGGGAATGGGCGTTTGCAGGCTTTGGTCGACGACCGTGCCGCGGACGGTTTGGGTAAACGACTGGGCCAGTAAATTGGTATGAACGAGCAGACCCCACAGGAGGGCCAAAAGCAAGCGGAAGAGCATAGCGCGTCGGTTCTGTTTGTCGCTATGACCGTTGATGCTGCGTTGACCCCCATTGGGTCATTGATTTATCTCATTTGTAAGCTAATCATTCTTCCAGGCGACACAAGACCCCGATCGCCAGAAATTGATCAGTTATCTCTTTGACATCCAGAATGTCATTTAATAATAACGTGAACGCTTGTCCGTCTAATGAAGCGTCTGCCTTCTGATTGGCTTCCATGGGATTCAAACCGAAATATTATTGAAAT
>CAXUEB010000220.1:0-1330 GCA_964249775.1 uncultured Spirosoma sp.
GCGCCAGGGGGTCGGATTGGCCCGCCCAGGCGGTGGTGTCGAACCGTTCGGCCGAAAGCCGGGCGACCAGCGCGTTGTCATTCAGTTGCTTACCGAGCAAGTGCGCTCGCGATCCCCGGTGGACGTAGACCGAATCCACGAACGTAATGACCGGGTACTGAATGATTGAAAAGTCGGGACGGGAGGGTTGCCGCTCTACCGAATCGGGCGACGTGGCCCGCCCGGCGTCGTAGCGCGTGGCCGTGTAAGCCGCCAGGTGCCCACCCGCCGACGAGCCGATGATGCCGACTTTGGTGGGGTCGATGCCGTAGCGCGTCGCGTTATGGCGTACCCACCGGATGGCCCGCTGCGCATCGAGCATGGGGGCGGGATAAAAATAGTGGGGGCCTTTGGGGTTTTTGAGCCGGTAGCGCAGCCAGAACACGGTAATGCCCCGCTCAACGAACCAGTTGAAGAGTTTTTGCCGCGCGGGGTTGTAGGCCAGAATCTCGTAGCCCCCGCCCGGAAAAACAACTAAGGCCGTACCGTTGGCCTTGCCGGGGGCGGGCCGGTCGATTCGCAGCGTTGGCATGTCCTGCCCGGTCGTGCCCATTGCCCCCGGCGCATCGCCCGGCCACAGCCGCTCGACCGACTGGGCCGACGCACTGGAAGTAGAAATCAAAATCAACAAACGGATTGTCAGATATTTCATGATGACTCTCACTTTTCAGGGGGCTTTTTCGACTCAATTCGGGTGGCGTTCAGGGATTCGTATTGCCGCTCTTTAAACAGCATCGTCGGTGGGGGCAGGAAATCGGCCGTTTCGCGCATCCACCGCTGCAGGGCCTGCTGCATTTGCTGCCGCACGGGGGCATGAGCGGGGTCGTCGGCCAGGTTTTGCCACTCACCGGGGTCGGCCTGCAAATCGTACAACTCGATCAGCGGGCGGGGCGACTTGAAATAGAAGTTGGCCAGTTGGGGTCGAAGTTTACCGAGTTGGTTCAGGCTGTCGAGGTCCTGCCAACTGCGGGCCTGTTCTTTGTCGAGGGTTTGCAGGTAGGTAACTTCGGGCCGGTAGTTGACGATGAATTTGTAGCGCGTACTCACCACGCCCCGCGCTGGACTCCAGGTGTCGTGCCAGTTGCGTTCCAGAAACTGGTACGTCGTCTGGGAAGTGGGTCTGCCTTCCAGCAACGGCCGCAGCGAACGCCCTTTCCACCGTTCGGGGGCGGCCACGCCCGCCAAGTCGAGCATCGTTCGGGGCAGATCGAGCAGCGACACCAATGAATCCGACACGGCACCGCTCCGGCGATCCGGCGCCTACACCGTTCCCGACTTCGCGGAGTTCAGG
>CAXUEB010000220.1:1340-6555 GCA_964249775.1 uncultured Spirosoma sp.
GCTTCGTACAAACTGGCTTTGGCCCGCGCAAAGGGCATTCCGTTGTCGCTGGTGAAAGCCACCACCGTTTGCGGGTCGAGTGCCGCGCTGGTCAGGCCGTCGAGCACCCAGCCGCACTGCTGGTCGAGCCGGGCGATAGCGTCGTAGTACCAGGCCAAATCCTGCCGGGTGCCGGGCGTATCCATCAAATAATCCGGCACAGCTACCCGCTTGGGATCGGTGGGGGGCGAGGCCACGCCATTTTTGTAGGGCCGGTGCGGATCGGTGGAGCCGACCCACAGAAAGAACGGTCGGTCTTTCGGGCGACTGGCAAAGAAATCGGTCACCGCTTCGGGGGTCAGTTTGGGCAGATACCGATCGAACTGAGCCTGAATGCCCGTCTGATGCACTTTACCGATGGCGACCGTATAATAGCCCTGCGCTTTCAACTGCGCGACGAGCGTAGTCGGCAAAAAATCGGGCTGCACGTCCACGTGCAGCCGCGACGCCCCCACCTCATGCGGGTAGCGGGCCGTGAGCATCGTCGCGCGGCTGGGGCTGCACTGGGGGCTGGTGCAGTAGGCGCGGGTGAAGCGCGTCCCCTGCCCAGCGAGTTTGTCCAGGTGGGGCGTTCGGGCCAGTTTGTCGCCGTAGCAGCCGAGGTTGGCCGCGCTCTGGTCGTCGGCAATCAACAGCACCACGTTGGCGCGACGGTCGGTCGTTGCGGTCGGCTGCGCCCGACCGTCGAGCACCATCGACCCCAACAGGAGTAACCCGACCAACCTTTTAACCGTTTGGTTCACAAACGACCTGCGGACCCCGTTTACCATCCCGGATTTTGCTTTACGTTCGGGTTGTTAATGACTTCCCCATTGACAATAGGGAAGAAATAACCTTTGGGATAAGCCGCGCCGGGGCCGGTTTCCTTTTCGAGCAGGTTTCGGCGTTTCAGATCGTACCAGCGGTCGCCCTCGAAACACAGCTCCAGCCAGCGTTGCAGCATAATCTCGTCGACCGATACCGGACGTCTGGCGATGCCCGCCCGCGTCGTGATTTTATCTAATTCGCGCTGCGCACCGGCCGCGTCGCCCGCTTCGTGCAGCGCTTCTGCGCGGAGCAGAATCACATCGGCCAGCCGCAGGTGGATGATGTTGCTATCGCTGTTGCGGGCGGTACCCTGAATGGTGCCGGGGTACTTCTTGACGTAATGGTTCGGGTATTTCTGGGTAACGCCCGGCACGGTGCGACCTACGTCAATCGACTCCCACCCGTCAGTGCGCCGGACCTCGGCCATGGCCGCGTTGAACCGAACTGTATCGCGCAGGGCCTTGAAGGCGTCGATGAGTTTATCGCTCGGCTGGAGCGCATATGTCCCGCCCGTGGGAACGGTGTTTTTACGCGGCAGAAACTGGGCCGTCAGGTCGTTGACCGGATTGGGGCCGGTAATGAGGGCGTCGTAGAGCGTTTCCAGGATGGATTCGCCCGTGCCGTTCTGGGTGAAAATCGTGGCGTAGCCAGCCGCCGGAACCAGGCTGTAGAGCGGGTTGCGAATAACGGAATCGGCCCAGCTGGCGGCCTTGGCCCACTGCACCGGACCCGGGTTAAGGTATTTTTGGGCGTAGGGCGAACTGACGTAGACGTAATATTTTGCCAGCAGCGCCTGGGCCGCTCCCCGCGTGGCCCGGCCCCGGCTGGCCGACGGGTACTCGCGCGGCATCAGTTGAGCGGCCTGTAGCAGATCGGCTTCAATTTGTTTGAGCACGTCGGCCGGAGCTGCCTGCGGTCCCAAAAAATTGCCGTTAGCGTCGAGGATGGGGTCGGTACGCAGCACCACGTTTTCCCAGACCCGCACTACGTTAAAGTAGATAAAGGCCCGCAGAAAATACGCTTCGCCGAACAGCCGGTTCTTTTCCCGCACGTTGCTGAAGCGGTCGTCGGTAATCGTTTTTCCGTAGTACAGCACTTCGTTGGCAGCCCGTAGGGAAGCATAGTAGTTTTGCCAGTTGGCCCACGGCCAGGTGTTGTCGAAACCACCCTGACTGGCCATCCGGAAAGCGGCCTGGCGTG
The DNA here is from genome assembly GCA_964249775.1 of uncultured Spirosoma sp. GTDB lineage: Bacteria > Bacteroidota > Bacteroidia > Cytophagales > Spirosomataceae > Spirosoma. Next base: position 3,387 of record CAXUEB010000220.1, read on the forward strand.
AGAAGTAGCTGTCGGTTCGGTACTCGCCGTTGTACAGGTAGCGCAGGGGCATCTCCTGCGAGGGGGCTGTTGACTCCAGCGCCAGTTGACTATAAATACCAATTACAGCAGCTTTTACATCCTCCTGGCTCTCAAAGGCTTTGTCCAGCGTAATATCACTGATGGGGTCCTGGTCGAGTACGTTGCAGCTGGCTACCGAGCACAGCAGGAGTATTGAATAAAGTAGTCGTTTCATACAGATGAACAATGATTAAAAGCCCAGGGATAGCCCAAACGTGATGGTGCGGGCGCGCGGATACGCGCCAAAGTCGATGCCGTACTGGCCCTCGTTGGTAAATGAGCGCACATCGGGGTCAATGCCCCGGTAGCGGGTGAGCAGGGCCAGGTTGTTGCCCGTCACGTAGGCCCGGATGGTGCTCGTGCGCAGCCGCTGCACCACGCCCACGGGCAGTTGATAAGCCAGCGTCACGTTGTTGACCCGTAGGTAGGAGCCATCCTCCAGAAAGCGCGACTGCGTATTGTTGCTATTTGGATTCCCGGCGATACCGGTGGCTGCCCGGGCTACGTCCGTCACATCGCCGGGCTTGCGCCAGCGGTTGCGGACGTCCGTCAGGTAATTGCGGCTCGGCGTTTCCATCCCCAGCAGCGACTGCCGGGTGGCGTTATACACCTGATTGCCGTAGGACCAGTTGAGGAACACGTCGAGCGAGAACCCTTTGTACGACAGCGTGTTATTGATGCCGCCCGTGTGCAGCGGCTGCGGGCGGCCCAGGGCGATGCGGTCGGAGGGCGTAATGAATTTGTCGCCGTCCTGATCAACAAAAATCACGTCGCCCCCGCCAAACAAATAGCCCGTGGCCGACTGGTTGCGAATGCCCGCCGTGTTGTCTTCGTTGCGGGCGTAGATACCCCGCGACTCGTAGCCGTAGATCAACCCGATGGGCTGTCCCGGAATCAGTACGCTTTCCAGTCCGCCGATATTCAGGGCACGCGTGGTGGCAAACACCTGAACTAAGTCGTTGTTGCTGCCGTAAAGCGATACGATTTTGTTGCGGTTAAGGGCGATGTTGAGGTTGGTAGTCCACTTCAGCGCCCCGGCCGTACCCGACCCGACCAGATTACGGGTGGTCAGGTTAAACTCCAGTCCTTTGTTCTGCATCCGGCCCAGATTCACCGTGACGCCCCCCGTGCCGGCCGACGCGGGAACCGTCTTGTCGATGAGCAGGTCTTTGGTGTCTTTCAGATACGCATCGGCCGTCAGCACAACGCGTTCGTTGAAAAAGCCCACGTCCATCCCTACGTTGTACTGCGTGGTGGTTTCCCATTTCAGATCGAAGTTGGGCAGCGCCCCCGGCCGTACGCCCGGCTCTCCGCCGTAGTCATTTCCCGTCAGGTAGAGGCCCCGCGCATTGTAGTTGCCCAGGCCGTTCTGGTTGCCCACCTGCCCGGCACTCCCCCGGACTTTAAGGAAATTAACTTGAGGGATGGTCTTCATGAACGGCTCGTCGGCCACGTTCCAGGCTACCGATACGGAGGGGAAGGTGCCGTAGCGGTTGCTGCTTCCGAAACGGCTCGACCCGTCGCGCCGGAAGTTGGCCGACAGCACGTACTTGTCGCGGTAGCTGTAGGTAACCCGCCCCACCAGCGACTCGATGCCGTAAGCCGACTGGGTGGAGGTGGCGTTGGTGATGAGGGCGGCCGCGTTGAGCGTCGTTACTTTGTCATTCGGAAACTGCGACCCCTGCGCTGAATAGTTCTGGTTGCGGTCTTCGGTGAGTTCATAAACGCCCAATACGCTGATGTTGTGAGCCTCGGCAATTCGGCGGTTGTAGCTGATCGTGTTTGTATTAACCCACCGGAACGTGGTGCCGTTGCTGAACGAGCCACTCGTCTGACGGCTCTGACTGGACGTAGACCGGTTGAAGGTATCGTTGCGCCCCGCCGACGCATCCAGCCCCCAGCTGGTGCGGAGCGATAAGCCCGGCAGTGGCGTGTATTCGGCAAAGACATTGCCGAAAATGCGGTTGTTGACGGCCCGGCGCTCGACCTCGTACAGACTCGCCAGCGGGTTGCCCGTGTTGCCGTAGAGTTCAATAAAATTATAGCCACCCGTCGTGGGGTCGCGTTCGGGCGTCAGCGGATTCTTCACTAAGGAGTTTAAGTACACGCCCACGCTGGTGGCTCCGTTCTCCGGCGCGTTCTGCGGCCGGGTGTTGATAAGCGACAGGCTATTGCCGAAGCGCAGTTTTTTACTCACCTCCACGTCTAAATTAAGCCGCCCCGTCACCCGCTGAAATCCCGACTGCACCACGATGCCGTCCTGGTTGAAGTAGTTGATCGACGTCGCGTACTTGATGCGCCCTTCGCCCCCGCTGGCTGAGAGGTCTACCGTGCGGATGGGGGCGTTGTTGCGCAGCAATCGGTTGGCCCAGTCCACGTTGACCGTCGTGTCGATCTGCGTGAAAAACGGGTCGCGCCGGAGGCCGGTGTTGTCGTACATTTCTTTCATCACCTGTAGGAGTTCAGGGGCGGGCAGCACTTCCAGCTTTTTGGCGATGTTCTGAAAGCCATAGGTACTCGTCAGCGTAACCCCGCTTTTGCCCGTGCCGCGTTTGGTCGTAATCAGGACGACTCCCCCCGACGCCCGTGCGCCGTAAACGGCCACGGCAGCCGCGTCCTTGAGGATGTCAATGCTTTCGATGTCGTTGGGGTTGATGTCATTCAGCCCGCCCGTGATCGGCACGCCGTCCACCACGTAGAGCGGGTCATTGCCCGCCCGCAGCGACGACACGCCCCGGATGCGTACCGTGGCGGGGGCACCGGGCGCACCGCCGTTCTGGGTAATCTGCACCCCGGCGGCCCGGCCCTGCAACGCGGTGTTAAGGTTGGCCGTTGGCACCGTGAGGATGTCGGCGGGTTTCACGCTCGTCTGAGCCGAAGTTAGGGTTTTGCGCTCCTGCGTCCCATACCCAACTACCACCACTTCGCTCAGCGTCTTGGTATCAACCGCCAGCACAACATTCAGCGTGGTTCGCCCGCGCAGGGCCACCTCCTGGCGCAGGTAACCGATGGACGAAAAGACGAGCGTTCCGCTGGCCCCCTCGTCGGGAATGGTGAGTTTAAAGTTTCCGTCGGCATCGGTAATTGTGCCGGTCGTCCTGCCCAGCAC